>NZ_JAVIWK010000001.1:6460240-6766642 GCF_034314165.1 Pseudomonas sp. Bout1 | reverse complement strand
TCGGCACTTTGTTTTTTCCCAGAGCGCGCTAGAATGCGCGCCGATGTGCGGAGAACTGTATGTGGCAACAGACCCTGATAACCCTGCGGGCCAAGCCCCGGGGCTTTCATCTGGTGACGGACGAGTTGCTCGCCGGCCTGCCTGAATTGAAGGCCTGTCGGGTGGGACTGTTGCATTTGTGGCTGCAGCACACCTCGGCCTCGTTGACGGTCAACGAGAATGCCGACCCGGCGGTTCGCCGTGACTTCGAGCGTTTCTTCAATGCGCTGGTGCCGCAAGGTACGGCGGGATATGAACACAACGACGAAGGTCCGGATGATCTGCCGGCGCACTTCAAGGCCAGTCTCCTGGGCTGCCAGCTGAGTTTGCCGGTAAGGGCCGGCCGCTTGGCGATGGGGACCTGGCAAGGTGTTTATCTGGGCGAGCACCGTGATCATGGCGGTGCTCGTAAAGTCCTCGCCACCTTGCACGGTGATGGGGCATAAGCCACTGGTTATCCTGTGGATGTTGATTTTTTTCCGGCGGCCGTCGACAGGTGGCGAAGCTGGGCTATAACTAATCTGCTTTTCGCAAGTCATGAGGTAGAACATGAGCGACGATGATCTGGAAAACGACGACCTCGAAGTAGGCGACGACGACGAAACCGAGGAAGGTCTTGAGGCGGCTGCCGAAGACGTGGCTGACGACGACGGTGGCGAAGATGCACCGGCCCCGGCAGCCAAGGGCAAGGCCAAGGCTGCGGTGTCGGTTGACGAACTGCCGAGCGTAGAAGCCAAGAACAAAGAGCGCGATGCGCTGGCCCGTGCGATGGAAGAATTCCTCGCTAAAGGCGGCAAAGTGCAGGAAGTCGAGGCTAACGTGGTGGCAGATCCACCGAAGAAGCCGGATAACAAGTACGGCAGCCGGCCTATCTAAGGCCTGTTGTCTGCTTGCTGAAAAAGCCCGCCGTCGCTGCGGGCTTTTTCATGGGCGCTACAAAACGGAATTGCGCCCGTTCTCGTAGCAGCTGTCGAGCCTTGGCGAGGATGCGTCGGCGGCCTGCCTGACACACCGCAAACGCAGCCTCGCCAAGGCTCGGCAGCTGCTACGGTAAGTTCGGGGTCACTTCCAGCGGGTCAGGATTGCTGGAAACTCGGTCAGGCTGCGAATCTCGGCATCCGGCAATTTCTCGGCTTCCCACACCTTGCCCGCCGGGTTGAACCACACCGCGCGCAGTCCCGCCTGTTGCGCCCCGGCGATGTCGTCCCCGGGATGGTCCCCGACGTGCACCGCTGCGCCCGGCTCAACGCCACCGCGCTGCAAGGCCTCTTGGAACAACCGCGCATCCGGCTTGGCGATACCAATGTCTTCGGCCCGCAATGCAAAGTGAAAGTAATCCGCCAGGCCCACACGCTGTACGTCGGCATTACCGTTGGTGATTACCCCCAGCAAATAGTGCTGGCGCAGCGCCTGGAGCATCGGCTCGGCCTCGGGAAATACCGTGAGCTGGTGGCGAGCATGGATAAATGCTTCAAAGCACACGTCCGCCATCTGCGCCGCTTCTGGCAGTGGGTACCCAGCCTCTTCGAAGGCGTACTGCAGCACCTTGTGACGCAACACGCTGATGCGATATTTGAGCTCCGGGTGGCGTTGCAGCACCTGCTGGCGAAGGCTGGCGAACTTCTCCAGAGGCAAGTCACCGACCTTGGTGGCATGGGTGGCCAGCCACTCGCGCATCGACGCCTCGGCGCTGACGATGACCGGCACGTTATCCCAGAGCGTATCGTCCAGGTCGAAGGTGATCAGCTTGATGCTCATGAGTCACTGCCCTTAATGCGTTTGGCCCGTGGATGGGCGCTGTCGTACACCGTCGCCAGGTGCTGGAAGTCCAGGTGGGTGTAGATCTGGGTGGTCTTGATATCGGAGTGGCCCAGCAGTTCCTGCACCGCGCGCAGGTCCTGGGACGACTCCAGCAAATGGCTGGCAAAGGAGTGCCGGAGCATGTGCGGGTGCAGGTTTTGCCCCAGCTCGCGCTCACCCGCCGCCTTGACCCGCACTTGAATGGCCCGCGGCCCGAGGCGACGGCCTTGCTGGCTGATAAACACCGCGTCGTCCGCCGGGTTGGCCAGCGCACGCAGTGGCAACCACAGCAGCAAGGCTTCGCGGGCCTTTTTGCCCACTGGTAATACGCGGGTCTTGCTGCCTTTGCCGAGCACTTGCACCAGGCCATCGGCGAGGTCCAGTTGCTCAAGATTAAGCCCGGTCAGCTCTGACAGGCGCAGGCCCGAGGAATAGAACAGTTCGAGGATCGCCTGGTCGCGGTGGGCCAGGAAGTCATCTTCCACGGCGCCATCGAGCAATTGCAGGGCACGATCCGCGTCGAGAGTCTTGGGCAGGCGTCGTTCGCCCTTGGGCGGCGCCAGGCCGTTGGCCGGGTCGTGGTCGCACAGGCCTTCGCGGTTCAGGTAGTGATAGAGGCCGCGCACCGCCGACAGCAGGCGCGCCAGGCTGCGGGAAGATTGGCCTTGCTGGTGCAGACGGGCGATCAGGCTGCGCAAGCCCTGGATATCCAGAGCCTTCCAACTACCGATGTGGTGTTTTTCGCAAAACGCCAGGACCTTGTTCAAGTCCCGCCGGTAGGCTTCCAGGGTATGCGGCGACACCTGGCGCTCGCTGCGCAGGTGAGCGCAGTAGGCGTCCAGTTGTCGTTCCATGGCTAGCGCACCGCGCGCAATGCAGTGGTGAAGCGTGGCAGCACGCGGCCCAGCACTTCGGCGATGTAGCTCAGGAACAGCGTGCCCACCGAGCTTTTGTAGTGCTGCGGATCACGGCTGGCGATGGCCAGCACGCCATGCAGCCCTTGATGACTCAGGGCGACCACGGCCGTGGAGCCGATCTGCTGGCGCTGCTCGGCGCCAAACAGGAAGTCCAGCTCATGCTCACGCAAGGTGCCGCTGATGGTCTTGCCTTCGCAGAGCAGGCCGCCGATGGCGGTCTGGGCATCGCTGCCGCTGACCCAGCGACCCACCGGCATCGGGTTGTCGCTGAACAGGATCAGGCTGACAAAAGGCACCTGGAAGTCCTGGCGCAGGCTGTCTTCGACGGCAATCACTGCCTCTTCCAGGCTGGCGGCGTCCATCAGGGTCAGCACCAGGCGGCGGGTCTTGTCGAACAGGCGGTCGTTGTCGCGGGCCACGTCCATCAGCTGCGAGAGCCGATGGCGCATCTCGATATTGCGCTCGCGCAGGATCTTCATCTGCCGTTCCACCAGCGACACGGTATCGCCACGCTGGTGGGGAATACGCAGGGCCGGCAGCAGTTCCTCGTGTTCGACGAAGAAGTCCGGATTAGCCTCCAGATACGCCGCAACAGCTGCGGCCTCCAGACTTTCGCTTGGGGATGCTTTCGCGGGTACTTGAGGCTTATCAGTCATTGGATTGGCTCACTCATAGACGGACCTGTCCTTCGTAGACGCGGGTGGCCGGGCCGGTCATTTTCACCGGTTGGCCAGGGCCTGTCCATTCGATGGACAGACGTCCGCCGGGCAGGTCGATCAGCAGCGGCGAATCCATCCACCCCTGGCTGATCGCGGCTACGGCAGCGGCGCATGCACCGGTACCGCAGGCCTGGGTTTCGCCGGCACCGCGTTCCCAGACGCGCAACTGCGCACGAGAACGGTCGATGACCTGCAGGAAACCCACATTAACCCGCGCCGGAAAGCGCGGGTGGTTTTCGATCTTCGGTCCCAGTTCGTGAACCGGTGCGCTGTTGATGTCATCCACCCGCAGCACGGCATGGGGGTTGCCCATCGACACAGCGGCCAGGTTGACGGTCTTGCCGTCCACGTCAACGGCGTAACTCAGCGCTTGCTCGGCGGCCTGGAACGGAATGTCCGCCGGCACCAGCCGTGGAGCGCCCATGTTGACGCCGATCTGGCCGTCGCTGCGAATATCCAGCTCAATGATGCCGCTCTTGGTCTCGACGCGAATCTGCCGCTTGGCGGTCAGGCGCTTGTCCAGCACAAAGCGGGCGAAACAGCGGGCACCATTGCCGCACTGTTCCACTTCGGAGCCGTCGGAGTTGAAGATCCGGTAACGGAAATCCACTTCCGGGTTGCTCGGTGCTTCCACCAGCAGCAACTGGTCGAAGCCGACACCGGTGTGGCGGTCGCCCCACAGTTTTGCGTGCTTGGGCAGGATGTGCGCGTGCTGGCTGACCAGGTCCAGGACCATGAAGTCATTGCCCAGCCCGTGCATCTTGGTAAAACGCAGCAACATGACCTTACTCCGGCAGCAGGCTTTCGCCAGCAAACAACTCGGCTACCGTCTCGCGGCGACGCACTTCAAACGCTTGATCACCGTCCACCAGCACCTCGGCGGTACGCCCGCGGGTGTTGTAGTTGGAGCTCATGACAAACCCATAGGCGCCGGCCGAATGCACGGCCAGCAGGTCGCCTTCTTCCAGGGCCAGCTGACGTTCCTTGGCCAGGAAGTCGCCGGTCTCACAGATCGGGCCGACCACGTCGTAGCTGCGGCCTTCTCCCGCGCGAGGCTTGACGGCCGTCACGTCCATCCAGGCCTGGTACAGCGCAGGGCGGATCAGGTCGTTCATCGCCGCGTCGACGATGGCGAAATCCTTGTGCTCGGTGTGCTTGAGGTACTCGACCTGGGTCAGCAGCACGCCGGCGTTGGCGACGATATAGCGGCCCGGCTCGAACATCAGCGTCAGGTCGCGGCCTTCGGTGCGCTCACGCACAGCCTTGATGTAGTCGCTGACCAGCGGCGGCTCTTCATCGCGATAACGCACGCCCACGCCGCCACCGAGGTCGATGTGGTGCAGGTAGATGCCGCACTCGCCGAGGCGGTCGATCAGCGCCAGCAGGCGGTCGAGTGCATCCAGGAACGGTGGCAGGCTGGTCAGTTGCGAGCCGATATGGCAGTCGACGCCCAATACTTCCAGGTTCGGCAACTGGGCGGCGCGGATGTACACGTCTTCGGCGTCGGCGATGGCGATGCCGAACTTGTTCTCTTTGAGACCGGTGGAAATGTACGGATGAGTGCCGGCGTCGACGTCCGGGTTGACCCGCAGGGAGATCGGCGCACGAACGCCCATCTCGGCGGCCACCACTTGCAGGCGCTCCAGCTCGTCGGTGGACTCGACGTTGAAGCAATGCACGCCCACTTCCAGGGCGCGGCGCATGTCTTCGCGGCTCTTGCCGACACCGGAGAACACAATTTTGTCAGCCGTGCCGCCGGCGGCCAGCACACGCTCAAGCTCGCCACGGGACACAATGTCGAAACCGGCGCCAAGGCGCGCCAGGACATTCAGTACGCCCAGGTTGGAGTTGGCTTTTACGGCGAAGCACACCAGGCTTGGCGTGCCTTCCAGCGCGTCGGCGAAGGAGCGGTATTGGGCTTCGATGTGAGCACGGGAGTACACGTAGGTCGGGGTGCCAAAGCGCTCGGCAATGGCGGACAGCGCGACACCTTCCGCGAACAGCTCGCCGTCACGGTAGTTAAAAGCGTCCATGATGTTCCCTTAGTAGGAGTCGTGCTTATGCGCTTTGGTTTGCGACGATTGCGCCTGTTCATTCGGGTCTTTGCTGTCATCGGGCAGATACAGCGGGCCTTTTTGACCACAGGCACTAACGAGGCAAGCGACCGCGACGAGCGCAGCAAGGGAAGAGATCAGGCGCTTCATGGCGAAATCCTTGAATATGCATTAATTGCGCCCGAGTATACCGACCACCCGCCAGATTGCCTATGCGCCGAAATACCCGTCCGGCGGGGCTTTGCCGAGTTTGTCGCGATTGTACTTACATCAACCGAGGAGAATTCACACGGCTGCGGGTAATGAAATCGGTATCCTTTGCAATCATGATGGTGCGTCCGTATTGTGCGGCGCTTGAGCGAGACCAGACACTTTTCGAGGTTCCCACAATGAGTTTGACCGAAGCCCGTTTTCACGACCTGGTGGATGCGACCCAGCAAGCGCTGGAGGATATTTTCGACGACAGCGGTCTGGATGTGGACCTGGAGAACTCGGCCGGTGTGCTGACCGTCAAGTTCGAAAATGGCACCCAACTGATTTTCAGCCGCCAGGAACCTCTGCGTCAGCTCTGGCTGGCGGCGCGCTCCGGTGGTTTTCACTTTGACTACGATGAAGAAGAAAATCGCTGGACCCACGACACTACCGATGAGCTGTTGAGCGAAATGCTTGCACGCCTCACCCAGGAACAAGCCGGCGTCGAGCTGGACTTCGACGAGATCTGATCGTGACGCAGCCCGCACCCGCACGCCCGCCCAAGCCGCTGTTCAGCAATGTCAGCCCGGCGGTGCCGTCACCTTGTATCAGCTTATGTCGGCTGGATGAGCACAAAGTCTGCCTCGGTTGCTTCCGGCACGTGGAAGACATCCGCGAATGGCGCTCTGCCGATGATGCGCGCCGGCGCGTGATTGTCGACCAGGCCGAGCAGCGCAAAGCCGACGCCTGACCCTCAAGTCAGGCCGTCTTGTTTATTTATTGTGCTGTGGTAGTGTCCGGGTACACCTCAACTCATCGAGGTCCGTGAGAACCCCGCCTTTTCCTGGCGGGGTTTTGCTTTTTTGTGCAGAAAAAAGGAGTCTGCCTGAATCATGACCGCACCTTCCATCATCCTCACCCGTCTTGACGTGCAGCGTCTTGAGCAACTGATCGACCGTGTAGGCGAGTCGTCGCCGGGCGTTGAGGCCCTGCAACACGAACTCGACCGCGCCGAAGAAGTGGTTGGCCACGATGAAGTGCCTGCAACGGTCGTGACCATGAACTCCAGCGTGCATTGCCGTGAACAAGGCAGTGGCAAGGACTATCACCTGACCCTGGTCTACCCCAAGGATGCGAACGCCGACGAGGGCAAAATCTCGATCCTGGCGCCGGTGGGCAGTGCGTTGCTGGGCCTGCAAGTCGGCCAGCACATCGATTGGCCAGCACCGGGTGGCAAGACCCTCAAGCTTGAACTGCTGGGCGTCAAAGACCAGCCGAAAGACGGTGGCGCCTTTCCCCTCTAAACCTGGCCCAGCGCCTCGTTGAGCGCCAGTTCCAGATCAGCCTTGTAGCGCAGGTACAGATTGCTCGGGCTTTGAACATCACCGAGCAGGCCAGACAGGTCCAGATCGGTGATGTAGCAGCGGTAACGTTCGGCCTCCCGGCGTTGCCCGACGATTTCATGGGCGACCACCGCAAACAGTTGGTCGCCAAATTCCAGCTCGGAAAACTCCCGTTGATTGCAGTACAAGGTGATGCCCACCTGGCCCGGTGCGGCCTTGCCGATAATCGCCTGCACGTCGTAGAACGGCTTGTTGGCCGGGGTTTGCGGCGCCGGGCGTGGTTCGGCCCGGCGCGCGCGGCCACTGCCCGACGGCAACAGCTGGTAATACAGGATTTGCACCGCGCCAAGCGGCTGCTGCGGGTCCAGCGGCAGCAGCGCGTCGCGGCGATAAATGATCGACTGCAAGAAGCGCTGCAATGGCACCAACAGGCTTTGCTCGTCGTGAAACGGCAAGCGCTGCTGCCACAGCGCGTTGAATTCATCCAGCACGTACAGCTCGGCAATCCCCTCGTTGATCCGGTAGAACACTTGCACGCAGTCGGGCAGGCCCATGGGCAGCAACAGCGCCAGGTCGTGGTCTTCCAGGGCCATGGTGTCCAGGTGCAACGGGCTGTAGCTGGCCAGTTCTTCGCTGAGGTAGGTGATCAGCGCGTCCTGGGTTGCCAGTGACACGTGGTTGGCCTGGCCGGGCGTCAGTTCCATCACGTGATAGTGCTGTTGCACCTGCACCAGGTAGCGGTGGTTTTCCTGGCCCAGCAGCAGGTT
Organism: Pseudomonas sp. Bout1; assembly: GCF_034314165.1. Lineage (GTDB taxonomy): Bacteria > Pseudomonadota > Gammaproteobacteria > Pseudomonadales > Pseudomonadaceae > Aquipseudomonas. The sequence continues at coordinate 6,758,811 of NZ_JAVIWK010000001.1, read as the reverse complement.
TTGCGCGGTGTCGAAGATCTCTTCCACGCGCTGGGCAATGAATTGCGCGCGGTTGTGGCAGAAGCAACGCACGCGCAACCGCGGCAAGTGATTGGCCGGCAATTGATTGAGGTAGTCGCGCAGGCAGTCGAGCAACGCGTGGAGGCCGTCGTAGCGGCTGACCATCACCTCGTTCCAGCTGTTGACGGTGACCTGGTCCAGGGTCAGCACCAGGTTTTCCCGCACGCCCGCGTAACTCAGGGAGTCGGTGCGCTCGGTGGTCATCAGGATGTTCAGGTCGCGGTGGTGCTTGAGCGGGTCGACGCCGACGTTGATCAGCAACAGCACTTCCTCGGGCACCGCCGAGCGCAGCAGGCGTTCCTCATCCACGCTGGCCAAGGGCAGGACGACGGTCTGTTGCAGGCTGCCCAGCAGGTTGAACAGCTCGAATTCGGTCATGTCACTGGTGCCAGGATGCAAAGCCAGGCGGGTGCTGCTGTCGATCACGCCGTTGCGGTGACACCAGGTGAGCATTTCCAGCAGGTCGCGGCTGCGCTTGATCGGCGCAAAGTGCTCCCATTCCAGGGCAGTCAGGCTGCCGTTGTAGAGGCCCCAATGGTGCTGGCCCGGCTCTTTGCGGTTGGGCGACTGCACCAGGGTCAGGGTGTCTTCGGCCAAGTCCGGGGCGATGCCGGGGTTGATGAACTCGACCTTGCCGGCCTTACGCTCGAACGCGGCATACAGGCGGCGGCCAAGCACATTGAGGTCGCGTTTGTTGATCAGGCTGACGGTCTGTTCGGTACGCGCAAACTGGGTCAGGAAGCGATAGCTGTAGTTAAGCTCGTTGACCAGTGCGCGGCGCTCGGAGGCCACTTGCCGGACCTTCCATTGGCTGCGGCTATCCAGCAAGGCCAGTTGGCGCTGATCCCAACCCCACTCATTGGCCAGGCGCTCCAGCAGCAAACGTTGCCAGCCGGATGAGCGCTGGCCGGCACTGAGCTTGCGGTTGACCTTCAGGTACAGGCTGCGCCGGACTAGTTCCAGGCGCTCGGGCTCGTTGCGGGTTTTGAGGTATTCCTCGATGCGGCGGTAGACCACGATGTACGGGTCGAGCTCGTCCAGGTCCATCTGGTTGGCAAACACCGCGCGCTTGAAGCGCAGGCTCAGGCACTGCACCTTCGGGTGCTCGCTGGCGTACACCTCGGTCAGCAGGAGTTTGAGTACCGATTTGTAGGGCGATTCGATGCCCTTGAACAGCTGCCACAGGCCGGCGCCGATAAATTCGCCCGGCGGAATGTGCGCCAGGTGGCCCAGGTCGAGGGTCTCGTCGGCGCGGATAAAGCGCTTGGAGATCAGCGCATGGGTGAATTCGGCGTAGCGCGTTTCTTCGTACACCGGCACCAGCCACCAGATCGGTGTGCGCCCGGCCAGCCAGATCGCGGTGCGATAGAACTCGTCCAGTAGCAGGTAATGCTGGCTGGTCCCGCAGTCTTCGGAGCTCAGTTGCGTGTCGCGCTCGCCCTGGATAAACCGCGTCGGCTCGATCAGGAAGAAGTGCGCCTCGGCGCCCATGCTCAGGGCCCAGGTTTCCAGCAGCTGGCATTTCTTGCGCAACTCGGCCAGTTCGTTCTCGCTGAGGTCGGCAGCGTGGCAGACCCACACGTCCATATCGCTTTGATCGGCCTGGGCCAGCGTGCCCAGGCTGCCCATCAGGTACAGCCCGTGAATCGGTCGCGGCGGGTTGCCGTGACGGGGCTTGTAGGAAAACGTGCGGGTCAGGCGCTGGGCCTCGGCCAAGGCTTGGGCGTCGGGCTCAAAGTTCGACAGGCCGGCCGGCGTGCTGCCCGACACATAGCCCGGCAGCAGCGGGTGATTGACGTGGAAAAACAGCGGCAGCAGCGTCAGTACGCTTTGCTGGCGTGGCGTCAGCCCTTCAATGGCTCGGGCCATGCGCCCGTCGTTCAGTGCCAGAAACCGCGCGCGCAGCTGGGCCAGCACCTTGCGGTCGATGCCTTCGTCCAGGTCGGGGCGGATTTCGTGGGTGCGGGTCATGTCGAACTCGGTGGCTCGCAGGGCCCGACGTGGGCGGCCGTGTGGGAGTTTACAGCCAGTAGCGTAGGAGGTTTAGAGGGATTTTGTTTTTGGCGTCAGAATTTTATCGCGGGCACAGGAATGCCCGCGGAATCCATGAAAAGAGGACTCCGTGGGCGATACGAGGTGTCAGGCGGCTTCTTTGCTGGTTGTCAGAATAGTCAGCAGGCTTTGTGCGTGTTCAGCAGCATCCCGGCCAAGGCTGGTGAGGTAACCACCGTCTGGCTGGTCGATCAGGTCTTTATCAAACAGGCGCCGGACAGCGGCAATGGCAGTGGGAGCGGCAGTCTGATGAACTTTCAGACCTTCCTGGGAGCTGCCCAGGTTGAAGAGTGCAAGGATTTCCAGTTCGGCAACCAACTCAGGGGTATACGACATAAGGACTCCAGACTTTCTAGGAATTTTTAGACGTTAGCAGCCATAAGGTGAACGCACTTTGGCGAGCTGTCCAGTGTGTAGGAGCGAGCTTGCCCGCGAAGGGCGTTAACGATAACGCTGGCATCCTGAATACGCGCGGTGTAATGGCGTTTTTCGCGAGCAAGCTCGCTCCTACAAAGGCCGGTGCTATTGCTTCTCTGGCGGCAGGTCAGGCAGGGCGCGCAAGGCAGTTTCATACCATTCGGTATTGAAGGCGCGGTCTTCTTCGAGCAGGGCGTCGATTTCGATGGCGAGTACGTGGGCCATCATTTGCAGGATATCTTCGCGCTCGTAGCCCACCAGGGTCAGCTTGTTGAACGTGGCTTTGGCGGCGGGCGGGTTGTCGCTTTCGAGCTGGTTTTCGATCGCTTCAATCAGGGTGGTCTCGGCGAACTCTTCTTCGTCGTTGTCGATATCGGTTGGCTCGCTCATGGCAGGCTCCTGGAGGAAAGGGCGCCAGTCTACCCCCATTCACTCGGGTGATGCTGCTGGTCAGGCGCGGCATCCCGATCTATAACCACTGCTGCCAACCCCGTACACGGCCTGGAGGCTTTGTGATGCTCAAGCTTTATGGATTTTCGGTCAGCAACTACTACAACATGGTCAAACTGGCGCTGCTGGAGAAAGGGCTGCCCTTCGAAGAGGTGCCTTTCTATGCGGGCCAGACCCCTGAGGCGCTGGCAGTAAGTCCGCGAGGCAAGGTGCCGGTGCTGGGCGTCGAGCAAGGCTTCATCAACGAAACCAGCGTGATCCTCGAATACATCGAACAGACCCAGGGCGGGCGGTCGCTGTTGCCAAGCGATGCGTTTCAGCGGGCCCAGGTGCTGGCGTTGTGCAGGGAAATCGAGCTGTATATCGAACTGCCGGCCCGCGCGTGTTTTGCCGAGGCGTTTTTTGGCATGCCGGTGCCGGAGGCGATCAAGGAGAAGTCCAGGGCTGAGTTGTTGCTGGGGATTGGCTCGTTGGGGCGGCACGGGAAGTTCGCGCCGTATGTGGCGGGGGACAGCTTCACGATTGCGGATTTGTATTTTGTGTACAGCGTGGACCTGGCGTGTGCAGTGGCCGGGAAGCTGTTCGGGCTGGATCTGTTGGCTGAGATGCCGAAGGCCAAGGATTTGCTGGCGCGCTTGCAGGCGCTGCCGAATGCCCAGCGGGTAGCGGCGGACAAGGAGGCGGCGATGCCGGCGTTTATGGCGATGGTTGCGGCGAAGAAGTAGATAGCTGGCGTCTGTGAGGGCGCCATCGCGGGCAAGCCCGGCTCCCACAGGTGACCGAGTTGTTCTGAAGAACTCGATCTACTGTGGGAGCTGGCTTGCCTGCGACGCTTTTAGCGGCTTGCGAGCAACGCCTGGCCGCGAACCACGGCAGCCTTCACCTGCGCCGGTGCAGTCCCGCCGATATGGTCACGGGCATTCACCGACCCTTCGAGGGTCAGTACCGCAAACACGTCCTGTTCGATCTGGTCGCTGAATTTGCGCAGTTCTTCCAGGCTCATTTCTGCCAGGTCTTTGCCACTCTCCACACCATATTTCACGGCATGCCCAACGATTTCGTGGCAGTCGCGGAACGGCAGGCCACGGCGAACGAGGTAGTCCGCCAGGTCGGTGGCGGTGGAGAAGCCGCGCAGGGCCGCTTCACGCATGATGGCGTGCTTGGGCTTGATCGCCGGGATCATGTCGGCAAAGGCCCGCAGCGAGTCGCGCAAGGTGTCGGCGGCGTCGAACAGCGGTTCCTTGTCTTCCTGGTTGTCCTTGTTGTAGGCCAGCGGCTGGCCCTTCATCAGGGTCAACAGGCCCATCAGCGCGCCGAAGACACGGCCGCTTTTGCCGCGCACCAGTTCCGGCACGTCGGGGTTTTTCTTTTGCGGCATGATCGAGCTGCCGGTGCAGAAGCGGTCTGGCAGGTCGATGAACTGGAATTGCGCACTGGTCCACAGCACCAGCTCTTCGGAGAAGCGCGACAAGTGCATCATCGCAATGCTGGCCGCGGCGCAGAATTCGATGGCGAAATCACGGTCCGACACGCCGTCCAGCGAGTTGCCGCCCACGGCGTCGAAGCCCAGCAGTTGCGCGGTGTATTCGCGGTCGATCGGGTAGGTGGTGCCGGCCAGTGCGGCGCTGCCCAGAGGCATGCGGTTGGCGCGCTTGCGGCAGTCGACCAGGCGCTCGTAGTCGCGACTGAGCATTTCGAACCAGGCCAACAGGTGGTGACCAAACGTCACAGGCTGTGCGGTTTGCAGGTGGGTGAAGCCGGGCATGATAGTGCCGGACTCACGCTCTGCCTGCTCCAGCAGGCCTTTTTGCAGGCGGGTGATCTCTGCCAGGATCAGGTCGATCTCGTCCCGCAGCCACAGGCGTATATCGGTGGCCACCTGATCGTTACGGCTGCGCCCGGTGTGCAGTTTCTTGCCGGTCACGCCGATGCGGTCGGTGAGGCGAGCCTCGATGTTCATGTGCACGTCTTCCAGGTCGACGCGCCAGTCAAAAGTGCCGGCTTCGATCTCGCCACGGATGGTGGTGAGGCCGTCGATGATGCTGTCGCGTTCGGCGTCGGTCAGCACACCGACCTTGGCCAGCATCGTGGCATGGGCGATCGAGCCCATGATGTCGTGGCGGTAGAGGCGCTGGTCGAAAGTGACGGAGGCGGTGAAGCGCGCGACGAAGGCGTCGACGGGTTCACTGAAGCGGCCGCCCCAGGACTGGTTGGTCTTGTCGGTGCTCATGGATTCGCTCGTGATCTGCTGGAAAGAGGGCATGAAAGTGTGGCGCCGATAATAACAGGGTTGCCCCCGGAGGCGACGATGCCTGGGCGCGGCATTTTTATTTGTTTCCAAGATGGCTAAGTGCCTTGCCGCCGACCTCGCGCAGGACGAGACTGGAGGCGGAACTGAATGTGATGTTTATTGAAACGATATTTGACGATTGAGCAATATCGTCGCTGCGAGCGTCTACAGTTGCACTGATAGGGAAGGTGCAGTGCACCAATGCCAGACGATGAGGTCGAACGCCTGGCTATCCATTTAGAAAGGGGGTGTTCGTATTGTGTATCAGCAAACCCTACGACGATGCCCGAAGGCAGCAGACTTTGGGCGCGATTGAACAGGTCCGGGTAAATATTGGTGCCACTCTCGGGGCACTTTTTGCCGCTCGCGCTAGTCTTAGCGTGGATCGCCGTGACGGAAGTCACCGCACCTGTCTACGCTATCCTTGTGCGAGACTCACGCAGGAATCCAGCGCAATATGAATGTCCTGATCGTTGATGACGAACCCCAAGCCCGCGAGCGACTGAGCCGTTTGGTCAGTGAACTCGAGGGTTACAACGTCCTTGAGCCGAGCGCCACCAGTGGCGAGGAAGCCTTGGCCCTTATTGACAGCCTCAAGCCGGACGTCGTGTTACTCGATATCCGCATGCCGGGCCTTGATGGCTTGCAGGTGGCCGCCCGCCTGAGCGAGCGAGAGTCGCCGCCTTCGGTGGTGCTGTGCGCCTCTCAGGACGAGTTCTCTTCCGAGGCCCTGGATGCCAGCGGTGCCAGTTTCCTGGTCAAGCCGATCAATGCCGATGCATTGCTTCGTGCCTTGAAAAAGGCCGAGCGTCCCAATCGCGTCCAACTGGCTGCCTTGACCCAGCCCGCAGCCCAGGGCGGCAGCGGGCCGCGCAGCCATATCAGCGCCCGCACCCGCAAGGGCATCGAACTGATTCCCCTGGACCAGGTGGTGTATTTCATTGCCGATCACAAGTACGTGACCTTGCGTCACGAGGCCGGTGAGGTGCTGCTCGATGAGCCGCTCAAGGCGTTGGAAGACGAATTTGGCGACCGCTTTGTGCGTATCCACCGCAATGCACTGGTGGCACGCGAGCGCATCGAGCGCCTGCAGCGCACGCCGCTTGGGCACTTTCAGTTGTTCCTGAAGGGCCTCAACGGCGACGCCTTGATTGTCAGCCGGCGCCACGTCGCTGGTGTGCGCAAGATGATGCAGCAGCTTTAGCCCGAGGGCTGACGCGCGCTTCACCGCCCATATCCCGGTGCGACGCGGCCAGGGAGGCCCCGCACTTGCTGATTCAAATCAAAGCGCATTTGCCTGAGCTGTTATTATCTGCCGTATCTATTCAGTACGGATTGATCCATGTCCTCTCGCGAAATCCGCATCGCCACCCGTAAAAGCGCCCTGGCCTTATGGCAGGCCGAGTACGTCAAAGCACGTCTTGAACAGGCCCATCCCGGCCTCACGGTGTCCCTGGTGCCCATGGTCAGTCGCGGCGACAAGCTGCTTGATTCGCCACTGTCGAAAATCGGCGGCAAGGGCCTGTTCGTCAAGGAACTGGAAACCGCGCTGCTGGAGCACGAAGCCGACATCGCCGTGCATTCGATGAAAGACGTGCCCATGGACTTCCCTGAAGGCCTGGGCCTGTTTTGCATCTGCGAGCGCGAAGACCCGCGCGACGCCTTCGTGTCCAATACCTACGCGTCACTGGATGAACTGCCGCTGGGCAGCGTCGTCGGTACCTCCAGCCTGCGTCGCCAGTCGCAGTTGCTGACCCGCCGCCCAGACCTGCAAATCCGCTTCTTGCGAGGCAACGTCAACACCCGCCTGGCCAAGCTGGACGCCGGTGAGTATGACGCGATTATTCTCGCGGCAGCCGGCCTGATCCGCCTGGGTTTTGAAGACCGCATTACCTCGGCCATCAGCGTCGAAGACAGCTTGCCGGCGGGCGGGCAGGGCGCTGTGGGCATCGAATGCCGCACCGCCGACAGCGAAATTCACGCACTGCTCAAACCCCTGGATCACCACGAAACCGAAATTCGCGTCACCGCCGAACGCGCCCTGAACAAGCACCTCAACGGTGGCTGCCAGGTGCCAATCGCCTGCTATGCCGTGCTTGAAGGCGAGAACCTCTGGCTGCGTGGGCTGGTGGGCGACCCGAGTGGTGGTTTGCTGCTCACCGCCGAGATTCGCGGGCCGCAAAGCGAGGCCAACAGCCTGGGTATCCAGGTTGCCGAGGCGCTGCTGGAAAAAGGCGCCGGAGCCATTCTGCAAGCGGTGTACGGCGAGGCCGGCCCGCAGTGACGCAATGGCGTGTGCTGCTGACGCGGCCTGCCAAGGAGTCGGCAGCCCTGGCGGCGACGTTATCCGAAGAAGGGTTTTTCGGCAGCAGCCTGCCGCTGCTGGAGATCGAAGCGCTGCCCGTCACGCCGGAACAGCAAGCAGCTTTTCGCGAGCTCGATCGCTATTGCGCAGTGATTGTGGTGAGCAAACCAGCGGCGCGCCTGGGCTTGCAGTTATTGGCTCAACACTGGCCACAACCACCAGACTTGCCCTGGTTCAGTGTGGGCGCCGCTACGGCGCAGGTATTGGCCGACTACGGCCTCGGCGTCAGTTATCCCCAGGACGGCGACGACAGTGAAGCCTTGCTACAGCTGGCGACCTTGCGCAAGGCTATCGCGCGGCCTGGTGCACGGGTGCTGATCCTGCGGGGCGAGGGCGGGCGCGAGCTGCTGACTGAGCGTTTACGCGAGCAAGGTGCTAGTGTCGACTATCTGGAGTTGTATCGCCGTTTCCTGCCGGACTACGACGGTGCAACCCTGACCCAACGCATAAACGTGGAACGCTTGAACGGCGTGGTGGTCAGCAGTGGGCAGGGTTTTTTACACCTGCAAGCCCTGGCCGGCATAGATTGGCCCCAGGTGGCACAGCTGCCGTTGTTCGTGCCCAGCCCGCGAGTCGCCGAGATGGCGCGTGCTGCTGGCGCGCAAAAAGTTGTGGATTGTCGTGGCGCGAGTGCCGCGGCTTTGTTAGTGGCGTTACGGAGCTTTTCCGTTCCCACTCTCTAATACGCAAAGGATGGATACGTGAGCGAAACAGCCTTGCCTAAAGATGAAGCTCAACCCGCGCTTGATGCGCCTGTTGAGACACCGGTTACCACCGCCCCGCGCCGTGGCAACGGCCTGGCCATCGTCGCCTTGTTGCTCGGCGCCGCCGGCGTTGCCGCCGGTGGCTGGGGGATCTGGCAGGTCCGCGCACTGCAGGCGAGCAGCCAGCAACAGCTGGGCCAGGTGCAAACCCTGGACGACCAATCCCAGAGCCTCAAGCAGAGCCAGCAGCAGCTGTCGGCACGCCTGGGGCAACTGCCGGGCGCTGAGGAGCTGGAAGAGCGCCGTCGTCTGGTGGCGCAATTGCAGGGCGACCAACAGCGCTTGAGCCAACGCCTGGAAACCGTGCTGGGTGCCAGCCGCCAGGACTGGCGCCTGGCCGAAGCCGAACACCTGATCCGCCTGGCCAGCCTGCGTCTTTCTGCCTTGCAGGACATCAACAGCGCTCAAGCGCTGGTCCAGGGCGCTGACGAAATCCTTCGCGAACAGAGTGACCCGGGCTCCTACGCCGCCCGTGAGCAATTGGCCAAGAGCCTCGCCGCGTTGCGCAGTGTGGAACAACCGGATCGTACCGGGTTGTACCTGCAGCTGGCCGCACTGCGCGATCAGGTTGTGCAACTGGCAGCCATCGCCCCGGAATACCAACTCCCGGAAGCCGCCAGCGAGGGCCGTCCGACTACTGATACGGATAACCGCTGGAGTCAGTGGTGGGAACAGATCTCGCGGTACTTCCGTATCGACTTCAACCCGGATGACAACATTCGTCCGTTGCTGGCAGGGCAAGGTTTGAACCAGGTGCGCCTGGCCCTGAGCCTGGCGCTGGAGCAAGCGCAATGGGCGGCGCTCAACGGTGAGCCGGCAGTGTACGCCCGGTCGCTGGGCGAGGCTCGCAGCGTGTTGCAGGACAACTTCAATCAAGACAACCCGCAAAGCAAAAACATGCTGGCCCGTATTGCCGAGCTTGAGCCCAAGGCCGTCTCGGTGGTGACGCCGGACCTGGCCGCGAGTCTGGCCGCCGTGCAGGCTTACCTTGACCGTCGCCACCTGTCTGCCGAGGAAGCCAAGGCTTCCGCTGGCAAACCGGCGACCCAGGAGTAAAGCCGATGAAGCGTTTCTATGTGATCCTGGTGCTGGCGATTGCGATCGCCTTGGCACTGGCTGTGGGCATTTCGAAACACACCGGTTACGTACTGATTACCTATCCCCATGTGCTGCATTACGAGTCCGGGCTGTGGTCGACGCTGGTGGCGTTGTTTGCCATTGGCCTGGTGATCTACCTGGTCAGGGCGCTCTTGGGCCTGGTGCTGACCTCGGGTGGGGTGGTCAACCCGTGGTCGCGGCGCAATCGCAGCCGGCGGGTTCAGGTCGCCATCGAGCAAGGTCAGATGGACCTCGCCGAAGGGCGCTGGGCCAGTGCCGAGCGTCATCTGCACCGGGCTGCCGAAGCAGAGCGCCAACCATTGCTGTACTACCTCGGCGCGGCCCGCGCGGCCAATGAGCAGGGGCGTTACGAGGAGGCGGACAGCCTGCTGGAGCGCGCGCTTGAGCGTCAGCCCCAGGCCGAGCTGGCGGTGGCCTTGAGTCATGCGCAGTTGCAGATGGACCGTGGCGACACGGACGGTGCCCTGGTTACGTTGCAAGCCATGCATGAGCGCCATCCCCATAACGTCCAGGTGCTGCGCCAACTACAGCGCCTGTATCAGCAACGCGGTGATTGGTCTTCGGTGATCCGGCTGCTGCCGGAACTGCGCAAGGACAAGGTACTGCCGCCTGCGGAGCTGGCCGACCTGGAGCGTCGCGCCTGGGGCGAGAACCTGACCCTGGCCGCCCAGCGTGAAGAGCAAGGCGAAGCGGGCCAGCAATCCCTTGAGCGGGCGTGGCAACAATTGACCTCGGCGCAGCGCCAGGAGCCGCAATTGGTACTGGCTTACGCCGAGCAACTGCGTCAATTGGGCGCGGATGCCAAGGCCGAAGAGGTGCTGCGCACGGCGCTCAAGCGCGAGTACGACAGCCACTTGATCAGGCTCTACGGTTTGCTGCGAGGCAGCGACCCTGCGAAGCAGTTGAAGTTTGCCGAAGGCTGGCTCAAGGACCATCCGGGCGATGCCAGCCTGTTGCTGACACTTGGCCGCCTGTGCCTGCAAAACAGCTTGTGGGGCAAGGCGCGGGACTACCTGGAAAGCAGCTTGCAGGTGCAACGCAACCCCGAAGCATGCGCCGAGCTGGCGCGCCTGCTCGCGCAGCTGGGCGACACCGAGCGCAGCAACCAGTTGTTCCAGGAAGGCCTGGGCCTGCTCGACAAGCGATTGTTGGCCTCACCGCTGCCGGTACCGGCCCGGGTTTGACGTAGGATGCAGCACCGGGGTTGGCTGAGAAATGTCTGCCGGCCAACCCTCCAACGTCGCCCGATAGCTGTAGTTAATACGGCTTGTAGTAAACTCCTACGCAGACGCGCGTTTAATCGCTCATCTTCTGATGGGATATCCCTACGTTCTCGCGGAATCGTCTGCTCCGGCGCGTATTGAAAGGGGTAAGGCCTTTCCTCTACCGTAACTACCTATCTCTTGCGTTGCGGATAAACAATGTCTTTGGCCCCCTCACGCTCCCTGTTCCTCCTGGCGTTTTTGGCCGGTGCGCTGACGCTGGGCGCGTCCTTTTACCTGGAATACGCCGCAGTTTTGCGTCCTTGCTTCCTGTGCCAGGTGCAACGAATTCTTGTGGCTGCCTTCACCCTGATCAATCTGGTGGCGGCGATTCATGGGCCCAGGCGGTCCGGGATCTACTTGTATTGGCTGGCGAGCATGGCCTGTGCGGTGCTCGGCGCCACTACGGCAATACGTCAGGTGCTGCTGCAAAATACGCCGCCGGAACAGTTGCCCGCTTGTTGGCCCGGCCTTCAGCCCATGATCGAGAGCCTGTCGTTGCGGGAGGCGTTGGCGCTGATCTTCAAGGGCTCCGTCGACTGCGTCGAAATCAACTGGACGCTGTTCGACTTGAGTATTCCCGAGTGGAGCCTGCTGTTCTTCGTGGCCATGCTGATCCTTGGCATAGCGCAGTTCTCGAGGTTGCTGTTAAGCCAGCGTTTTGGCCTTGCACGGCACTGACAGGTGCCCGCAGGTTGTAGGAAGGGATTAAACACTTGTATGAACTTTCTCTCCTGCGTAACTTGATGCCATAGTCGTGCGGGCATAATCTGGCCCGCACGCGTTATTGAAACAGACTGTTCGATGCACCTTTGCCCGGTTGCCGCTTTAACCTTGAAGTGTTGCGCGGGCAGCAGGCGGCACCCCTATAGGGAAGAGAGATCATCATGCTGGAAAGTTGTCAGAATGCTCAGGAACGCTGGGGTGGGGTGCATAAACTGATCGATGGTTGGTTGAAGGCGCGTCACGAACTGGTTCGGGCCTTTGATGCTCTCGGTGCAAAGCCCGAAGCATTAGGGGAGAACCGCAAGCCGTTGCAGGAGTTCTGTGGCGTATTGGTTGATTACGTTTCGGCGGGGCACTTTGGTGTCTACGAGCAGTTGACCAAGGAGGCCGAGGCCTTCGACGATCAGCGTGGCCTGGACTTGGCCGAGACGATTTACCCACGCATCGACGTCATCACCGAGAAGCTGCTGGCCTTCAACGACCTGTGTGATGCCGGCAAGTGTGTTGCAGAAAAATTCAAAGAGTTGGGTGGCTTGCTGCATGAGCGGTTCGAGCTGGAAGACTGCCTGATCGAAGTGCTGCACAATGCCCACAAGGAAGAGTTGACGGCTAAAGCCTGACTCGCCGCAACATACAAAAACGGTGCGCATTGCGCACCGTTTTTCGTTTGGGTTCAGGCGCCCGCGCCGAGCAATTCGATCTCAAATACCAGTGGCGTGTAAGGCGGGATCAACTCGCCGGCGCCATCAGCGCCATAGGCTTGGTTGGATGGAATCACCAGTCGCCATTTTGCGCCTACCGGCATCTGTTGCAACGCGCTTCGCCAGCCACTGATCACGCTGTCCAGGCGAAACCACTGGGGCTGTGTGCTCTTGTCGAAGACCGTCCCGTCGGGTAGCTGCCCAACGTAATTCACTTGTACGCGATCATCGGCCGCAGGCTTTTTCCCGCTACCGGGGGCCAGCTCGGTCAACAAGATTCCGTCTGCCAATTCGCGCACCCCACTTTTGGATTTCTCGGTGGCTAAAAATTGTTGCTCGGCCGCGAGCGCCTTTTCACTTTGTGGTGCTCGATTGTCTGGTGCGTTCTGCGCCTCGTGCTGGGCAAGGACCTGTTCGATGCGCGTGTCGTCCAGGGCCAGTGGCTTGCCTTGGTAGGCCTGTTTGAGGCCGTCGATCAGTGCCTCGATCTGCAGGGCAGGCATCTCCTGGCGCAGGCGTTCACCCAGGCTCGCGCCCAGGCTGTAGGCCAGGTCGTGGTCATCTTTGGAGGGGGACTTCTCGCTCGCATTGGCCACTGACAGCACCACGCTCAACACTAAAAAAACGTAACGCGACATGGGCGTTCTCCAGCCGAAAGTGCGATGGATTATGCCAGTGTGAATGCTTAAAAAGTGGCGAGGTTTTTCGTTATATCGATAAGAATTTTCGTGTGGTGCAACGCAAGCCAATCGATACTGTCAACATGCCCTAGCGGCGGTAAGAGCAGAGGGCTAGTATGAGCCGCACCCACGTCAGCCAGGAGGTAAACCATGTCGGCCAAACAGAAGCCTGTAAATACCCCGTTGCATTTGCTCCAACAACTTTCGGGCAGCCTGCTCGAACATTTGGAAAGCGCCTGTTCACAAGCCTTGGCTGATGCTGAGAAGTTGCTCGCCAAGCTTGAAAAGCAACGCGGCAAAGCTCAGGAAAAACTGCACAAGTCCCGTACCAAACTGCAAGGCGCAGCGACCGCTGGCAAAGCCAAGGCACAAGCCAAGGCCAAGGACGCCGTTAAAGAACTTGAGGACTTGCTCGATGCCCTCAAGGATCGTCAATCCGAAACCCGCACCTATATTTCCCAACTCAAGCGTGATGCTTCCGAGAGCCTGAAACTGGCTCAGGGCATTGGCCGTGTGAAGGAAGCTGTAGGCAAAGCACTGAGCACCCGTGCACCGGCTAAAGCCGTTGCAGCCAGCGCGGCGAAAAAGCCAGCCAGCAAAGCAGTCGCTGCCAAGGCACCTGCAAAAGCTGCGGCCAAGCCTGCGGCAAAAGCACCGGCTAAACCGGCTGCCAAACCTGCTGCAAAAAAAGTAGCTGCCAGCGCTGCCAAACCAGCGGCTAAAACCGCTGCTGCAAAACCAGCTGCCAAGCCAGCCGCTAAAACTGCTGCTGCAAAACCAGCCGCCAAGCCAGCTGCTAAAACTGCTGCTGCAAAACCGGCCGCCAAGCCAGCTGCTAAAACTGCTGCTGCAAAACCGGTCGCCAAGCCAGCTGCTAAAACTACTGCTGCAAAACCGGTCGCCAAGCCAGCCGCTAAAACTGCTGCTGCAAAACCGGCCGCCAAGCCAGCCGCTAAAACTGCTGCTGCAAAACCAGCTGCCAAGCCAGCCGCTAAACCAGCTGCTGCAAAACCAGCCGTCAAGCCAGCTACTAAAACTGCTGCTGCAAAACCAGCTGCCAAGCCAGCCGCTAAAACTGCTGCTGCAAAACCAGCTGCCAAGCCAGCTGCTGCAAAACCAGCTGCTGCAAAACCAGCTGCCAAGCCAGCCGCTAAACCAGCTGCTGCGAAACCAGTTGCCAAGCCAGCCGCTAAACCTGCTGCCGCAAAACCGGCCGCTACCAAACCAGCCGCCAAGCCTGCACCGGCCAAGCCAGCTACTTCAGCTGCAAAGCCTGCGACCCCAGCCGCACCGGCTGCCAGCACCGCAGCGCCAACCGCACCGGCCAGCAGCACGGCTGCACCGGCAGCACCAAGCGTCACCCCAACCAGCGCTTCCTAAGTGCCGGTGACTGCGGCGCGCAGTTGATGCAGCGCGTCGTGGTCAAGGTTGGCGGCTCCGGTCGCCAGTCCTTCAAGCCATGCTTGATTGTTCACCTCGGCCATCGGCCAACCCTGCGCCACGTCTTCCAGGCGCGATAACAACAGCCGTTCGGCTTCCAGCTCCAGCGCCTTGACCCTTTCCCGTAACGCTCCCAGTTCAGCATCGTGTTGCGCCGTAGCCCGCCATTGCATGCGGATTTTGCGCAGCGGTTCAACCACGTCGGCCTGCCACGGGCCGCAGGCGTCTTGCAGTGCCTGCACACGCGACGGCTGCGGCGCCACACCGCGCTGCTCCAGCCACAGCCCGCACAACAACAGGCACACATCAGCCCCTTGCGCCTGCAAGCGCAGGCACGCGTCCTCGGCGCCTGGGCGGGCGTAGGTCGAGAGGGCAAAGCTCCACAGGTCAGCGCACATATTCACACCCAAGCCAGCGGGCAACGAAGCTGGTAGACTCCGCCGCCATTATGATCCGACTTCAAAGCCTAACATTACAGCGTGGCCCGCAACGTCTTCTTGAAGACGCCGAGCTGACCCTGCACGCCGGTCACAAAGCCGGCCTGATCGGTGCCAACGGCGCCGGCAAATCCACGTTGTTTGCCCTGTTGCTGGGTGAGCTGACGCCTGACTCCGGGGATTGCCTGCTGCCGGCCGACTGGCGCATCGCCCATATGCGCCAGGAGATCGACACCCTCGACCGCATTGCGATCGACTACGTGCTCGATGGCGACCTGCGCCTGCGCCAGGTGCAACACGACCTCGCCGAGGCCGAGAACGCCCAGGACGGTGCCGCACAGGCCCGCCTGCACTCGGAACTGGACAGCGCCGACGGCTACACCGCCGATGCCCGCGCCCGCAAGATGCTCGCCGGCCTTGGCTTTACCAACGAACAGATGGATCGCCCGGTTGCCGACTTCTCCGGCGGCTGGCGCATGCGCCTTAACCTGGCGCAGGCGCTGATGTGCCCCTCTGACCTGTTGCTGCTCGATGAACCGACCAACCACTTGGACCTCGATGCGATCCTGTGGCTGGAAGACTTCCTGAAGGCCTACCCGGGCACCCTGCTGCTGATTTCCCACGACCGGGATTTCCTCGATGCCGTAGTGGACAACATTGCCCACGTCGACCAGAAGAAAATCACCCTGTACCGCGGTGGCTACAGCGCCTTCGAGCGCGCCCGTGCCGAACGCCTGGCCCAGCAACAGCAGGCCTACGAGAAGCAACAGGCGCAACGCGCGCACATGGAAAGCTACATCGCCCGGTTCAAGGCCCAGGCCACCAAGGCCCGTCAGGCCCAAAGCCGGATCAAGGCCCTGGAGCGCATGGAAGAACTGTCGGCGGCCCACGTCGACTCACCGTTCGACTTTGTGTTTCGCGAGTCGGTGAAAATCTCCAGCCCGCTGCTGGACCTGTCCGATGCCCGCCTGGGTTATGGCGACAAGACCATCCTCCAGAAGGTCAAGTTGCAGCTCACCCCCGGCGCGCGGATCGGCTTGCTTGGCCCCAACGGCGCGGGCAAGTCGACACTGATCAAGAACCTTTCGGGCGAACTGCAGCCCCTGGCCGGTCGCCTGGTGCGCGGTGAGAACCTGGTGGTGGGCTACTTCGCCCAGCACCAGTTGGACTCCCTCGACGCCAAGGCCAGCCCGTTGCTGCACCTGCAACGCCTGGCACCGACCGAACGCGAGCAGACCCTGCGCGACTTCCTCGGTGGTTTCGACTTCCGTGGTGCGCGCATCGACGAGCCGGTGCTGAATTTCTCCGGTGGCGAAAAGGCCCGCCTGGCCCTGGCGTTGATCGCCTGGGACCGGCCCAACCTGTTGCTGCTCGACGAACCGACCAACCACCTCGACCTGGAAATGCGCCTGGCGCTGACCATGGCCCTGCAGGAATTCAGCGGTGCGGTGTTGGTGGTGTCTCACGATCGCCACTTGCTCAAGAGCACCACCGATAACTTCCTGCTGGTGGCTGACGGCAAGGTCGAGGAGTTCGACGGCGACCTGGAAGACTACGCCCGTTGGCTGTCTGACTACCGCCTGCGCAACGCGCCGGTCAGCAACACGCCGGTCAACCCGGACAAGACCGACAAGAAGGCCCAGCGCCAGGCCGCGGCGGCATTGCGTCAGCAACTGGCCCCGCACAAGCGTGAAGCCGACAAGCTGGAAGCCGAACTGGGCAAGATCCACGAGAAGCTGGCGAAGATCGAAACCAGCCTTGGCGACAGCGCCGTGTACGAGCCGGCCCGCAAGGATGAATTGCGCGACCTGTTGGCCGAACAGGCCAAGCTCAAGGTGCGTGAAGCCCAGTTGGAGGAGACCTGGATGGAAGCCCTCGAACTGCTGGAATCCTTGCAAGCGGAGCTGGAGGCGCTGTCCTGATGGAAGCGTTGCAACTGCCGCTGCCAGCGCAATGGATCGCGCCGATCTGGGTCGCCGTACAAATTCTGCTGATCCTGCTGGCCGGCTACTTCGCCCAGCGTTTCGTCGCCAAATGCCTGAACCGCCTGGGGGAACGTTACCCGTTCCCGCCGCAGTTGCTGATGCCGCTGCGCGGCGGCCTGCGCTGGCTGATCATGGGCAGTGCGCTGATATTCGTGCTGGAGCGCCTGGGCGTGTCCGCCACGGTGCTGTGGACGGCGCTGTCGGGCTTTGTGGCGGTGGCGGCGGTGGCGTTTTTTGCCATGTGGTCGGTGTTGTCGAACTTGCTGTGCGCGATCCTGATCTTCACCGTGGGGCCGTTCCGCCTTGGCGATGTGGTCGAGCTGGTGGACACCGTCGACAAACCCGGGGTCAAAGGCCGGGTGGTGGCGATCAACCTGCTCTACACCACGCTGATCGAAGTGGAAGAGGCCGGCACGGGCAGCGTTATGGTGCAAGTGCCCAACAGCCTGTTCTTCCAGCGCTCGGTGCGCCGTTGGCGCGGCAGTGACGTGCTGCCTTAACCTGTGGCGAGGGAGCTTGCTCCCGCTGGGCTGCATAGCAGGCCCAAAAAAGCCGGGAGCGCTACGCACTCCAGCGGGAGCAAGCTCCCTCGCCACAGCAAGCTCCCTCACCACAAAGGCGCAGCCTAAAATTTTTGTAGCCATTTCTCGGCCGGCAGCGTTAGTTTAGAAACATTCAGCAAACTAAGCTCTGAGGTGTGGAATGGCGCTCGACACATGGCTGGCCTTTTTCCTGGCCAGTTGGATCATCAGTCTCTCTCCTGGCGCTGGCGCCATTGCGTCGATGTCCAGCGGCCTGCAATACGGGTTCTTGCGCGGCTACTGGAATGCCTTGGGCTTGCAACTGGGCCTGGCAATGCAAATCGCTGTTGTCGCCGGCGGCCTGGGCGCGATTCTCGCGGCATCCTCCACGGCGTTCTACGCGATCAAATGGTTTGGCGTGGCGTACCTGGTGTACCTGGCGATCAAGCAATGGCGCGCACTGCCTACCGACCTTAGCGATGACGCGGCGATTCGCCCGATCGGCAAGCCGATGGCGATGATGTTCCGCGGGTTCCTGGTCAACGCCAGCAACCCCAAGGCGTTGGTCTTCATGCTGGCGGTACTGCCGCAGTTCGTGAACCCACAGGCCCCGCTGCTGAACCAATACCTGATCCTGGGCGCGACAATGATCTGCGTGGACATGATCGTGATGGCCGGCTACACCGGGCTGGCCTCGAAAGTGTTGCGCCTGTTGCGCACACCGAAGCAGCAGAAGCGCATGAACCGCACGTTTGCTGGCTTGTTCGTTGGGGCGGCGGGGTTCCTGGCCAGCTTGCATCGCGCAACGGCGTAACTGACGGAACCGGATCAAAAATGTGGGAGCTGGCTTGCCTGCGATAGCATCACCCTGGTGTAACTGATACACCGAGGCGTCTGCATCGCAGGCAAGCCAGCTCCCACATTTGTTTTGTGTTGCCCGTGCGTTTGGTGATCAGCGCAGGATCTTCGGCGCTTCATCCCGTGGCAGGTTATTGCGCAACGCAGGCTGCCCCGGGCGGTCCTGATAACCCCCGCCAAGTTGCTCGGCCAATTGCCGCGCAACATCCTCGCCCAGCGCCTTCGACACTTCCCGCACCACGCGAGGCCGGTTCAGGCTCACGCGCACATCGCGGTTGTTCACAAGCTTGGTGTCCTGGCCTTCGCCCATGGCGGTAAACGCCGAGGTGATTTCAAAGGTGCGGGTGTTGATCAGGCTGAAATCCGCCACCAGCGTCAGGCCCAACACCGCGGAATAACTGTTGGTGTGGTCCAGCGCATTCACGTCCTGGGTAAAGTCGATGTCCGACAAGGTGCCGAACAGCACGTAGTCCGCACCCTTGAAATTACCGGCCTTGATCCGCTTGATCACGTCATACACATCGCCCTTGGCGTCAGCGGTGTAAGGCGTGCCCTGCACCAGTTGGAACTGCCGCGACTTGAGGATTTCACCCTTGATGTCGCCGCTGAACTTGCGCAGCTCGGTTTGCTCGATGTAGCTGGTACGGCTCTCGTATTCGCTGTAGCTCGACCCGCCGCTGGCGTTGTAGGCGTTGGCCTGGAAGTTGTTGCTGGCCGCGACCTGGTGGATGTACTCCTCCACCCGGGCCTCGTAGGCCAGGTCGGTCACTGCGATCTTCGGTGCGGCCGAGGCGCCAAAGGCGCACAGCAGGCCGATCATGCCGATCCATGCACGCATTGTTCAGCGCTCCGTGGTCTTGCGGATTTCTTTTTCGTCCATCCATTCGGCCAGGCCGCTTTCGACGTCGACCAGTTGCAGGCTGAATTTGTAGAACACGTCCTTGTAGTCCGAGCTGCGCTTGACGATGGAACTGATGGAGCCTTCAAGGCGGTACTTGGCGGCGACCATGTTGCCGGTCTTGCTGACGGTCGACTTCTTGTACAGGCCGCTCTGGTTCTGCAACTTCAGCTGGTCGACCTGGCTTTGCATGTCGGTGTTGTCGCTGGCGAAGCGGGCGGTGCCGGTCTTCATCAGTTGGGTCTTGATCGAGGTGGTGATCTCGCGGGTATCGATGTACTCGCTGGTCTTGTTCTTCACCTCATACACCTGGACCACCGGGCGGCCCTGGAGGATGCCGGACTGGGCCAGGGAGCGGGTCATGGTTTCGGCGATCATCTGCAGGTCAGTGGAGCCGAACTCGTTGGTCACCAGTTCCACGGCCTTCGTGTCGCCATAGCTGATGTTTTTACCGCCCAGTACCGGCGAAGTGTTGGCGCAGCCGCTGGCCAGGACGGCCAGCACGGCGAGGAGCGAAAAGCGTGCAAACATGGGGGAATCTCTCAAAAAGGCTGGACGGCTCAAGGGGTTTTGACTTCAAGGCGGAAGTCGGCGGCCTGGGGCAGGTTGGCGATGGCCGGCAGGAAGGTTGCCTGGTTCGCGTAGAGGTTCAGTACCTTCCAGGTCTCCTCATCGCCCACCGGGAAGCCGTCGGCGCCCAGCCAGGCGAAGCGGTAATACATCATCTGGTTGCTGCTGGTGATGTTGCTCAATTGCACCTTGGCGGTCAGAAAGCCGTTCTCGCGGGCCACCCGGATGGCACCGACGGCGACGCCCTTGAACTTGCCCATCACCACGACTTTGCTCGCGGCGCTGCCGGGCTCCGGCGGTGGCGGGGTGGCGCAGCCGGCCAGCAGGATCAGCGCCAGGGCGCCGAGGATGAAATGACGCATAGCGTGCTCCTTAAGGTTGTTTGAGAGTGGCGATGGCTTGCGGTGGGTTGCTTCGCACCACGTGGGCCGCAAGACCGCCGGCGAATACCTGGTTGCCAACCACCCGCAGGGTGATCACCTGGTAGCGCTGGTCGGCCTTGACCGTTACCAGCGTGCCGCCCAGCGCGTTGGGCAGGCTGACCTGGTGCTCGCCGTGCTTGAGGCGCAGGCGTGTCACCTGGGTCATGTCTGGCAGGGTGCGCCAGGTGCGGGTGTCGGCGCCTTCGGTGACGGCCGAGGCGATGCCGAGTACCAGGCCCGCCATCGGGCTGGTTTTGTTCAGGTTGTTCTGGGTAATACCGCGAGTGACCGCGCGCACGGTGGTGCGCAGGATGATCCCCGGCATGTCATCACGCAGGGCGCGGCGGGACATGGCGGTAGTGCTATTCAGGGCAGTGAGATTTTGCTGTTGGCCGTCGACACCGATCTGGGCGAAGGTCGCGGTGGAGGTGTCGGGCTTGATCACCGGGAACGACAGCGGGGTGATCACCAGATGGCCGTCGATGGGGATCGGCAGGGGCAGGCGAATCGAGTCGCGGGCTGGCGCCAGGCCGCTTTGCACCACGATCAGCACGTCGGTCTCGTCGGCGCCGACCCTGGACTTATCCAGGTCGAGCAGGGCCTGCTCCAGCAGCGGAGTGTTGGGGCGCAGTTCGGCGGCCTTGCGATAGCCTGGCGCGGCCAGGTCTTTTTCGCCCAGGGCTTCGTAGACGAAACCGGCCAGGTAATGGCTGAACGCGCTCTGGTAGCTGTTCTTCAGGCCCACCACCTCCGGTGCATTGAGGCTTTCGACCGGGTAGCCACGCAGGTCTTTGAACTGGGTCTCGATGCCTTGGCGCTCGGCTTCGTTTTCGCGCTTGAGGTATTCCTTGTCCCGCAGGTCGGCGATCACCGCTTCGCGCTCGTGGGTCTTCTTGATCTCGGTACGGGCACCGTCGAAATCATTCAGCGCCAGCAGGTTCAGGGCCATTTGCGTGGTGAGCATGACTTTTTCGTAGTCGTAGCCTTCATAGCGGCGGACCTTGTCATTGACCAGAAAGGCGCCGAACTGCGCGAGGTACTTGTCGGTGTCGAACTTGACCGACTCTTCCCATTTGTAGACTTGCAGGTCGGCACTGCGCCAGGCGTTCTGGCTGCCAGTCAGGTCGCCTTTGGCGCGCAGCAACTCACCTTTTTCGAAGTAGTAGAGCAGGTCCTTGTCGTCGCCGGTGTTGTTCTTCTCCAGCAGGGTCAGCGCGCCGTCGACATTGCCGGTGGCCAACTGCTGATTGGTGGCTTGCAACTCGGTGTCGTAGCTGCGAAACATCGAACAACCGGACAGCGCGGTGACTGCCACGAGCGCGAGCGAGGTAAAGGCGCGAGATGCCATCGAGGAGCTTCTTCCCTGAACGTAATCGGCCGAATGTGCTGGCTGGGCCGAATCACCAATGGCAGGAATAGGTTGCGGTCCTGTCAATTCCTCATAAAAAGAGGAGCATAAATGCCAATTCGCGATAACGAAGGCGCGGCATTATAAGCTGCATTGCTGGCAAAACAATGGCCTTTTGGTTCCATTTTTTAGAGGTGGTGCCACTATCCAGGCCTTGGGATTCCCTGCGCCAAATCACTAACGCCTTGAGTCAAAACCCTTAAGGTTTGACAATGTGTTACTTCGTATTTCCCTTTGAGATTCATTCATGATTGCCCCGTCCCGTTTTCTTGCCTGGCTGGTGCTGCCGGCGTTGATGTCGTGCAGCTTCAACCTGCTGGCCGCCACAGCCGAGGGTGCGCCTCAAGCCTTGCATTTGCTGGACTACATCGGCGCGGACTATCCACCGACGGTGAAGGCGGGCAACGTCATTGATGATTCGGAATATCGCGAACAGGTGGAGTTTCTCGGGGTTCTGCAAGGCTTGGTGGCGGAACTACCGGAAAAACCCGAGCGCGCCGAGTTGATAACGGGCGTGGATGAACTGCTGGCAGCCGTGACGGCCCATCAGGATGGGGTGGCAGTTGCGCACCAGGCCCGGCAATTGGGCGCCCGGCTGGCGGTGGCCTATGAGGTCAGCCAGGCCCCGGCCATTACGCCCGACCCAACCCGTGGCGCGCCGCTATACGCCCAGAACTGCTCGGTGTGCCACGGCGCCACCGGCGCCGGCGATGGCCCCGCAGGCGTCGGCATGACCCCGCCGCCCGCCAACCTGCGGGACGCTACTCGCCTGGACCGCCTGAGCCTCTATGCGATCTACAACACCCTTGGGCTGGGCGTCGAAGGCACCGACATGCCGTCTTTCGCCGATCAACTGGACGACCGTCAGCGTTGGGACCTGGCCACCTACATCGCCGGCTTCACCGCCGACCCGGCTGCGGCAAAAAGCGAAAAGTCCTTCAACCTCGCCGACCTCGCGCGCCAGACCCCCAACGAAGTGCTGGCCGCCGAAGGCCCGGACGCCGTCGCGACCTTCCGTGCCCAGCGCGCCCAACCGCCACAGGTCAAGCGTGGCCCGGCGCAGTTGCTCGATTACACCGCCGCAACCCTGGACAAAAGCCTCGCCGCCTTGCGCAATAACGAACACGAGCAAGCCTATGACCTCTCGGTAGCGGCTTACCTGGAGGGTTTCGAGCTGGTCGAAAGCTCCCTCGACAACGTTGACGCCAACGTGCGCAAAAACACCGAAAAGGCCCTGATGGCCTACCGGCAGTCGTTGCAGGACGGCTTGCCGATCGAACAAGTGCAGCAGCGCCTGGACGTGGCCAAGGGCAAGCTCACCGAGTCGGCCGGCCTGCTGGGCAGCGATGGCTTGAGCTGGTCTTTGAGCTACATCTCTGGCTTGTTGATCCTGCTGCGCGAAGGCCTGGAAGCGATCCTGGTGCTGGCGGCGATCCTCGCGTTCCTGCGTAACACCGGGCAGCAATCGGCGGTGCGCAGTGTCAACGCCGGCTGGGGCCTGGCGCTGTTGGCGGGCTTGGCTACCTGGGCGTTGGCAGCTTATGTGATCGATGTGAGCGGCGCCCAGCGCGAATTGCTCGAAGGCTGCACCGCGCTGTTTGCCAGCGTAATGGTGCTGTGGCTCGGGGTGTGGATGCACGACCGTCGCCACGCCGCGGCCTGGCAGGACTACATCAAGAGCAGCCTGGTGGGCGGTGGCGGGCGCTTCGGCTTTGCAATGCTGGCGTTCTTCTCGGTGTACCGCGAGCTGTTCGAAGTGATCCTGTTCTACGAAACCCTGTGGCTGCAGGCAGGTCCCGCCGGGCACAACGCGGTTTTGGCCGGTGGCGCCACGGCGCTGGTGCTGTTGGTGGGCCTGGCCTGGGTGATTCTGCGGGGCTCGGCGAAACTGCCGCTGGCGCTGTTCTTCGGTATCAATGCCGCACTGCTGTGTGCGCTGTCGGTGGTGTTCGCCGGGCATGGCGTCAAGGCGTTGCAGGAAGCCGGGATCTTCGGCACCCGGCCGGTGGTGTTCTTTGACTTCGACTGGCTGGGCATTCACGCCGATGCGTATTCGTTGAGCGCCCAAGCTGTGGCAATCCTGGCAATTGTGGTGCTGTACGGCCGCAGCCGGCTGGCAGAAAAGCGCCGGGTGGTGGCATAGCCATGCGCGTGTGGATCGATGCAGACGCCTGCCCACGGGCAGCCAAGGATCAGGTGGTGAAGTTCGCCCTCAAGCGCCAGTTCGAGGTGGTGCTGGTGGCCGGGCAGAGCCAGATCAAGCCGAGCTTCGCGTGTGTGAAGCTGATCGTGGTACCCAGCGGCCCGGACGCGGCCGATGACTACCTGGTGGAACACGCGGTGCCCGGCGAATTGGTGATTTGCAGCGATGTGCCGCTGGCCGACCGGCTGGTGAAGAACGGCGTGGCGGCGCTGGACCCGCGAGGCAAGGAGTTCAGCCCGCAGAACATGAGCGAACGGCTGGCGGTGCGCAACCTGTTCACCGATCTGCGCGAGCAAGGCCAGATGGGCGGCGGCCCGCCGCCCCATGGGGACAAAGAGAAGCAGGCGTTTGCCAACTCACTGGATCGGATTCTGACCCGGCTGATGAAGGCCTAATCGTTCTCGTGGGTCAGTTCCAGTACCCGGTCCACCAGCTTGTTGATGCCTGATGCCACGTCGCTGATGCGCTTGCCCAGCATGTAGGCCGGGGTACTCACCAGTTTGCGCGCCTTGTCTTCGACGATGTCGTCGACCGCGCATTCCTGGTGGGTGGCGCCCATCTTGTCCATGGCGGCTGCGGTGTCGGCGTCGTTGCCGATGGTGCAGGTTACGCCCGGGCCATAGATCTTCGCCGCCAGGGCCGGCGAGATGCAGATCAGCCCGACCGGCTTGCCGGCTTCGGCAAACGCTTCGGCCAGTTCGAGCACCTGTGGGTTGACGCTGCACCCGGCGCCTTCGACGGCAAAGTTCGACAGGTTCTTCGCCGCGCCAAACCCCCCGGGCACGATCAGCGCATCGAAATCCTCGGCGTTGGCGTCGCGAATGTCCTTCACCGCACCACGGGCAATGCGCGCCGACTCCACCAGCACGTTACGCGACTCGGGCATTTCTTCGCCCGTCAGGTGGTTGATCACATGCAGTTGGGCGATATTCGGTGCAAAGCACTGCACCTCGGCGCCGCGCTGGTCCAGGCGCAGCAGGGTAATCACGCTCTCATGAACTTCTGCACCGTCGTACACGCCACAGCCGGAAAGTATCACTGCAATCTTTTTGCTCATGGGCATTTCTCCTGATTCATGGCGTTAAATGTCTACTCATTTGTCACTCATTGCCAATGGGATATCCAGCCTCTCCACCTACTCTAGATGTAACAATAATTGACCGGACTTGCCCATGGACTTCGTCCCTTACGCGGTACCGTTTTTCATTGCCTTGATCGTGGTCGAGCTGCTGGCCGACTACCGGCGCGGCCAACGCAACTACCGGGTGGCCGACGCCATCAACAGCCTCAGCACCGGCGTGCTGTCCACCACCACGGGGCTTTTGACCAAAGGTGTGGGTATCCTCACCTACGCCTTCGCCCTCAAGCACTTGGCGATCATCGAACTCTCGGCCCAAAGCGTCTGGACCTGGGTGTTCGCCTTTGTGTTCTACGACTTCTGCTACTACTGGCTGCATCGCTGTGGCCATGAGCGCAATATCCTCTGGGCCGCGCACTCGGTGCATCATCAGAGTGAGGACTACAACCTCAGCACCGCACTGCGTCAGACCAGCACGGGCTTTCTGCTGAGTTGGATCTTCTACCTGCCGCTGGCCGTACTGGGTGTGCCGCTGGTGGTGTTTATCAGCGTGGCATCCCTTAACCTGCTGTATCAATTCTGGGTGCATACGCGTCATGTGCCGAAGCTCGGCTGGTATGAGTGGTTCTTCGTCACGCCGTCCAATCACCGGGCCCACCATGCACAGAACGCTCTCTACATGGATCGCAACTACGGCGGCGTGTTCATTATTTGGGACCGCCTGTTTGGTACCTTCCAGGAAGAAGACGATAACGAGCCGGTGATCTTTGGCGTGACCACGCCGTTGGCCAGCTGGAACCCGCTGTGGGCCAACCTGCAGTTTTATGCACAGCTGTGGAGTGACGCGCGGCGCACCGAGAGCGGGTGGGACAAGCTGCGTATCTGGTTCATGCGCACCGGCTGGCGCCCGGCGGACGTGGCGGCGAAGTACCCGATGGCCAAGCCCGACTTGAGCCAGTTCCGCAAATTCGAAGTACCGCTGGATGGGCGCCAACAGATTTACGTCGCGCTGCAGTTTGCCGCGTATGTAGGGTTTGGCAGCTACCTGATGAATTTCGGCGAGGGCCTGCCAACCGCCGCCCTGGTAGTGGGCTGGAGTGCGATGGCATTGGGGTTGTTCACCCTTGGGGTAGCGCTGGAGAATCGCCCGTGGGCGTTGAAGGCTGAACTGGTGCGCCTGGCGCTGAATGTGCCACTGGTGTGGCTGGCGCCGCTGCTAGGGCTGTGGCCGGCCAGCTCGTTGGGCTGGCTGGGCCTGGTCAGTTACAGCTTGTTCAGCGGCATCGGCCTCTACTGTTGCAGAGGCCGGCTTACTCGGCTGGCGTCGTAGGTTTTTCGGCTTTTTCAGGTTCGCCTGCCGCCAGGCGAACCTTTTCAGCGGCGCAGGCTTCGCGGGTCAGGCGGGCGTTCTTGATGCGCCGGCGGATCCACAGGCCCAGGCCCAGCACCAGCAGTGCGCCCAGCACCCACAGCTCATACTTCTTGACGCTGCCCAGCATGCCTTCCAATACCGCGCCGAAATGGTAAGCCGCAGCCCCCAGCGCAGCGGCCCACACAGCCGCGCCAATCCCGTTGAGCAACAGGTAGCGCCCCGGTGGGTAGCCCGACAGGCCAATGGCTACCGGCATCACCGTGCGCAAACCGTAGACGAAACGGAAGCTCAACACCCAGATGTCCGGATGCTTGCGGATATGTTCCAGGGCCTTATCGCCCAGCAGTTGCCAACGCGGCTTGCGCGCCAACAGTTTGCGGCCGTGCTTGCGCCCCAGGAAGTACCACAACTGGTCGCCGGCGTAGCTGCCGAAAAAGGCAACGACCACCACCAGGTTGATATCCATGTATCCACGGAACGCCAGGAAGCCTGCGAGAACCAGAATGGTTTCGCCTTCGAAGAAGGTGCCTAGGAACAGCGCAAAGTAGCCGAAGTCATGCAGAAATTGTTGAAGCATGGTCTGGGTGCTGGCGAAATGAACGCGCAGCCTACGCCTTCGCGAACATTCATGAAAGTATCGAGATGTGTCACGAAGTGAACAATTCCTACATAAACGACGAATGCGACTACAAGTCGCACGGCGGTTGCCTTACCGCGTATGAGCTAACCACAACTGTAATTCCTTCGTCATAATGGCCGCTTATAACTGTCACGCTCGCCCGTCAAGCCGGGCTCAGGAGTCTGCCGTGAGCTTTACCCCCGCCAACCGCCTGTTTCCCGCCACCCGTCTGCGTCGCAACCGTCGTGATGATTTTTCCCGTCGCCTGGTACGTGAAAACGTCCTGACGGTGAATGATCTGATCCTGCCGGTGTTTGTGCTGGACGGTGAAAATCATCGGGAAGCCGTGGCGTCGATGCCGGGCGTGGAGCGCTTGACCATTGATTTGCTGCTGGTGGAGGCCGCGAAGTGGGTCGAACTGGGAATTCCGGCGCTGGCGCTGTTCCCGGTCACGCCCACCGGGCTCAAGTCCCTGGACGCCGCCGAAGCCTGGAACCCCGAGGGTATCGCCCAGCGCGCCACTCGCGCCTTGCGCGAGCGTTTTCCCCAGTTGGGGGTGATCACCGACGTGGCCCTGGACCCGTTCACCACCCACGGTCAGGATGGCATTCTCGACGAAGAAGGCTATGTTCAGAACGACATCACTGTTGATGCCCTGGTGAAACAGGCCTTGTCCCACGCCGCCGCGGGTGCCCAAGTGGTGGCACCGTCAGACATGATGGACGGGCGCATCCAGGCGATTCGCGAAGCCCTGGAGCTGGCCGGCCACGTCAACGTACGCATCATGGCCTACTCGGCCAAGTACGCCAGCGCCTATTACGGCCCGTTCCGCGATGCAGTGGGCTCGGCGTTGAACCTGGGCAAGGCCAACAAGGCCTCGTACCAGATGGACCCGGCCAACAGCCACGAAGCCCTGCACGAAGTGGCCGCGGACCTGGCCGAAGGCGCCGACATGGTTATGGTCAAGCCCGGGATGCCGTACCTCGACATCCTTTATCGGGTCAAAGAGGAATTCAAGGTGCCGACCTTTGTCTATCAGGTCAGCGGTGAATACGCCATGCACATGGCCGCGATCCAGAATGGTTGGTTGAGTGAAGGGGTGATCCTTGAATCCCTGACTGCCTTTAAACGCGCGGGTGCCGATGGCATCCTGACTTACTTCGCCGCCCGCGCCGCCCAATTGCTTAGAGAGCAACACTAGCCCTCACAGGAACACTCGATGAATACCGAAGGACTCACAGAAGTTGCCGTAAAAGACGCTCACCCGGTGGTCGAACAAGCCACCGAGACCCCGCCGGAGCTGGAGCCGGCACCGCCTGCCGTGGTGGCCGAAGCGCCAGCCGCCGCGCCGGCGCCGGTGGTCGCGATTACCAACCTGGATGACAGCAGCCTGTACATCCATCGCGAGCTGTCACAACTGCAATTCAACATCCGCGTGCTGGAACAGGCGCTGGATGAGTCCTACCCACTGCTGGAGCGGCTGAAGTTTCTGCTGATCTTCTCCAGCAACCTGGACGAGTTCTTCGAAATTCGTGTTGCCGGCCTTAAAAAGCAGATTACCTTCGCCCGTGAACAAGCCGGTGCCGACGGCCTGCAGCCGCATCAGGCGCTGGCACGTATCAGTGAGCTGGTACACGGCCATGTGGACCGCCAATACGCGATCCTCAATGACATCCTGCTGCCGGAACTGGAAAAACATCACGTGCGCTTCATCCGGCGCCGTCATTGGACCACCAAGATCAAGACCTGGGTGCGTCGCTACTTTCGCGACGAGATTTCGCCGATCATCACGCCCATCGGCCTGGACCCGACGCACCCGTTCCCGTTGCTGGTGAACAAGAGCCTTAACTTTATCGTCGAGCTGGAAGGTATCGACGCCTTCGGTCGCGACTCGGGCCTGGCGATCATCCCGGCGCCGCGCTTGCTGCCACGGATCATCAAGGTACCGGAAGAGGTGGGGGGTGCTGGCGATAACTATGTATTCCTTTCGTCGATGATCCACGCTCACGCCGATGACCTGTTCCAGGGCATGAAGGTCAAGGGCTGCTACCAGTTCCGCTTGACGCGCAACGCCGACCTGGCGCTGGACTCCGAAGACGTCGAAGACTTGGCCCGTGCCCTGCGCGGCGAGCTGTTCTCCCGGCGCTATGGTGATGCGGTGCGCCTGGAAGTGGCGGACACCTGCCCGAAACACCTGTCGGACTACCTGCTCAAGCAGTTCAACCTGAGCGAGACCGAGCTGTACCAGGTCAATGGCCCGGTGAACCTGACGCGCCTGTTCAGCATTACTGGCCTGGACAGCCACCCAGAGCTGCAATACACGCCGTTTACCCCGCAGATCCCGAAACTGCTGCAAAACAGCGAAAATATTTTCAGCGTGGTGAGCAAGCAGGACATTTTGCTGCTGCACCCGTTCGAGTCTTTCACGCCGGTGGTCGACCTGCTGCGCCAGGCTGCCAAAGACCCGCATGTGCTGGCCGTACGCCAAACCCTGTACCGCTCCGGCGCCAACTCGGAAATCGTCGATGCGCTGGTAGACGCCGCGCGTAACGGCAAGGAAGTGACGGCGGTGATCGAACTGCGCGCACGGTTCGACGAAGAGTCCAACCTGCAACTGGCCAGCCGCCTGCAAGCGGCCGGTGCGGTGGTGATCTACGGCGTGGTCGGCTTCAAGACCCACGCCAAGATGATGCTGATCCTGCGCCGCGAAGCCGGCGAGATCGTGCGTTACGCCCACTTGGGCACCGGCAACTACCACGCCGGCAACGCCAAGCTCTACACCGACTACAGCCTGCTGACCTCCGACGACGCCTTGTGTGAAGACGTCGGCAAGCTGTTCAGCCAGTTGATCGGCATGGGCAAGACGCTGCGCATGAAGAAGCTGCTGCACGCGCCGTTCACCCTGAAGAAGGGCATGCTCGACATGATTGCCCGCGAGACCCAGTTCGCCCTCGAAGGCAAGCCGGCGCACATTATCGCCAAGTTCAACTCGCTGACCGACCCGAAGATCATCCGCGCGTTGTACAAGGCCAGCCAGTCGGGTGTACGTATCGATCTGGTGGTGCGTGGCATGTGCTGCCTGCGGCCGGGCATCGCCGGGGTTTCCCATAACATCCACGTGCGTTCGATCATCGGGCGCTTCCTGGAGCACACGCGGGTGTTCTACTTCCTCAATGGCGGCGAGGAGCAGATGTTCCTGTCCAGTGCCGACTGGATGGAGCGCAACCTCGACAAGCGTGTAGAGACCTGCTTCCCGGTGGAAGGCAAGAAGCTGATCATGCGGGTCAAGAAGGAGCTGGAGAGTTACCTCACCGACAACACCCACAGCTGGAGCCTGCAGTCGGACGGGCGCTACGTGCGCAACACGCCGACCGGCAACCAGAACCCGCGCAGCGCCCAGGCGACGTTGCTCGAAAAGCTGGGCAGTCCGATTCTGACGGTGAATTAAGCAAGGTATACGCGGGCCCATGTGGGAGCTGGCTTGCCTGCGATGCAGACGCCTCGGTGTACCAGTTGCACCGAGGGGATGCTATCGCAGGCAAGCCAGCTCCCACACAAGCCCACACATTTGTTTTGTGGCGTTATATAGACCGTTTTAGCGCACGTTCAACGTCAACCCAACCCGCGTCAGCCACTCGGCTTCCTGGGCGAAATCCGCCTGGGTCAGCTGGTTTTCATCCAGCCAGTTCTTCGGGAATACCACGTCCAGGCTGTCGGCATTGGCACGCAGCACCACTTGCGGCATTTCCCGGGTACCACGGATATGGTGGAACAGGATCGCAAAGCGCAGCAGTGCACACAGGCGAATCAACTTGATTCCCTCGGCGCCGAACTCGGCAAACTTGTCCCGGGGGATATTGCGACGGTGGCCGCGCACCAGCAGTGCGAGCATCTGCTGGTCTTCACGGGAGAAACCCGCCAGGTCCGAGTGCTCGATCAGGTAGGCGCCGTGCTTGTGGTAATGGTAGTGGGCGATGTCCAGCCCTACTTCATGGACCTTGGCCGCCCAGCCCAGCAGTTCACGCCATACGCCGTCTTCCAGGTCCCAATCGGCTGCGACCTGGTCGAAGGCGTGCAGCGCCTTGCGTTCAACCCGCGCGGCTTGTTCCAGGTCGACGTGGTAGCGCTCCATCAATGAACTGAGGGTGCGTTCGCGCACATCTTCGTGATGATGGCGGCCCAGCAGGTCGTACAGCACGCCTTCACGCAGGGCGCCGTCGCAGTGGTCCATGCGTTGCAGCTCGAGGGCGTCGAAAATCGCTTCGAGGATCGCCAGGCCCGCCGGGAAAATCGTGCGGCGGTCAGGCTTGATGCCGTCGAAATCGATTTTTTCGGCATCCCCCAGCTTGAACAGCTTGCGCTTGAGCCACGCCAGGCCCTCGGCGTTGACCTCGCCAGTGCCGTGGCCACCAGCCTTGAGCGCCAGGCCGATGGCACGGATGGTGCCGGACGAACCGATGGCCTCATCCCAAGTCAGGCGGTGCAGGGCGTGCTCGATGCTCATGATCTCCAGCCGCGCCGCCGTGTAAGCCTGGGCGTAGCGGGCCGGGGTGATCTTGCCGTCCTTGAAATAGCGTTGGGTGTAGCTGACGCAGCCCATCTGAAGGCTTTCGCGCAGCAACGGTTCGAAGCGCTGGCCAATGATGAACTCGGTGCTGCCACCGCCAATGTCGGCCACCAGGCGCTTGCCCGGTGTGTCGGCCAGGGTGTGGGACACGCCGAGGTAGATCAGGCGCGCTTCCTCACGACCGGAGATGACCTCTACCGGGTGCCCGAGGATCTCCTCGGCGCGGCGGATGAATTCGCCTCGGTTGCGGGCTTCACGCAGGGCGTTGGTGCCGACGATTCGTACGGCGCCCAGGGGCATGCCGTTGATCAGTTGGGCAAAGCGCTTCAGGCAGTCGAGCCCGCGCTGCATGGATTCTTCATTGAGCTGGCGCTCATCGTCGATCCCGGCAGCCAGTTGCACTTTTTCGCCGAGCCGCTCAAGGATGCGGATTTCGCCGTTCTGGGCCTTGGCCACGACCATGTGAAAGCTGTTGGAGCCCAGGTCGATGGCGGCGATCAGGGACAGATTCTTGGCTTGGGATTGCGGCATGGTAAGGGGTCTCGGTCGATAACCTCGCCATCGTGCCACGATCAACCGCTGACGCCAACGCGTAGTGCTTCGGGAATTCTCCTATAGCTGTCTTGGAGCAGGATTTGTAGGAAATGTAGGGCGATTCCTTTTGTGTCTGACGTTAGGTCTTCGAAGCAGATAGGAAATAATTAGTTTTCTAAAATTGGCTATGTTTACTGAATTTGCCTACGTTGGCGTATTACTTGTCTGGCCGATATGTTGTTCTGGACTACCCGCAGGTTGGTTTGGAATGACAATTACTTTTTACTGTTCTGACGATAGTTAAGGTTTGGTCTTATTCTTTCTTTGGGTATTAAAGAGCGAGACTGTCACTCGGCAATCAGGCCGTGGTGTTATTTATTTATGGCTTTGTTGTGTCAGGGAAGAAGACACGTAGGGCAATGGAAGTGCCCGGGTTATATATGAGCAATACCTGATAACTTTTAGTGACAGGTTGAGCATGAAAAAAATATTGGTTTTGACGATGGGTGTTGTGTGTCTGGCTGCAAGTATCGCTGCTCAAGCAACTACTACGGCGCAGTTGTCTGTCCGGGGCACGATCACACCTGCCGCCTGCAATCTGAGCCTGGGCGGTAGTGGCACTATTACCTATGATCCGATTGCTTCCGGTTCGCTGTCCCAGACCGCTTTCAATCCCCGTGAAGAGAAGACCACTACCCTGGTCGTAAACTGCGGCAACTCACCTGCAAAATTCGGCCTGTCCCTAAAGGACCTGCAGGGGCACACCAAGGTCGCGGGCATATTGGGCACGGGCTTCACCGAAGCACAAAATTACGGCCTGGGCGGCGTAGGTAACCGCCACACTGGTGGGTATTCGGTCACCCTTCGGGACTTGAGGGCAGCCGGCACGGTACTGAGCCCGATCGTACGAGTCGGCGCAGGCGCCTGGCAGAACAGTGATGGCCGAGTGGCTCAGTCCCCTAGCCAGTACTCGTGGCGTACTGGCGTCACCGTCGCCCCCGCCTCTATCGCCCAGCTGACGGGTGTTATTGCAGTGAGGGCGGTTATCAACCGTGGCCAGGCTCTGGACCTTACCCGTGACATTACGCTGGATGGGCGCGCCACGCTGGAATTGAGTTACATCTAAACAACTAACAGGCAGCCGATATTGATACAGAAGCATTCAAGGCCTCTGTTTCTTTTCGGCTGCCCTCGTGTGGGTGTTTGTTTGATAACGGTTGGCTTTTATGTCCTGGAGAAAAAGCGGTGAGTGGTCGTTCAAGAATAACTAAGGCGCTACTGTGGTCTGTCGGTTTGTTTTTATATGTGACCACCCCGGTAATGGCAGATGGCATGCAGCCTGAAACAACGGTTGTTGTGCTCTACGAGGAAGATGGCGAGGCAACCATCAACGTCAAGAATACGGACATGGGCCCGGCACTTCTTCATTCGGTTATAGAAAACGTGCCTGAGGACCTCGAGTCGTTATTAATCGTCACTCCGCCGATTACCCGCGTGGAGGCTGGTGATACCCAGCTCGTGCGTTTCATCAGCACCTTGAAGGCACCCCTCAAGACCCAGCGGTTAAAACGGGTTTCCTTCGAAGGCATTCCCCAGGCGCGTGCCCCGGGGGGTGCGACCATTGGTATCAGTATCCGGCAGAACCTGCCGTTGATCCTGCATCCCCAGGGTTTGCCGAGGCACCACACGCCTTGGGAGTTGCTGAAATGGAAGCGCGACGGTGAACAACTGAGCGTTCACAACAACAGCGCTTACGTCGTGCGCCTGGCGCTGGATGTGCAACTGCTGCCGCACAAACGCGTAGCCACGCTGCCGCGCACCTACATCCTGCCGGGCGAAGTGCTGGTGGCCAAGGTCGACGGCTCCCTTGAAGGTGCGGTGTCGGTCGAGATTCAACCCGCCACGGTCTATGGGTTTTCGGTAGAGCACTACTTGGCACCAGTCATTGCTGATGCACGTTGAACGGCCCATGAAAAAGAAGAACACGGGCCGTGGGCCAAAGGGTGTGTCGGGTTTCAGGGCCGGGGCGTTCATGCCGTGCTGCTCAAAGGTGTTCATGGGGCTTGCGACGTTATGCGGGTTGCCTGCCAGCGTGTCGGCCATGAGCCTGGGTGAAGGCTTTGACCTTGCGGCGCTGACAACTCACGGGATTGACCCGAAGGTCTCCGAATACTTTCGCACGGCGGCGCGCTTTCGCGAGGGTGTGCATGTGGTGGGGTTGCGGGTAAATGGCAGCCCGTTGGGGCTGGTGGATGCGCGTTTCGACTACCAGGGGCAACTGTGTTTTACCCCCGGGTTACTGGAGAAAGCCGGGCTGCTGAAGCCGTCCGCAATCCTTCGTGCCGGCATTACACCGGACCAGGCCTGCCATGATTTTATCGGTGAGTACCCGGCCACCATGGTGAGGCTGCGGCCTGGCAGTGATGAGGTCACACTGGTGGTGCCTACCCAGTCATTGCGGGAGCCTGAATGGGAGGCCGGGCATTTTTCCCAGGGCGGGGCGGCAGCCTTGTTCAACTATGACGTGCTGGGGTTCGATACCCGCTCGCGCGATGCGCCCAGCCGTTTTGTGTCGGCCTACACCGAGGCCGGGTTCAATTTGGGTAACTGGATTGTTCGGAGCCGCCAGTTCCATATCTCCGACAATGGCAAGTCGCGTACCGAGCACGTCCATGCTTACGCCCAGCGTGATATCGCCGGGTTGCGGGCAACGTTTCAGGTCGGTCAGATTTCCAGCAACAACCCGGTATTCGGCGGTATCCAGCTGTCGGGCCTCCAGTTTTCTCCCGACGGTCAGTCGCGAACGCCTGCGGGTAGCAACGACGTGGTGGTCGAAGGCCTCGCCCAGGGTCAGTCCCGTGTCGAGGTGCGCCAGGCGGGTGCATTGATTCATAGCACGCTGGTGCCGGATGGCCCTTTCAGGTTGATCGGGCTGCCTTTGCTCAACGGCACCAATGACCTGGATGTGAGCGTGATTGATATCCGAGGGGCAGCCCGCCGCTTTGTGGTGCCGGCGGCCTCCTTTCGCGGAGTGGCTCCGGTAGCGTCCGGCTATTACTTTTCCCTTGGCAAAGTGCGCGAGTCCTCAAGCGATCGTATCGAGCAGCCAGTGGTAGCCATGGGTAGCGGGTCGTGGGGCTTGGGGCGTGGGTCGTCGGTGGGTTTCGGGTTATTGAGCACGGACGACTATCAGGCAGCCGGTGGCGCGCTGGGCAGCATTTTTTTCCAGCGGGTCTCGGTGGGCGTACGCCACACCCATTCCCGTGATGCGCTGGCCGGTCTTTCCGGCGGGCGCAGCACGCTGTCCCTGAGCAGCCCGCTGGCTGCCGACATCGACATGAACCTGAGCGCCACGAGCCAGAGCCGTGGGTACCGTGACGTGCTTGAGGCCAGTCAGTCCTCGAAGCTTGATGATTTCGGCGCACGCTTCAAAAACCAGTACACGGCGGGCTTCAGTTGGGTCGAGCCGTCGCTTGGAGGCTTTTCGATCAGTTATACCCTCAGTTCACAATTTGACGGACGTGCCAGCGAGCACCTGTTTGCCTCGTGGAACAAGTCGTTCAGCGGCGCCGATGTGGCGTTGATCGCCGATTCTCGGGTCGGTGGCTCGCGGCCGCGTAGTCAAGACAATCGCGTGGGAAGGGGGCGCAATGAGCGAGAGGACCAGGGTGTGTCCATTCGGCTGCAGGTCAGCGTCCCACTGGGCGGGGACCGCCGCCTGACATCCTATGCCAGCCGCCGGGGTGACAGGCTGGATGCCGGTACGGCGTTCAGTGAACGGGCCAACGAGTATGTGGACTATGAGGTAGGCGTCGAGCGCGACCTGGCAGAGCGCCAGCAAACGGTGCGCGGCCAGGTGAACGTGATGCCGCGCTATACCCGTGTCGGCCTGGGTGTAAGCCGTGCCCCGTCGGGCACCAGTTACACCGGGCAACTTCAAGGCGGTATCGTCGCCCACGCGCGTGGGCTGACGTTCTCGCCTTATGCGGTGCAAGACACCTTCGGCATCCTTTCGGTGGGCGACGTAGGCGCTGCCAGGGTCTCGACCCCTCAAGGCCCGGTATGGACCGATTACCGCGGCCATGCGGTGATTGCCAACCTGCCGGCCTATACCGACAGCCGCATTGAAGTGCAGACCCAGTCTTTGCCCAAGCGCGTTGACCTGAAAAACGGCACCAAAATGCTCACTGCAGGGCGCGGCTCATTCAATACCGTGGAGTTCGAAGTGGTGAAGGTGCGTCGCGTGTTGCTCGTGGTGCAAGACGAACAGGGCCGCTCCCTGCCTCAAGGCGCTTCAGTGTTCGATAAGGACAACACGTTCATCGCCAGCGTAGTGGGCGAGGGAATGATCTTCCTGAACGACCTGAGCCAGCAGCAAACCCTTAAGGTTTCACTCCCGGACGCCAAGTCCTGCCTGCTGCACCTGAACCCGCAACAAGAGAGCAACGATGACAAACTTTACGAAACCGCCGCGGCGGTGTGCCGTGCCCAGTGAGCCAGGTGGCTTGCGCCTTGGGCTATTGCTGTACCTGCTGCTGGTGGTGGTGACAATGGCAAGTGAAGCGCGTGCCGATACCTGTCGGCTCTCCGTGAGCCAGTCTCGGGTGGACTATGGCGTTATCCGCCAGAGTGAACGAAGCGATGGGGCGCTGGATTTGGGAACGCGCACGCTGCATCTGAGCATCGTCTGTGCGGACCCATCGGTCATGGCGCTACGATTCAACGGTGCGCCGGCAAAAGGCCAGGGCTTCCGCTTCGGGCGGCAGGGGCAGTTCACCCTGAACCTCAAGCACGCCCAGGTTGATGGCCAGGTTGTAGAGTGGGCAGTCGCGCTTTTGCCCGGCGAACCCGTCACCGCACGCCTGTCGCCTGGCCACACGCTGGTTGCGCGAGTGGCGGGCGTGCCGGTGGCGGGCCGGCGGTTGGTGGCTCAGGTTGAGGTTGATGCCCGCCTGCCTTCCGCGGCTCTTGGGGTGCGCAGCGAAACGCTGCTGGAGGGCCTGGGAAACTTTGAGCTGGTCAGCCTGGCTGTTCCACCGAGCCGATGAAGTTGGCCAGCTCGGCAGTCTGAGGGTTGGCAAACAGGGTTTTCGGGTCGCCGACCTCGTGCACTTTGCCTTGGTGCATGAACACCAGCTTGTCACCCACTTCCCGGGCAAAACGCATCTCATGGGTGACCATGATCAACGTCATGCCATCCTTGGCCAGTTGGCGCACCACGCTGAGCACTTCGTTTACCAATTCAGGGTCCAGGGCCGAGGTGATTTCATCGCACAGCAACACTTTGGGCGACATGGCCAGCGCCCGGGCGATGGCAACGCGCTGCTGTTGGCCGCCGGACAAGCGATCGGGGAAGGCGTCGAATTTTTCTCCTAGCCCAACCCGCTCGAGCATTTGTCGCGCCAGTTGCGCAGCCTTGGCTTTGGGCACTTTTTGCACCACCTGCGGGGCGAGCATGACGTTTTCGCCCACGGTCAGGTGCGGGAACAGGTTGAACTGCTGGAACACCATGCCGACTTTCTGGCGCAAGGTGCGCAGGTCGGCGCGGGCGGCGTCGAGGTATTCGCCGTCAACTTCAATTACCCCGTCGTTGATCGACTCCAGGCCGTTAAGGGTACGCAGCAAGGTGGATTTACCCGAGCCACTGCGGCCGATGATCGCCACCACCTGGCCTTCTTCGACCGTCAGGTCGATGCCCTTGAGTACATGGTGATCGCCGTAATACTTATGCAGGGCGGAAATTCTAAGCAGAGGCATGCAGTCTCCTTTCCAGGTAGCGCGCACTGAGGGACAAGGGGTAGCAGAGCAGGAAGTAACCGAGCGCCACCAGGCCATAGACCATGAAGGGTTCGAAGGTCGCGTTGGCGAGCATGCCGCCGGTCTTGGTCAGCTCGGTGAAGCCGATAATCGAGGTGACGGCGGTGCCCTTGACCACTTGCACCGAGAAACCCACGGTTGGCGCCACGGCAATGCGCAGCGCCTGGGGCAGGATCACGTAGCGCAATTGCTCCAGCGGGTTGAGGGCCAGGCTTGCGGACGCCTCCCATTGCCCGTGGGCGATGGAGTCGACGCAACCGCGCCAGATTTCAGCCAGATAGGCGCTGGTAAACAGGGTCAAGGCAATCGCTGCCGCAAGCCAGGGCGAAATGTCGACGCCGAGCAAGGCCACGCCGAAGAACACCAGGAACAGCTGCATCAACAGCGGCGTGCCCTGGAACAGTTCGATGTAAGTACGGGCGACGTTGCGCGCGAAGGCCTTTTTGCTGATACGCATGGTCATCACCAGCAAGCCGATCACGCTGCCGCCGATAAATGCCACCAGCGACAACAACAGCGTCCACTGCAAGCCGGTGAGCAGGTTGCGCACGATGTCCCAGAAGGAAAAATCACTCATCGAGCGTTCCTCATCACATAGCGCCGGCCGATCCAGTTCAGCAATTGGCGGATCATCAGTGCCATACACAGGTAGACCAGAGTCGTCAGTGCATAGGTTTCAAAGGCGCGGAAGTTACGCGACTGGATAAAGTTGGCGGCAAAGCTCAACTCCTCGGTGGCGATCTGCGAGCACACCGCCGAGCCGAGCATCACGATGATGATCTGGCTGCTCAAGGCCGGCCAGACCTTGCCCAGCGCCGGTAACAACACCACGTGGCGGAACGCCTCGAAGCGCGTCATTGCCAGCGCGGCCGCAGCTTCCAATTGCCCGCGAGGGATCGCCTGGATCCCGGCACGGATGATCTCGGTGGAGTACGCCCCCAGGTTGATCACCATCGCCAGCACTGCCGCCTGCCATTCGGTGATTTTCAGGCCCAGGGACGGCAGGCCGAAGAAGATGAAAAACAACTGCACCAAAAACGGCGTGTTGCGGATCAACTCGACGTACACCCCGAAGACCCAACTGAACGGCTGGATCTTCCACGCCCGCACCACCGCGCCGACGGTTCCCAGCGCCACACCCAGCACAGCACCGATGGCGGTCAGTTCAAGGGTGAACAACGCGCCGCGCAGCAACAGGTCGGTATTGGCCAGCACCGGCGCAAAGTCGAATTGATAGGCCATATCTAACCCTCGTAGCCGTGATCAGAGATCAGCCGGCAGCGGCTCTTTAAGCCACTGCATTGCATTTTTTCCAGGCTGCCGTCGGCCTTGGCCGCGACCAGGATCTGGTTGACCTTGTCCAGAAGCGCAGGCTCGTTCTTGTTCACGCCTACGTACACCGGCGAGTCCTTGAGCTTCACTTTAAGTGCTGGCACACGCTTGGGGTTGCGCTCGCTGATGGCCACCATCACCACGTTGCCGCTGGCAATCAGGTCCACCTGGCCGGCGAGGTAGGCGGCGATGGTTGAGTTGTTGTCTTCAAAGCGCTTGATCGTGGCTTCCTTGGGGGCCACGGCGGTCAGCTCGATGTCTTCGATGGCACCACGGGTCACGCTGATGGTTTTGCCCTTGAGATCGTCAACGGTGCTGATCGGCGCGTCCGGCGGGCCGAACACGGCGAGGTAGAAAGGCGCATAAGCCTTGGAGAAGTCGATGACCTTCTCGCGCTCGGCGTTCTTGCCGAGGCTGGAAATCACCAGGTCGACCTTGCCTGTGGTGAGGAACGGGATGCGGTTGGTGCTGTTGACCGGGGTCAGTTCAAGCTTGACCTTGAGCTGGTCGGCCAGCAGTTTTGCGGTGTCGATGTCCAGGCCGCGAGGCTTCATGTCCGGGCCCACCGAGCCGAACGGCGGGAAGTCCTGAGGCACGGCCACCTTGAGGGTGCCACGGGCGACGATATCGTCCAGACCGTTGGCCTGGGCGGGCGCCAGGTTCAGCATGAGGCTGGCAAACAGGGCAGTGAGCAGGACGCTGCAACGCTTGGTCATGGCAACTCTCCGAAAAGGACGAAAGGATTTTCTGGGTTTTGCCAGTGCACAGCCCATGCCAGTAGCGCCCTAATGCGCTGGGAGGCCGGTAGTTATTGAGTCTTGGCGGTCTTACTGGTCTGAACAGTTGTTGCGCTTTCTGCACCCTTTTCGAGCGCTGCCAAAACCCCGCGAGCCCCTTTGGGGCGTGGCTTGCCGGGCGCCGAGAATAGCTTTACAACTAGCCGCTCAGTTGACTGGAAACTTGAGTTTTTATGAATTCCATCGCCCAAGCCGTACCGGAAGTGGCGCTACAGGCCATCCGCAAATTGATCGCTGACGAGGGCTTCGGGCCGGGCGATGCATTGCCCTCCCAGCGCGATCTGGCGCTGCAATTGGGCGTGAGCCGGGCCTCATTGCGT
Organism: Pseudomonas sp. Bout1; assembly: GCF_034314165.1. GTDB lineage: Bacteria > Pseudomonadota > Gammaproteobacteria > Pseudomonadales > Pseudomonadaceae > Aquipseudomonas. The sequence continues at coordinate 6,718,747 of NZ_JAVIWK010000001.1, read as the reverse complement.
GAAGCCTTGTCGTCACTCAGTGCGTTGGGCGTGGTGAGTGTGCAGCCGGGCAAGGGCGTGTTCGTCCAGGCCGTGGAAGAACCGCTGGGGTTGGCCTGGCCGTTTACAGCACAGGCCACGCCGCTGGATATCTTTCAGCTGCGCTACGCGCTGGAAGGGTTTGCAGCGGGGCTGGCGGCGGTGACCCTGACCACCATAGAGCTGGACTTCCTGGAAGATAACGTCGAAGCGATGCGCAAAGAGCTCAAGGGCGGCGATTTTGAGGCGGCGGCGCAGCTGGACTTCGAATTTCACCAGCGCATCCTGCTGGCCAGCGGTAATCAGGCGATGGTGAGCATCCTCAGCGCCAGTGCCGAGGTGTTCCTGGAGAGTCAGAAACTACCGTTCATCCGGCCGGAGCGGGCCATGGAGACCTGGCAAGAGCACCGCAAGATCCTGCGCGCCCTGGCTCGGCGCGCCAGCGGGGCGGCGCAGAAAAACATGCAGGAACACGTGCGCAATGCGGCATTGCGCACAGGCATTGCCTTCATCACTCCCGTGGGGCCGTGAATTGGGCTATACCCAAACTCATGCATCACCATAGCAAGAGTCAATCAGCTGCAGCTTCCTGAACGCGGGAAGGGCGGCTATGATGGGCAACGTTTTTTTGCTTACAACCCGGAGACATCCATGAGCAACGATCTTATCAAGCACGTCACCGACGCGACCTTTGAGGCCGAAGTACTGAAGGCTCAGGGCCCGGTGCTGGTTGACTACTGGGCTGAGTGGTGCGGTCCTTGCAAAATGATCGCTCCTGTCCTGGACGACATTGCTACCACTTATGAAGGCAAGCTGACCATTGCCAAGCTGAATATCGACGACAACCAGGAAACCCCGGCCAAGCATGGCGTGCGCGGTATCCCTACGCTGATGTTGTTCAAGGACGGCGAAGTCGCTGCCACTAAAGTGGGCGCGCTGTCGAAGTCCCAGCTGCAAGCTTTCCTCGACGCCAATATCTAAGCGTCCTTAAAAGGCCCCGCAAATAGCGGGGCTTTTTCGTGATACAGGGCTAGACGCTCTGAAACTCAGGTGGTACATTCGGCCCCGCACTGGTTTCTCCAATGCCCCCTGCAAGCCGTCGCCGACGCTCTCCTTTTCGATTAGTACGCGATCCTGTCGCCTTCTCTGCGGCGCGGCCTCATTAAGCCAAAAGCTTAATTTCCCCCCCTCCATAAATGATTACGTCATTCCTATATGAATCTGACTGAACTCAAGCAAAAGCCGATTACCGAACTGCTCGAATTGGCCGAACAGATGGGCATAGAAAATATGGCCCGTTCGCGCAAGCAGGACGTGATTTTCTCCCTGCTGAAAAAGCACGCGAAAAGCGGCGAGGAAATCTCCGGTGATGGCGTGCTGGAGATTCTCCAGGACGGCTTCGGCTTCCTCCGCTCTGCAGACGCTTCCTATCTTGCCGGCCCAGACGATATCTACGTCTCGCCGAGCCAGATCCGTCGCTTCAACTTGCGCACCGGTGACACCATCGTTGGCAAGATCCGACCGCCCAAGGAAGGCGAGCGTTATTTCGCCCTGCTCAAGGTCGACACGATCAACTACGATCGTCCCGAGAACGCGAAAAACAAGATTCTCTTCGAGAACCTGACGCCGCTGTTCCCGACCGTTCGCATGAAGATGGAAGCCGGCAACGGTTCCACCGAAGACTTGACCGGTCGTGTCATCGACCTGTGTGCCCCGATCGGCAAAGGCCAGCGCGGCCTGATCGTCGCCCCGCCGAAAGCCGGCAAGACCATCATGCTGCAGAACATTGCAGCGAACATCGCTCGTAACAACCCTGAAGTTCACCTGATCGTGTTGCTGATCGATGAGCGTCCGGAAGAAGTGACCGAAATGCAGCGCACCGTGCGCGGCGAAGTGGTTGCCTCGACGTTCGATGAGCCGCCAACCCGCCACGTGCAGGTTGCCGAAATGGTGATCGAGAAGGCCAAGCGCCTGGTCGAACACAAAAAAGACGTGGTGATCCTGCTCGACTCCATCACCCGTCTGGCCCGCGCCTACAACACCGTGATCCCGAGCTCCGGCAAAGTGCTCACCGGTGGTGTCGATGCCCACGCCCTGGAGAAACCGAAACGTTTCTTCGGCGCTGCGCGGAACATCGAAGAAGGCGGCTCGCTGACCATTATCGCCACCGCGCTGGTTGAAACCGGCTCGAAGATGGACGAAGTGATCTACGAGGAGTTCAAGGGTACCGGCAACATGGAACTGCCCCTGGACCGTCGTATCGCTGAGAAGCGTGTGTTCCCGGCCATCAACATCAACCGTTCCGGCACACGCCGTGAAGAGTTGCTGACCGCCGACGACGAACTGCAGCGCATGTGGATCCTGCGCAAGCTGCTGCACCCGATGGATGAAGTGGCTGCCATCGAGTTCCTGATCGACAAGCTGAAAACTACCAAGACCAACGACGAGTTCTTCTTGTCGATGAAGCGTAAGTAACACGACACTTCTGGTCCAAAAAAATGGCGCCCCATGGGGCGTCATTTTTTTTGTGTCTGAAAAAGAAGATTTGGCTTTAGTGTGTGTCTGTTTAGTAACAAAATGCTTTATGTGACTACACTCGCTGTCAATCTGATCAGGCTAATTACAAGATTTATGACCACTCTCGCTTATCGCAGGGACATTGATGGCCTGCGTGCCATAGCTGTGCTTGCTGTTGTGCTGTTCCATTTTGGCGTGCCGGGATTCACCGGCGGTTTCGTCGGCGTCGATATTTTTTTCGTGATTTCGGGCTATTTGATCACCTCGATCATCTGGCGCCAGCGCGAGGCCGGACGCTTCAGTTTCGTGGAGTTCTGGGCCAGGCGCGCCCGGCGGATCCTGCCGGCGCTGTGCGTGATGATGCTCGGCGCCCTGATGGTGGGCTGGTTTTTACTGGCGCCCAAGGACTACAGCGAGTTGGGCCGCTCGGTGCACAACCAGGCGGTGTTTATCTCCAACCTGTTTTTCATGCGCCAGGACGGCTACTTCGATGTGGCCTCCGACCTCAAACCCTTGCTGCATACCTGGTCGCTGTCGGTTGAAGAACAGTTCTACATTATTTTCCCGCTGCTGCTGACGCTGCTGTCCAGCCGGCTCAAATACTGGCGCACGGCGCTGTTTGTGTTGTTGCTGGTGTCGTTCGCACTGAGTACCTGGGCGGTTGCCCATCACCCGGAAAAAGCCTTTTTCCTGCTGCCGATGCGTGCCTGGGAGCTGTTGGCTGGCGCAATGCTGGCGGTCATCCCGGCGCGCGAGTACCGCGCGAGCCTGGCGCTGGCGCAAGGTGTGAGCCTGGCCGGCCTGGGTTTGATCCTGCTGGCGGTCTTCGCCTATGACCCGGGCACTCCGTTCCCCGGCGTGGCAGCCCTGCTGCCGGTGACGGGCGTGGTGTGCCTGATTTGGGCCAACGGCCAGCAAGCAACCCTGGCGGGCAAGCTGCTCGGCAGCCGCCTGCTGGTAGGCGTTGGGTTGATCTCCTACTCCTGGTACCTGTGGCATTGGCCGGTGTTTGTGTTCGGCAAGTACGCCAGTGTCGATGGCCTGGGCCCCTGGGAACTCGGCGCTCTGTTTGTGTTGAGCCTGGTGTTGGGGTATGCATCGTGGCGGTTTGTCGAGGCGCCGTTTCGTGAGCGCCGGGTGTTGCCCGGGCGCAAGCAAATTCTGGCGGCAGCGGGCGTGGCGCTGCTTGGCCTTGGGCTGGTGGGCAAGAGCCTGGTTTGGACGCAAGGCCTGCCCTGGCGCCTGTCGCCCGAGGCGTTGCAATACGCCCAGGCGCGTACATGGAGCCCGGAGTTGATGGCTTGCCTGTCGGATGAGAAGAAAAACGACCACCGCAAGTTTTGTCATTTCGGGCCTGTGTCGGGTGCCAGGCGCGCGTTGGTCTGGGGGGATAGTCACGCCTCGGCGCTGGTGCCGGCGCTGGAAGACGGCGCGAGCAAATACGGGATCAGCGTCACTCAGGCGGGTTACTCGGGTTGCCTGCCGTTCAACCGCAAGGAAAGCACCCCAGGTTGTATAAGGTTTAACCAGCGCGTCGCCCAGACGCTGGCCAAGGAAACGTTCAGTGACGTGGTGTTGGTGGCGCGCTGGAGCCTGTACGTCTATGGGCAGCGTGACGGAGACACCGAGGCCTCGCTGCTGGATCCGGCAACAGGCCAATACGACCGCGCCTTCGCCGAGCAGCGCTTCGCCGAAAGCTTGCGTGCCCTGGTGCAGCAATTGCGCGCAGGCGGCCATCGGGTGTGGCTGGTCAAGGAAATACCCCTGCAGGAATTCAGCGTGCCTTACCGCCTCAGTCGCCTGGCGATGCTGGGTCGGCCCACCGACAAAGAAGGCATGCCGCTGGCAGACCATCTCAAGCGACAGGCCTACATCAGCCAAGTGTTCGAGCAAATAGCTGCTGCTGATCCAGGTGTGAAAATGCTCGATCCTGCACCGAAGTTATGCAGTTCGAACGATTGGTGCCGGGTGGAATTGGACGGGCACGCGCTGTATACCGACGACAATCACCTCTCGGCGGTCGGTTCGCGGTATGTCGAGGCGTTCCTTGAGCCGTTGTTCAAGACCTTGCGCAATCAAAGCCAGGCATCGGCGCTCTGAGTCTGTGTCGTCGGCAATGCTGCTCAATAAGCTGCCAGCGACCGTAAGAGCAGGTAGGATGTACGCCTATTTTACGGGTGGCATGGTTAATGAAATTCAAGGATCTTCGGGATTTCGTGCAGCAACTTGAGCAGCGCGGAGAGTTGAAACGTGTCCAGGTGCCGATTTCCCCGGTCCTGGAAATGACTGAGATTTGCGACCGTACCTTGCGCAACAAGGGCCCGGCGTTGCTCTTCGAAAACCCGGTGGGCTTTGATATCCCGGTGCTCGGCAACCTGTTCGGCACCCCCGACCGCGTTGCGTTTGGCATGGGCGCCGAGTCCGTCAGCGAGCTGCGCGAGATCGGCAAGCTGCTGGCCTTTCTCAAGGAACCCGAGCCACCCAAGGGCTTGAAGGATGCCTGGTCGAAGCTGCCAATCTTCCGCAAGATCATCGCCATGGCCCCCAAGGTCGTCAAAGACGCGGTGTGCCAGGAAGTGGTCATCGAAGGTGATGATGTCGACCTCGGCATGCTCCCCGTGCAGACCTGCTGGCCCGGCGACGTCGGCCCGCTGATCACCTGGGGCCTGACCGTCACCAAAGGCCCGAACAAGGACCGCCAGAACCTCGGCATCTACCGTCAGCAAGTGATCGGCCGCAACAAGGTCATCATGCGCTGGCTGAGTCACCGTGGCGGCGCCCTGGATTTCCGTGAGTGGTGCGAAAAGCACCCTGGCAAACCATTCCCGGTGTCTGTGGCCCTGGGCGCCGACCCTGCGACCATCCTCGGCGCCGTGACGCCAGTACCTGACAGCCTGTCCGAATATGCCTTCGCCGGCCTGTTGCGCGGCAACCGTACCGAACTGGTGAAATGCCGCGGCAACGACCTGCAAGTGCCGGCCACCGCCGAAATCATCCTTGAAGGCGTGATTCATCCCGGCGAGATGGCCGATGAAGGCCCGTACGGCGACCACACCGGTTACTACAACGAAGTGGACAGCTTCCCGGTGTTCACCGTCGAGCGCATCACCCACCGCATCAAACCGATCTACCACAGCACCTACACTGGCCGTCCGCCGGATGAGCCGGCGATCCTCGGCGTGGCACTCAACGAAGTGTTTGTGCCGATCCTGCAAAAGCAGTTTCCGGAGATCACCGACTTCTACCTGCCGCCTGAAGGCTGCTCGTACCGCATGGCCATCGTAACGATGAAAAAGTCGTACCCGGGCCACGCCAAGCGGGTAATGCTCGGTGTGTGGTCGTTTTTGCGACAGTTCATGTACACCAAGTTCGTTATTGTCACCGACGACGACATCAATGCCCGGGACTGGAACGACGTGATCTGGGCCATCACCACGCGCATGGACCCCAAGCGCGACACGGTGATGATCGACAACACGCCGATCGACTACCTCGACTTTGCCTCGCCGGTCTCGGGCCTTGGCTCGAAGATGGGCCTGGATGCCACCCATAAATGGCCGGGTGAAACTACCCGCGAATGGGGCCGCGTGATCGTCAAGGACGAAGCGGTAACTGCCCGTGTCGATGCGCTCTGGAAAGAATTAGGAATAGATTGATGCGTGTAACCCTGCAGCCTTCCGGTGCGGTACTTGAACTGACGCCCGGCGAGCGGATCCTCGAGGGCGCGCGGCGCCTGGGCTACGATTGCCCCCAGGCTTGCCGCAATGGCGTGTGCCACGTGTGTGCGGCGCTGCTGGTGGAGGGCCGGGTGCAGCAAGCCGGTGAGGTGCGTGACCATGGTGAGTTCTACACCTGCATCGCCGAACCGCTGGAAGATTGCATTGTGTTGTGGGATGGCGTGCTGGCGCCGGGAGAGTTGCCGTTGCGCAAGTTGTCGTGCCAATTGAGTGAGTGCGTGGATGTCGGTGGCGATGTGTGGCGCGTGCGCCTGCGGGCGCCGGCCGGCAAGGCGGTGCGCTACCACGCCGGGCAATACCTGATGATCGAGCGGGAGAACGGCGAGAAGTCGGCGTTCTCCCTGGCCTCGGCGCCCCATGCCGGGCGCGAGCTGGAGCTGCACGTACTGGCCCGGGAAGACAGCGCCCGCAGCCTGCTGGAGCAGTTGCAGCGCAACCAGATGGCGCGCATCGAGCTGCCATTCGGCGATACCCACCTGGCAGAGCTGCCCGACGGGCCGCTGGTGTTGATCGCCGCCGGTACCGGCATGGCGCAGATGCACAGCCTGATCGAGCATTGCCGTGCCAACGGCTTCAAGCACCCAGTGCACCTGTACTGGGGCGTGCGTCGGCCCGAAGACTTCTACGAGATCGAGCACTGGGACCAGTGGCTGCAACTGCCCAACCTGTACCTGCACAAAGTGGTCAGTGACCTGTGTGGCTGGGAAGGGCGCTGCGGGTTGTTGCATGAAGCGGTGTGCGAAGACATTAGCGACCTCAAGGCCGTGCACGTCTACGCCAGCGGTTCACCGGCGATGATCTACGGCACGCTGGATGCGTTGGTCGAGGCCGGCATGGACGCGCACCAGATGCGCGCCGACGTATTTGCCTACGCGCCCCGTCCGTAACGTGTGGCGAGGGAGCTTGCTCCCGCTGGGCTGCGCAGCAGCCCCAAGACAGTTACCGGGGCCTGTCTGAAGGACCGCATGAGCTTTTGGGCCGCTTCGCGACCCAACGGGAGCAAGCTCCCTCGCCACAAAGGCCATTCGGCGGTTCAATCAGAACCGCACGCCCGTCGTCACCATCGCCGCATTGAACCCCAGCAACACCAGCTCGGCGGCGACCGGCCCGTAGTGAGTGCCCACCGACGGGATGATCACCGGCGCCACGCCCAGCCCATTCAGTGGAATCTTGTCGCGGTACTGGCCGCGATAGCCCTGGATCACGCCGCCTGTCAGCTTCAGGTACACCGGGTAATCGGTCATGTCGTAACGCTTGCCGGCATAGGCATAGTACGAGCGCTGGCTGAACGAGTTGCGAAACGTCGCCCCGCCATACACCAGGCCTGACGCTTCATTGCGCTCCAGACCGATCAGATCCTGATGGTTGTTGTGGTCCTTGTCTGGCGCAAAGTGCCGGGTGTAGACGCTAGTCTGGGCGTACCAGAAACCTTTGTCGTCCTGGGTCGGTGTTTCCACCGCCAGGGCGGTAGTGGCCTGTGCCAGGAGCAACAGGCTGGAAAGTCGGTATTTCATGGTGCGACCTCGATAGTCGATTTGATTGGCGGCTAAGTGGGTCGTGACAAGTGCCTATTTTGAAGGCTCGACGCGCCCTCAGGCTGAACGTGCGCTGAAACTACCGGGATTGAGGCGATCAATCCTGACGAGCGGAGCGGCCCGGGCTTATGCATTCGCTTATTCCTTAAAGGTATTTAATTTGTTACATAAATATCATTAAGCTATATGGCAACGGACTACCGACTTTCTGCCAATAACCAATAAATGACCGCCACCGTCCGCCACACGGATCGATCGTACGAGCTCAGAGCATGACGTTCTGGCTTTTGATTCCAAGGGGAGCGGTATGGGGAGCAACAAGCAGCACCTGCTGTACACGGCGATTTTGTCGGCTAATTTGCTGACCGCCGTAGGATTCAGCCCAGTGGCCGCCGCCGAAACGGCCACTGCCGATGTACCCAAGCTCGATACAGTCATCGTCACTGGCACCCGCGCCCAAGAGCGCACGGCCAGTGCTTCGCTGTCACCGATCGATGTGATTTCCGGCGAAACGTTGCGCAGCACCGGCTCTGATGAATTGGGCGCGGTACTCGCCCGTTTGATTCCTTCCATCAACTTCCCGCGCCCAAGCCTGGTAGACGGCGCCGAACTGGTGCGCCCGGCGCAACTGCGCGGGTTGTCACCGGACCAGGTGTTGGTACTGGTCAACGGCAAGCGCCGCCACACCAGCGCCTTCGTCAACCTGGGCGGCGCGGTGGGACGCGGCTCGGCACCGGCAGATTTGAATGCCATCCCGCTGTCGGCGGTCGACCATATCGAAGTGCTGCGTGACGGCGCATCGGCCCGTTACGGCTCTGATGCGATTGCCGGGGTGATCAACGTAATCCTCAAGCATGACGACCACGGCGGCTCGATCACCAGCAAGTTCGGTGAGTACAAGAAGGGCGACGGTATTCAGCGCAATCTCAGCGGCAACACCGGAGTGGCGCTGGGGGATAACGGTTTTATCAACATTTCGGCTGAGGGCGCCGACAACGATTACACCAACCGCGCCGGTGATGACTTTCGTCCCGGCAGCGTCGGTTCGACGACCTATGGTCAGCGGGTGTTCCGTCAGGGCGAACCGGCGACCAATCAGGGCAAGCTGTTTCTCAACTCGGAATATTCCTTCAGCGAAGCGGCTGAAGTCTATGCGTTTGGCGGCTACAGCAAGACTCGCGGCGAGACCGCGGCGTTCTACCGGGCAAGCAACGCGAGCAACAACATTGCGGCTCTCAACCCCAACGGTTACCTGCCACTGATTCGCGGTGACGTGGAAGACACGTCGCTGGCGGTCGGTCTGCGCGGGTTGCTGGCCTATGACTGGCACTACGATGTGTCGGTCAACTATGGCAAGAACCAGTACCAGATCGGTACCGAAACCATCAACACCTCGCTGGGCCTGGCGACGCCGCGCAAGTTCGACAATGGCACCCTGGTCAATGACCAGAAGCAAGTCAGCCTGGACCTGTCGCGCGAATTCAGCCTGGGCTGGTTGCCGTACCCGGTGTCGGTGGCGTTTGGTGGCGAATACCTGGACCAGGGTTATCAAATCAAGGCTGGCGAGCCGGCGTCCTACTACCAGACCGGCAGTTCGGGCCTGGGCGGTTTCCGTGATTCCGACGCCGGCACCAGCACGCGCCATAACTGGGCGCAGTACCTGGACCTGGAAACCAACTTCACTGAAAAACTCAGCGCCTCGGCTGCCGTGCGTCATGAGGATTACAGTGATTTTGGCTCCAACGTCAGCGGCTCGCTCTCGGCCCGTTATGACTTCACCCCGCAAGTGGCCTTGCGCGGCAGTGTTTCCAACGGTTTCCGTGCGCCATCCCTGGCGCAGCAAAACTTCGCCTACACCTCGTCGCAACTGATCGGCAACACCATTCAGGAGGCGGGCACCTTCCCGGCCAACAGCCAGGTGGCGCGCTTGCTCGGTGCCGACGACCTTAAAGCCGAGAAGTCCCGCAACTACAGCCTCGGCCTGGTACTGGAGCCAACTGACAACCTGACGGTGACGGCCGATGTCTACCGTATCGACATCAGCGACCGCATCAGCCTGTCCTCCAACCTGGACTTGAGCAAAAACCCCGCTGCACTCGCGTACCTGAAGGCCAACGGCGTCGGTGACATCAACTACACCACGGTGCGCTACTTCACCAACGCTACCGATACCACCACCAATGGCATCGACCTGGTGGCCAACTATCGCTACCAACTGGACAACGGTGTGCGCTGGAACAGCACGGTGGGCTACAACTACAACCACACCAAGGTCACCGACGTAAAAGCCAACCCGGCAATCCTCGATAGCCTGGGTGCGAGCCTGGTTCGGGTGGATCGTCGCGAGCGCATCGGCCTGCTGGGGGACACCACGCCGCAGCACAAACTGAGCCTGGGCAACGACCTGAGTTTCGGCAATTGGGCGCTGCACAGTAATTTGGTGCGCTATGGTTCATTCACCAGCTATCAAGCCGACCCGGCTAACGACCAGAGTTTCAAGGCCGCCTGGCTGCTGGACCTGTCGGCCGACTACAAGCTTAAAAACTGGACCTTCACCCTCGGCGGCGACAACGTCACCGATAAATACCCGGAAAAGCTCAATGCCTACGCCAGCAGTGGTGGCAATTTGGCCTATAGCACTTTTTCGCCGTACGGTTACAGCGGCGCGTTCTATTACGGTAAAGTTGCTTACAACTGGTAACAACAGACGGGAGTCCTAGTCGATTTGCCATGACCGCCATTGAATCTGATCTTTTGCAATTGGCTTACCCTCCGCGGCTCGATCTGGGGCCGCAACTCACCCACGAACAGTTGATGAGCTCGATGCAGGCCACCATGGCTCGGCATAAGGGTGGGCCGGTCTGGCTATTCGCTTATGGCTCGCTGATCTGGCGGCCGGAATGTTCGTCCACACAACGGATGCGGGCGCGGGTCCACGGTTATCACCGGGGCTTGTACCTGTGGTCCCATGAGCACCGGGGCACGCCGGAAATACCCGGGTTGGTGTTCGGCCTGGACCGTGGCGGCTCATGCAGCGGGTTTGCCTACCGTTTACCGGAAGATCAACTGGAGGCCTCGCTTTATGCCCTGTGGCAGCGCGAAATGCCTTACCCGTCCTACCGGCCACACTGGCTCACCTGCCGTCTTGAAGATGGCAGCCAGGTGCAGGCATTGGGATTTGTTCTGGAGCGACACCTGCCCAGTTATGCCGGGAACTTGCCCGACATCGTGCTGAACCACGTGTTGCAAAGCGCTTGCGGGCGTTACGGCACTACGCGCGATTATGTCGAGCAGACCGTCAACGCCCTGCGTAGCCACGCCATGCCAGACAAGAATCTGGAGGCGCGGCTCAAGCGGTGTTCCAAAGGCTCTGCCTGCGATTAACGCGCAGTGCTGACGCTATTGGTGTGCCACAAGGTGGGGATCAGGAACGCAATCGCCAACAGGCACGCGCCGATCAGCAGCACAAAGCCGCCATCCCAGCCGAAATGGTCAACGGTGTAGCCCATGGCCGCACTCGCCGCCACTGAACCCCCCAGGTAACCGAACAGGCCCGTAAAGCCCGCTGCGGTGCCGGCGGCTTTCTTCGGTGCCAGTTCCAGTGCCTGCAGGCCGATCAGCATCACCGGGCCGTAGATCAGGAAGCCGATGGAGAACAGCGCGATCATGTCGACCATCGGGTTGCCCGGCGGGTTGAGCCAGTAAACCAGGGTCGCCACCGTTACCAATGCCATGAACACAATGCCGGTCAGGCCACGGTTGCCCCGGAAGATCTTGTCCGACATCCAGCCGCACAGCAGCGTGCCCGGAATGCCCGCCCACTCATAGAAGAAGTACGCCCACGAGGTTTTATCCACGTCGAAGTGCTTGGCTTCCTTGAGGTACGTCGGCGCCCAGTCCAGCACGCCGTAGCGCAGCAGGTAGACGAACACGTTGGCGAAGGCGATGTACCAGAGCATTTTGTTACGCAGCACGTACTTGACGAAGATTTCCTTGGCGCTGAATTCGTCTTCGTGGCTGGCGTCGTAGCCTTCCGGGTAGTCGTTCTTGTATTGCTCGATAGGCGGCAGGCCCACCGATTGCGGGGTGTCGCGCATGGTGATGAAGGCAAACGCCGCCACCAGCAGGGCCACGGTAGCCGGGACATAGAACGCTGCGTGCCAGTCGTTGAACCAGGCCATGCCGAGCAGGAACAACGGGCCGATCAAGCCACCGCCGACGTTATGCGCCACGTTCCATACGGAAACGACGCCGCCGCGTTCCTTCTGCGACCACCAGTGCACCATGGTCCGCCCACTTGGCGGCCAGCCCATGCCCTGGGCCCAGCCGTTGATGAACAGCAATATGAACATCATGGTCACGCTGGACGTCGCCCAAGGTGCGAAACCGAAAATGAACATTACCCCGGCGGACACCAGCAGGCCGAAGGGCAGGAAGTAGCGCGGGTTGGAGCGGTCGGACACCAGCCCCATGAGGAACTTGGACAGGCCGTAGGCGATTGCAATCGCCGACATCGCCAGGCCCAGCTGGCCACGGGTGTAACCCTCGTCGATCAGGTACGGCATGGCCAGGGAGAAGTTCTTGCGCAGCAGGTAGTAGCCCGCGTAACCGAAGAAAATCCCGGCGAAGATCTGCCAGCGCAGGCGTCGATAAGTGCTGTCTATTTTTTCTTCAGGCAGGGGCGCCTGATGTGCGGCAGGACGGAAGAAAGCAAACATTCAAGAGCTCCAGATTTCTTGTTTTGACTGCGGATGCGAATGTTACAGTTTCGTTACCGAAAATAGCACCGCCTCTTATCTGCGGGCATAGGAATTGAGTGCAATTGCATGTTCTTTTACGAACATGTCGCTTACGGGCAAGTGGGGGGCGTTTTCAGGCGGGGTATCACGAACGTGTGGCGAGGGAGCTTGCTCCCGCTGGACTGCGCAGCAGGCCCATCTTTTGGGGCCGCTTCGCGACCCAGCGGGAGCAAGCTCCCTCGCCACAGACAGCGATCCGGTTCAGCTGCCGTTGGCGGCTGCGATATCGCCCGGTAGCAGGTGTTCCTGGACCTTCTGGCTGTGGGACTCCACCAGTTGGCCTTGTTCGTCGAAGCGCAATACGATCAGCCAGTCATACACATTTTCCGGCCATTTTTGCATGCCGGTCAGCGCCTGTCCGTCGCCACCAAAGGCTTCAATCAATTTGTCGATATGCCCATGGTGCCAGGCGATCAACACGGTCTGGGCCTGGTTGGACTTGCGCAACGACTTCACCAGCTTGCCCACTTCATTGTCGGCGTAGGGGGTTTCAAGCGGGAGTTGCAGGCGCTGGGCAAGCGGCGTCAGGGTCAAGCGTGGGCGGAAGCTTTGCTTGCTGTCGCTGGTGGCGATCAGCCGCTGGGGCACCACGCAAATCCCGTTCAACAGCAAGGGGTCGAAATAGCTGGCATAGGCTGCCGCCCTTTGTTCGCCCTTGGGGCTTAACAACGGGCCTTCGTCGGGTTTTTCCGCATGGCGCACGATCAGCACCGTTACATCGTTCAGCCCGCGTACATTCTTGTCCTCTTTATGAGCAAAAGCTTGGGCCGATATCACCATCAATACCCCCAAAAGCAACGCGCGCAACTGGGTGACCATTATTTTTCCTGCCAATGAATGAGTGCCTGGGCCGATCATGGGCCCAGGCACCTCGCGGACAAAATGAAACAATCGTCAGCGTAGCTGCACCACCACCTTGCCGACAGCTTTGCGCTGGCCGAGGTCATTAATCGCCTGCGCCGCCTGCTCCAGCGGGTACACCTGGGACACCAGCGGCTTCAGCTTGCCGTCGGCAAACCAGCCGAACAGTTGCTGGAAGTTGGCTGCGTTGTCCTGCGGCTGACGTTGGGCAAACGCGCCCCAGAACACCCCGACCACCGCCGCGCCCTTGAGCAGCGCCAGGTTGACCGGCAGCTCGGGAATGCGCCCGCTGGCAAAACCGACCACCAGCAGCCGGCCATTCCACGCGATGCCACGAATGGCCTGGTCGAACAGGTCGCCGCCCACCGGGTCGTAGATCACATCCACACCGTTGCCGTCGGTGAGGCGCTTGATTTCGTCTTTCAGGCTGGCTTCGCTGTAGTTGATCAACTCATCGGCACCGGCTGCCTTGGCCACCGCGAGCTTGTCGGCGCTGCTGGCGGCGGCGATCACCCGGGCGCCCATGGCCTTGCCGATTTCCACGGCGGCCAGGCCGACACCACCGGAAGCGCCGAGCACCAACAGGGTTTCGCCGGGTTGCAGGTTGGCCCGCTGCTTGAGGGCGTGCATCGAGGTGCCGTAGGTCATGCTGAAGGCGGCGGCGGTATTGAAGTCCATGCTCGGCGGGATCGGCAGCACGTTGTAGCCCGGTACCGCGACCTGCTCGGCAAAGCTGCCCCAGCCGGTCAACGCCATCACCCGGTCACCGACTTTCAGGTGAGTGACCTTTTCCCCGACTTCGCTGACCACGCCCGCCGCTTCACCGCCTGGCGAAAACGGGAAGGGTGGCTTGAACTGATATTTACCCTCAATGATCAGGGTATCCGGGAAATTCACCCCGGCCGCATGCACGTCCAACAGGATTTCGTTCTTCTTGATCGCCGGGCTTTCGACGTCTTCCAGCACCAGGGTTTCGGCGGGGCCGAAGGCTTTGCACAGCACAGCTTTCATCGGACTATTCCTTTTGGCGTGTTGGCCGATAAGTGTAGGTGGGCGGGGCGACGGGTCAACGAGCATGCCCCGGCCTGATAAGCCGCCATAAGCTTGTGCTCAGGGCTGCTAGCGTTATGCTACTGGGCAACCGAATTGAGGAATGAACTGTGAAAGCGTGGATCCTGTTGATGCTGGCCCTGACACTGCCGACGGCAGCCCTGGCCGAAGAAGCCAAAGAAGGCGACGCGCCGAAGGTCAGCTATATCAGCCTGAGCCCGCCGTTCGTCGGTAACTACGGCCTGGATGGCACTGCGAAACTGCGGGTGTTCAAGGCGGATATCGCCTTGCGCGTGACGGGCCCCGAGGCGGCCGCTGCGGTCAAAGCCAACGACGCATTGATTCGCAACCAGTTGGTGGCGCTGTTTACCCAGCAGACCAGCGACGCCATGAGCAGCGTCGACGGCAAGGAAAAACTGCGCCAGGAAGCGCTCAAGCAGACTCAGCAAGTGATGAACGATGAGACCGGCAAACCGGTGGTTGAGGATTTGTTGTTCAACAACCTGATCATCCAGTAAGCCCACTGAATTGACCTCTGGTAAAAAGGCGCTCTTGTGGCGAGGGAGCTTGCTCCCGTTGGGCTGCGCAGCGGCCCCAAAATCTTGGGAGCGCTTCGCACTCCAGCGGGAGCAAGCTCCCTCGCCACGAAAGCGCATCGCTCTCAGGAGGCCAGGCTCTTTCTGAACCGCATCAACGCCACCGCAAAAAACAACAGCCCAATCCCCGCCAGCGCCAGCAAGTCCGGCCACACCACGCTCACGCCCGCATCCCTGAACAGGATCGCCGCACTCAGGCTCACAAAGTGCGTCGACGGCGAGCCCTGCATCACCCATTGCAGCCATTGCGGCATGCTGTCCAGCGGCGTGCTACCGCCAGACAACAACAGCATCGGAATAATCACCGGAATCGCCAGCAAGCCGAATTGCGGCGTCGAGCGGGCGAGGGTGGCGAGGAAGATGCCGAGCGCAGTACTGGCAAACAGGTACAGCGCCGTCACCAGCAGAAACAAGCTCAACGACCCGGCCAGCGGTACGCCGAGCAAGCCTTTGACCACCACTTCCAGCGACAGCCAGGTGCACAGCACCACCACCAGCATGTTGCTCCAGATTTTCGCCAGCATGATTTCCAGCGCCGTCAGCGGCAGCACCAGCAGATGGTCGAGGGTGCCGTGTTCGCGCTCGCGCAGCAGTGCGGTGCCGGTCAAGACGATGGCGAGAATAGTGATGTTGTTGACGATCTGAATCACTGCCAAAAACCAGCCACCTTCCAGGTTGGTATTGAACAGCGCCCGCGTGGTCAACAGCGCCGGTGTCTTTTGGGCGGCATCGGCCTGGCCGCCATAGGTCAGCAATTCACGCTGGAAAATCCGCCCGATGTACCCGGCCCCCATGAACGCCTGGCTCATGGCCGTGGCGTCGACATTGACCTGTACCCCCGGCTGGCGCCCGGCCAACAGGTCGGCCTGGAAATTCGCCGGCACGTTGATCACAAAGGTGTACTGGCCGCTGTCCATCACCTTGTCCAACTGGTCATACGGCAACGGCACCGCTGCCTGGAATTCCGGCGGTTGCAGCGCTTCGGCCAGTTGCCTGGACAGCGCACTGTGGTCTTCATCCACAAAGGCCACGCTGGCGTTGTGCACGCCGATCACAGACCCTGCGGCGGGCATATAGATGGCGACGGTGAAAGCGTAGAACAGGAACAGCAGCAACACGCTGTCGTGGCGCAGGCTGGTCAGTTCCTTGATGCCAAGGCGCAGGATATGGGCGAACTTATGCATCAGGCCTCCTGCTTCTTGAGCATGATCAGGCTAAACCCGGTGAACCCCAGGAAAAACCCGAACAACGCCAGGCACTGCGGCCATAGCTGGCGCAGGTCCAGGGCCTTGGTAAAGGTGCCCACTGCAATGTCGAGGAAGTAGCCCGCCGGGAACAGCATGCCCATCAACGCGGCGGCGCCTTCCAGGGACGAACGCGGCACGATCAGCCCGGAGAATTGGATGGTCGGCAGGCTGGTGATGATCATGGTGCCGAGGATCGCTGCGATCTGGGTGCGCGTGAACGCGGAAATCAACAGGCCCATGCTGGTGGTGGCCAGCACATACAGCAGGCCGCCGAAGGCCAGGGTCACGCCGCTGCCCTTGAACGGCACGCCGAACAACCAGCGGTTCATCGCCACCAGCAGCCCCAGGTTGATCAGGCTCACGGCCAGGTACGGTGCCTGTTTGCCCAGCAGGAATTCCAGGCGGGTCAGCGGTGTGGCGTAAAAGTTGGTGATCGAGCCCAACTCCTTCTCCCGCACGATTCCCAGCGCGGTCAGCATCGCCGGGATGAACGCGAGGATCAGCGCCATCACGCCGGGGCCGATGGCATTGACGCTGACCACGTCCTGGTTGTAGCGAAAGCGGGTTTCCAATTTGGCGGCGGCTTGCAGGTTCGGTGGCGTGCTATGCAGTTCGGCCAGTTGCTGGAGATTGGCCTGGTGTACTGCCTCTACATAGTTGCGGCTGGTTTCTGCGCGAAACGGCATGCCGCCATCGAGCCAGGCGGCCACGGCGGGTTGGCGTCCGGCGTAGAGGTCGCGGCCGAAACCCGGCGGAATCTCCAGCGCCAGTTTGATTTCCGAGCGTTGCAGGCGTTTGTGCAGTTCAGTGGAGTCGGTGATCGGTGGCTGTTCGGCGAAGTAGCGCGAACTGCGGAACGCCTCCAGATAGGCCCGGCTTTGCGGCGTCTGGTCCTGGTCATAGACGGCAAAGGCGAGCTTTTCAACGTCCAGGGAAATGCCGTAGCCGAATATCACCATCATGAAAATCGCACCCAGCAGGGCGAAGGCCATGCGCACCTTGTCCCGTAGCAGTTCCTTGCCTTCGCGGCTGGCGACGGCGAGCAGGCGGGCGACGCTGAACCCACGTTTGCTGACAGGCGCCGCCGTGGGTTCGCTGACGGTTCCGGTGGGGGCGGTCGCGGCTTCGGGCGCCCCTTGGGCCTGTTCCAGGCAGGTGACGAATGCGGCCTCCAGCGTCTCTCCGTTGAACTGCTGTTGCAGCGCGTCCGGCGTGTCGCACGCCAACACTTTGCCCGCGTGCATCAGCGAGATGCGATCGCAGCGTTGGGCCTCGTTCATGAAGTGGGTGGACAAGAAGATCGTCACGCCCTGTTCCCGGGACAGCTCGATCAGCAACCGCCAGAAATCATCTCGCGCAGCCGGGTCGACGCCCGAGGTCGGCTCATCGAGGATCAGCACTTCCGGGCGATGCAGCACCGCCACGGCCAGGGACAAGCGCTGGCGCAGCCCCAGCGGCAACTCGCCGGAAGGCTGCTCGGCGACATCGCCCAAGTCAAAACGCTGGATCAACTCGTCGATGCGCTGGCCGCTTTCACCTTTGGGCAGGTCGAACAGTTGCGCATGCAGCACCAGGTTCTGGCCCACGCTGAGTTCGCCATACAGCGAGAAGCTTTGCGACATGAAGCCCACGCGCTTGCGGGTGGCCAGGTCCTTGGCGTTCACCGGGTTGCCCAGCAGCGTTGCAGTGCCTTCGGTGGCCGGCATCAGCCCGGTGAGGACTTTCATGGTGGTGGTCTTGCCGCAACCGTTGGAGCCGAGGAAACCAAAGATCTCGCCTCGGCCAATCGCGAAGCTCACCTTGTCCACCGCCGTGAAGTCGCCGAAACGCAGGGTCAGGTCGTGGGCTTCGATGGCAATGTCGGTGTTGTCGCTTTGCCGTGGCGGAATCACCAGTGGCTGGTTGTTGTGGGCGCTGTCGCCCTGGAAATGGGTGAAGGCTTCATCCAGTTTACCGCTGGGCGTAGCCGCCGCCAGTTCGCTGCTCAGGCCGTCGGCGATCAACTTGCCACGGTCGAGCATCAGGCAGTGTTCGAACTGCTCGGCTTCTTCCATGTAGGCCGTGGCTACCAGCAGTGTCAGTTGCGGGCGTTCGCTGCGTACGGTGTCTACCAGCTCCCAGAAGCGCCGACGGGAGAGCGGGTCGACGCCAGTGGTCGGCTCGTCGAGGATCAACAAGTCCGGGTCGTGGATCAGCGCGCAGCACAGGCCGAGCTTCTGCTTCATGCCGCCGGAGAGTTTGCCGGCCGGGCGGTCGGCAAAGCGTGCAAGGTCGGTGGCCAGCAGCAGGTTGTGCATGCGCTGGTCGCAATCGGCTTTCGACAGGCCAAACAATGTGGCAAAAAACCGGATGTTTTCGCTGATAGACAGCTCGGGGTACAGGTTGCCACCCAGGCCTTGGGGCATAAACGCGATGCGCGGGTACAGGCTGTTGCGGTGGCGGCGGTCTTCGATGGCGCCGCCGAGTACTTCCAGTTGGCCTTGTTGAAGCTTTTTAACCCCGGCGATCAAGCCCAGCAGGCTCGATTTGCCGGCGCCATCCGGGCCGATCAGCCCGCAGCGGGTGCCAGCGGGCAGGCTGAAGGCGATGTCGATCAGCGCCTGTTGCTTGCCGTAGCGATGGTTGATGCCCGTGGCGTGCAGCGCCAGGCCGCTCATTGCAGGTTGGCCGGCCAGTCCAGGTCAGTGGTGCGCACATAGCCGGCGCCGGGCATGCCCGGCTTGGCTTGCGGCACGGCGCTCGGTTGGGTGAGGCGCAGTTTGACCCGGAACACCAACTTCTGGCGCTCGTCGCGGGTTTCCACTTCTTTGGGCGTGAACTGCGATTTGGCCGCGACAAAGCTGATTTTTGCTGGCAACGGTTGATTCGGCAGGGCATCGAGGACGATTCGCGCTTCGCTGCCGACGGTCAGGGCGCCGGTTACCGAAGCGGGCAGATACAGGTTCATGTACTGGTCGTTGGGGTCGATCAGCAGCAGCACGCGGCCACCCGCGCCGAGCACCTCGCCGGGTTCGGCCAGGCGCAGCTGGATGATCCCGTCGATGGGCGCCCGCAGGCTGCTGTCTTCGATTTCGCTGGTGAGTTGCGCGACCTGCGCCTGGGCGGCGCCGATGGCGGCCTTCACCGAATTGACCTGGGCTTGGGCGGCGATCACGCCCGCGTTGCCGGTGTTCTGTTTGGCTTGTTGTTGGTCGATCAACTGGCCGCTGGCGAAGCCGCGTTTGTACAGTTCCTGGGTGCGCTTGAGTTCCTGGCTGGCCAGCAGTTGCTCGCTCTGGCGCAGTTGCACGTTGGCTTCGGCGGCAGCGAAATTTTCCCTGGCCCGCAGCACTTCGGCTTCGGCCTGGGCGCGCTGGGCTTCCAGGGTGCGGGTGTCCATGCGTGCCAGTAGTTGGCCCTTGAGCACCTTGTCGCCTTCGTCCACCCGCACTTCGGCCAGGCGCCCGGGGATCTTGGTGGCGATCTGCACTTCAGTCGATTCCAGCCGACCATTGCCCATGCTCAGGCCTTCGGGCAGGCGGTCCTGGGTGGATTGCCAGTAGCCGAAGCCGCCGGCGGCCAGCAGTAAAACGATCAGCGGAATGGCGAAAAGATGGGAGGTGCGGTGGTTCGTCGACATGGGTGCATCCTGCGGCGTTAGCGTCCTAGTTTGACCGATCCTGCCCGAAGGCTCTTGATGCGGGTCAAATGAAGGGCCAGCCTAACCCGGTTGGCGTGCAGATGCATGCGCCATGGGCGTGACCGCAGGGTTCTGCTGTTTAGCGCAGGCCGAGTACGGCGGCCCACTGTTCGGCGGTGACCGGCATCACCGAAAGGCGGCTGCCCTTTTGCACCAGGGGCAACTCGGCAAGGGCGGCTTGCTGTTTTAGATACCCCAAGCCCAGGACCTTGGGGAAAGTCTCGACGTGGGCGACATTGATCGCGCTCCAGGGGTTTTTCTCAGGGCTGGCCTTGGCGTCGAAATAATGGCTGCCGGGCTCCAGTGCGGTGGGGTCCGGGTAGGCGGCCTCGACGATTTTGCCAATGCCGGCAATCCCCGGTTCCGGGCAGCTGGAGTGGTAGAAGAAGAACTGGTCACCCACCGCCATCGCCCGCAGAAAGTTCCGCGCCTGGTAGTTGCGCACCCCGTCCCACCGGGTCTCGCCGAGCGTTTCCAAGCCCTTGATGGACAGTTCATCGGGCTCGGATTTCATCAGCCAATAGGCCATGTTTTCGCTCCTCAAAAGGCGACTGGGAAAGTTGTCCTGCAATTTTATGACAAACCGACAGTCGGTTGGCGTCAAGGTTTGCGTGTTGGTTCACGTTAACGCAGAATGCCGGGGTTTTGAGCTTGACGCAGCTGGCACGGACTACTAATGGAACGTTGCTCATCGTGTGCAAGATGCCTGAAGGGGGGCAATCGATGAAACGCAAACCTGATTTACTATGGATATTGGTTATTTTGTTCGGTCTGGGCGTCGTGACCACCGGCTATGCGCAGAGCTTGTGGTCGAACAAGACTGACGCACCGATTGAACTCGCACAGCAACAGCCGCAGCCATTCAAGCGCTGACCCGTCTTTAAGACGCTGCTGATTCCAGTAGCGTTTCTGCTATATACCAATCCTTATCGGTGACAGTGCCCTCAAGCGGTACGTCCCAGCTCGCCTGCGCCAATCTATCGACCTTCTGGCATTCATGGGCCAGGCCCAACAGTGTCGGCTTGCGCCAGGATTTCCGGCGGGCCATGTAGGCCAGGCTGCGGTCATAAAAGCCGCCGCCCATGCCGAGACGTCCACCGGCATCGTCAAACCCAACCAGTGGCAACAGCACCAGGTCCAGCGCCCAGACCTTGCGTTGCCGGCTGACATTCACTTGTGGCTCAAGGATGCGAAAACGGTTGGGCTTCAGCTTCTCGCCGGGCCGCACCCGCTGGAACACCATCTTGGTTCGCGGCCACGCGCTGAGTACCGGCAGGTACGTGGCCTTGCCCCGGCGCTGTGCAGCGCGCAGCAGCAGGCGCGGGTCGATTTCACCGTCCGTCGGTAGATATAAAGAGATGTGCTTGGCCCGGCGAAACAGCGGGTGCTGTGCCAGTTGCCGATACAGGCCTTGGGCGGCCTGGCGCTGCTCGCTGGCGGTAAGGGCGCGGCGGGCTTTGCGCAGCATGCGTCGAAGTTGCGGGCGGGAAACCGGCGCAGGTTCGGTCATGGTTTTCGGCTCATAAAACAATGCCAGTCCTGGGACTGGCATTGGATTTGGAAATCAGGCTCCCCGACAGAACCGCTGTCGACTTAGCCCTTGAACCCGAAAGTTCAAGGTGGAAGAAACAGTAGGCTTTAAGGCTTTCCGTCTAGCGGACATGCACACCAGCCCAACGTGTAACTTCCAGGGTAGTGCGAATCGGCTCAGGGACATCGCCGACTGGCAAGCACGCCAGGGAGTGAGGCGAGTATACCCGAAACCGACGCCGCAATCAGCCCTTGGGTGGCTCTGGATCGGTAGAAAGTACCAGATCAACCCGCTCCAGCAGGTCGCGCACCTGCTCACGCGTCGAGCCGCTGGCCTGCACGTCAGGCCGTTCCTGCTTGTGCAGCAAATCATGGGTAATGTTCAGGGCGGCCATCACGGCGATGCGATCGGCACCGATGACTTTGCCGCTGCTGCGGATTTCACGCATCTTGCCGTCCAGGTAGCGGGCAGCGCTCACCAGGTTGCTGCGTTCTTCCTGCGGGCAGATGATCGAATATTCTTTGTCGAGAATCTGCACGGTGACGCTATTGCTTGAACTCATGAGTCTTGCTCCAGGGCCTTCAGGCGCGAAATCATCGATTCGACCTTACGCCGGGCGATTTCGTTTTTTTCAATGAGGTGAGCGCGTTCCTCGCGCCAGGTCTTTTCCTGAGCTAGTAGGAGTCCGTTTTGGCTCTTAAGTTGCTCGACCCGGTTAATTAGCAGCTCGAGTCTGGCCATCAGCGCTTGCAGGTCGGTGTCTTCCATTGGGTTCCACTGGTTTTGTCTGATGAATGGCAACTGCTGGATAAACGATCTGACGCCCTCGATAGTCTTGGTACGTCTGCCGATGCTAGGATACAGCGCTTCATTCTAGACATTGCGCCGTCTGGCGCCTAGCTCACCATGCCCATTCAGAACTCCCCGTACGATGCTTTTTCCAAACTGCTGAGTTCCAGCGGTCATCCTTGCTCGCCTGCCGAACTGCACGGCGTGCTGCTGGGCCGCAGTTGCACCGGTGTTGGCTTTGATGCCGACAACTGGCTGGCCGATGTTGCCGAGCTGCTGGAAACCGAGCCCACCGACAACGTGCGTAAAGCCCTCATCGGCCTGCAAGAGATGGTCAAAGGCGAGCTGACCGGTGATGACGTCACCGTCGTCCTGCTGCTGCCTACCGATGACGCGCCGCTCACCGAGCGCGCCGCCGCGTTGGGCCAATGGTGCCAAGGCTTCCTCCACGGTTTCGGCGTGAACGCCGGCGGCCTCGACCTGAGCACCGATGCCCAGGAAGTGCTGCAGGACCTGGCGGCCATCTCCCAGGTGCAAGATGCCCTGGAAGAGTCCGAAGACGGCGAAAGCGACTACATGGAAGTGATGGAATACCTGCGTGTCGCGCCGCTGTTGCTGTTCACCGAGACCCGTAAATCGGCTGAACCCGCTGCGCCCAAGCCGTCGCTGCACTAAGAAAGGAAGCCCGTCTGCCCATGATCCATATCCCCAAAGCGGAATACACGAGGCGCCGCAAGGCGCTCATGGCGCAGATGGAACCCAACAGCATCGCCATCCTGCCGGCGGCGGCGGTGGCGATTCGCAACCGTGACGTCGAGCATGTCTACCGCCAGGACAGCGACTTTCAATACCTGAGCGGCTTCCCGGAACCGGAAGCGGTGATCGTGCTGATGCCCGGTCGCCAGCATGGCGAGTACGTGCTGTTCTGCCGCGAACGCAATGCCGAGCGCGAACTGTGGGACGGCCTGCGGGCCGGCACCGAAGGCGCGATCCGCGAATTTGGCGCCGATGACGCATTCCCGATTACCGATATCGACGACATCCTGCCCGGGCTGATCGAAGGCCGCGACCGGGTGTATTCAGCCATGGGCAGCAATGCCGAATTCGACCGGCACCTGATGGAGTGGATCAACGTGATCCGCTCTAAAGCGCACCTCGGCGCCCAGCCGCCGAACGAATTTGTTGCCCTGGATCACCTGCTTCACGACATGCGCCTGTATAAATCGGCAGCAGAAGTGAAGGTGATGCGCGAGGCCGCGCGGATTTCCTGCGCGGCCCATGTGCGGGCGATGCAGGCCAGCCGCGCCGGGTTGCATGAGTTCAGCCTGGAGGCGGAGCTTGATTACGAGTTTCGCAAGGGCGGGGCGAAGATGCCGGCCTATGGCTCCATCGTCGCCTCGGGGCGCAACAGCTGCATCCTGCATTACCAGCAGAATGACGCGGTGCTCAAGGACGGCGACCTGGTACTGATCGACGCCGGTTGCGAGATCGACTGCTACGCCAGCGACATCACCCGCACCTGGCCGGTGAGCGGCAAGTTTTCCGCCGAGCAGAAGGCGATTTACGAAATCGTGTTGGCTTCCCAGGAAGCCGCCTTTGCCGAAATCGCCCCCAACAAGCACTGGAACCAGGCTCACGAGGCGACGGTGCGCGTCATCACCGCCGGGTTGCTGAAGCTGGGCTTGTTGCAGGGTGACGTCGACGAGCTGATCGCCAGCGAAGCCTATAAGGCCTTCTACATGCACCGCGCCGGCCACTGGCTGGGGATGGATGTGCACGATGTGGGCGAATACAAAGTGGGCGGCGAGTGGCGGGTGCTGGAAGTCGGCATGGCGCTGACGGTGGAGCCGGGGATTTATATCTCGCCGGACAACCTGAACGTGGCGAAGAAATGGCGTGGCATTGGCGTACGCATCGAGGACGACGTGGTGGTGACCAAGCAAGGCTGTGAAATTCTGACCGGTGGCGTGCCCAAGGCCGTTGCCGAGATTGAAGCGCTGATGGCGAGCGCCCGATGAGCCGGGTCAATCTGGCGATTATCGGCGGTGGCCTGGTGGGCGCCAGCCTCGCGTTGGCGTTGCAGGCCGGGGCCAAGGCCCGCGGCTGGAAGGTCGTGCTGATCGAGCCGTTTGCCCCGGGCGACAGTTACCAGCCGAGTTATGACGCGCGTTCTTCAGCGCTGTCGTTCGGCGCGCGGCAGATTTATCAACGGTTGGGCGTATGGCAGGAAATCTCGCGCCGCGCCGAGCCGATCAAGCAGATTCATGTGTCGGACCGTGGCCGCTTCTCTACCGCGCGCCTGTCGGCCATGGAAGAAGGTGTGCCGGCGCTTGGCTACGTGGTGGAAAACGCCTGGCTGGGCCAATGCCTGTGGCAAGGCCTGGACAGGGACGTGGTCAGTTGGCGTTGCCCGGCGGAAGTCACCCGCATGGAGCCGCTTGCCGATGGCTACCGCCTGACCCTCAATGATGAAACCGTGCTGGAATGCGACCTCGCCGTACTGGCCGATGGCGGCCGCTCCGGCCTGCGCGAACAACTGGGCATCGACGTGAAAACGCGGCCGTACAACCAGAGCGCGCTGATCGCCAACATCACCCCAAGTGAAGCCCACAACGGCGAGGCGTTCGAGCGTTTCACCGACGAAGGGCCGATGGCCTTGCTGCCGTTGCCGGACAACCGTTGCGCGTTGGTCTGGACCCGCATCGGCATGGACGCCCAGCGTTTGGCCGAACTGGACGAGCGCAGTTTTCTCAGTGAATTGCAGGGTGTGTTCGGCTACCGCCTGGGCACCCTGAAGCAGGTCGGTGCGCGTCATCTGTACCCGTTGACCCTCGTGGAAGCGCAAGAGCAAGTGCGTTCCCATCTGGCCGTGCTTGGCAATGCGGCCCACAGCCTGCACCCGATTGCCGGCCAGGGTTTCAACCTGTCCCTGCGCGATGCCTACGCCCTGGCCGAGGCGTTGCTGGCCGGGCCTGCGATCCCGGGCGACCTGGCGACATTGCAGGCGTACCGCGAGCGTCAGCGCATGGACCAGAAACTCACCGTCGGCTTCTCCGATCAAGTCACCCGGCTGTTTGGCAGCGCCCAACCGCTGGTAGCGCTGGGCCGGAACATGGGCTTGCTGGGCCTGGACTTGCTGCCGCCAGCCAAGCGCTGGTTCGCACGCCAGGCCATGGGCCTGGGCACCCGTCCCGATGCGTGAGTGGCTGACCCAACGCTTGGGCAAGGCGCGGCTGTTGCGCTGGATCATGACCCTGTACCCGCCGTACCTCGGGGCCGGCGTTCGGGTGTTGCACATCGGCAGCGATTTTCGCGAGGTCAAGGTGCGTATGGGCCTGGGCTGGTACAACCGCAATTACGTCGGCACGCAGTTTGGCGGCAGCCTGTATTCGATGGTCGACCCGTTCTACATGCTGATGTTGATGGAGAACCTGGGGCGCGACTACATCGTCTGGGACAAGGCGGCTGCCATCGACTTTATCTCGCCGGGCAAGGGCCCGGTGTTTGCCGAATTTTCAATCGACCAAGCGTTGCTGGACGAGATTCGCCAGCACACCGCCAGCGGCGACAAGTACTTGCCGCAGCTCCAGGTGCAGATTCATGACGGCTCCGGCACTCTGGTGGCGCGGGTCGACAAAACCCTTTATGTGCGGCGCAAGCCGCAATCAAGACAGGCTTAAAGCATGGACATGCGCGCAGATGTGCTGATTGTCGGGGCCGGAATGGTCGGAAGCGCCCTGGCGCTGGCGTTGCAGGGCAGTGGCCTGCAGGTGCTGCTGCTCGACGGCAGCCCGCTGAACGTCAAGCCGTTCGATCCTGACGCCGCGTTCGAGCCGCGGGTGAGCGCCTTGTCGGCGGCGAGCCAACGTATCCTTGAGCGCCTTGGCGTGTGGGACGGCATCGTTGAGCGACGTGCCAGCCCTTACGGCGAGATGCAGGTGTGGGACGGCAGCGGCACCGGGCAAATCCACTTCTCGGCTGCCAGCGTGCATGCCGAAGTGCTGGGGCATATCGTAGAAAACCGTGTGGTCCAGGACGCCTTGCTCGATCGCCTGCACGACTGCGACCTCGGCCTGCTGGCCAATGCGCGCCTGGAACAGATGCGCCGCTC
The DNA here is from genome assembly GCF_034314165.1 of Pseudomonas sp. Bout1. Classification (GTDB taxonomy): domain Bacteria; phylum Pseudomonadota; class Gammaproteobacteria; order Pseudomonadales; family Pseudomonadaceae; genus Aquipseudomonas. The sequence goes on along the minus strand of NZ_JAVIWK010000001.1, from coordinate 6,692,277 downwards.
CGGTGATGACTGGCTGCTGACCCTGGCCGATGGCCGTACCTTGCGCGCGCCGCTGGTGGTTGCGGCAGACGGTGCCAACTCGGCCGTGCGCCGCCTGACCGGCACCGCCACCCGCGAGTGGGATTATTTGCACAACGCCATCGTCACCAGTGTGCGCAGCAGCCAGGCGCACCAGAAGACGGCTTGGCAGCGTTTTACCGACAACGGTCCGCTGGCGTTTTTGCCACTGGTACGGGACGGGCAGGAAGATTGGTGTTCGATCGTCTGGTCGACCACCCCGGCTGAGTCCGAGCGCTTGATGGCGCTGGACGATGAAAGCTTCTGCCGTGAGCTGGAGCGTGCGTTCGAAGGGCGCCTGGGCAGCGTGTTAATCGCCGATCCACGGCTGTGCGTGCCGTTGCGCCAGCGCCATGCCAAACGTTATGTGGCCGAAGGCCTGGCGTTGATTGGTGATGCGGCCCACGTCATTCATCCGTTGGCGGGGCAGGGTGTGAACCTGGGCTTCCTCGACGCGGCGGTGCTGGCCGAGGTGCTGTTGGCGGCCAACGAGCGTGGCGAGCGGCTGGCAGACGTGAAGGTACTCAGCCGTTACGAGCGCCGGCGCATGCCGCACAACCTGGCGCTGATGGCGGCGATGGAAGGCTTTGAGCGGTTGTTCCAGGCCGATCAACTGCCACTGCGTTGGTTGCGTAACGCCGGGTTGAAGGTGGTCGAGCAAATGCCGGAGGCCAAGGCGTTGTTTGTGCGCCAGGCGTTGGGTTTGACGGGGGATTTGCCGGAGCTGGCCAAGGCCTGAGGGCGCTGTGCAACATCTGGTAACGGCTCCGTTAAGCGCTACCAAATGTGAGTCCTTATCATTTGCCCTCTTTTTGCAAATGAGAGACCGCACCCATGTTGGCACCCAAGCGCCTCCTGACTGCCCTGGCACTTACCCTTATCGGCAGCACCACCGTGCAGGCGGCCGACGAAGTCGTGGTCTACTCCTCGCGTATCGACGAACTGATCAAGCCGGTGTTCGACGCCTACACCAAGAAGACCGGTGTGCAGGTGAAGTTCATCACCGACAAGGAAGCGCCGCTGATGCAGCGCATCAAGGCCGAAGGTGAAAACGCCACCGCCGACCTGCTGCTCACCGTCGACGCCGGCAACCTCTGGCAGGCCGAGCAGATGGGCATCCTGCAACCGTTCACCTCCGAAGTGATCGACAAGAATATCCCCCTTCAATACCGTTCTTCGGCCCATGCCTGGACCGGCTTGAGCCTGCGCGCGCGGACCATCGCCTACTCGACGGATCGCGTGAAGCCGGGCGACCTGACCACCTACGAGGCCCTGGCCGACAAACAGTGGGAAGGCCGCCTGTGCCTGCGCACGGCGAAGAAGGTCTACAACCAGTCGCTGACCGCCACGCTGATCGAAACCCACGGCGCGGCCAAGACCGAAGAAATCGTCAAGGGCTGGGTGAACAACCTGTCCACCGACGTGTTCTCCGATGACATCGCGGTGCTGGAGGCGATCAACGCCGGGCAGTGCGACGTCGGTATCGTCAACACCTACTACTACGGCCGCCTGCACAAGCAGAAGCCGGAACTGGCGGTGAAACTGTTCTGGCCGAACCAGGGCGACCGTGGGGTGCACGTCAACCTGTCGGGCATCGGCCTGACCAAACATGCACCGCACCCGGAAGCGGCCAAGGCGTTGGTTGAGTGGATGACTACGCCGCAAGCACAGAAGATCTTTGCGGATGTGAACCAGGAGTTCCCGGCCAACCCGGCGGTGCCGCCGTCGGCGGAAGTCGCGACCTGGGGCAAGTTTGTGGCCGACACATTGCCGGTGGAAGTGGCGGGCAAGCGTCAGGCCGAGGCGATTCGCTTGATGGATCGGGCTGGCTGGAACTAAGTACACTTTTCAAAGCGCCGCAAGACAGTGTGGGAGCTGGCTTGCCTGCGATAGCATCACCGCGGTTGTGACTGACACACCGAAGTGCCTGCATCGCGGCGGTGCGACGGTTCGACAAGCCCGGCTCCCACACTGTTTTGTGGTGAGTTAAAAATATTATCCCCAGAGAACTGTTCCTTGGCCCATCCCGCCCAACGCCGCTGGTACCTGCCGGTCTTCACCGTCGCCGCCCTGGTGCTGCTGCCACTGAGCGTGCTGTTGCTGTCGTGGCAGAGCATCGATCAACAGATCTGGTCCCACCTGTGGGAAACCCAGATGCCGCGCCTGCTGGGCAACACCCTGACCCTGGTGCTGGGCGTCGGTGTGGGCGTCACGCTGCTGGGCGTCAGCCTGGCCTGGCTGACCAGCCTCTGCGAATTCCCTGGCCGGCGCTGGCTGGACTGGGCGTTGATGCTGCCTTTTGCGATTCCCGCCTATGTCCTGGCCTTCGTCTTCGTTGGCCTGCTGGATTTCGCCGGCCCGGTACAAACCCTGCTGCGCGATTGGTTCGGCACGGGGCTGCGGCTGCCGCGGGTACGCTCGACCAGCGGCGTGATCATCGTGCTGGTGCTGGTGTTCTATCCCTACGTTTATCTGCTGGCGCGCACCGCGTTTCTTGCCCAGGGCAAAGGGCTGATGGAGGCTGCGCGGGTATTGGGCCAATCACCGTGGCAAGCGTTCTGGCGCGTGGCCTTGCCCATGGCACGTCCCGCCATTGGTGCGGGCGTGGCCCTGGCGCTGATGGAAACCCTGGCGGATTTCGGCGCCGTTTCGGTGTTCAACTTCGACACCTTCACCACCGCCATCTACAAGACCTGGTACGGCTTTTTCAGCCTTTCCAGCGCGGCGCAACTTGCCAGCCTGTTGCTGTTGGTGGTGATGCTGGTGCTCTATGGCGAGCGCCGTGCCCGGGGCGCCAGCCGGCCGAGCAACGAGCGGCCACGCGCCAAGGCGCTGTACCACCTGCGCGGGTTCAAGGCGGTGGCGGCCAGCGGTTGGTGCGGCTTGGTGTTTGCCTGCGCGTTCGTGATCCCGATGCTGCAACTGGTGGCCTGGTTCTGGCAGCGTGGCCGCTTCGATCTGGATGAGCGCTACGCCGGCTTGATCGTCCATACCCTCTACTTGGGTGGCATGGCTGCCCTGATCACCGTCAGCGTGGCGCTGGTGCTGGCATTCGCCCATCGCCTGGCACCCACACGGGCCATCCGCTCAGGCATCAGCCTGGCCAACGTGGGCTACGCGCTGCCGGGGTCGGTGCTGGCGGTGTCGATCATGTTGGCGTTCAGCTACCTCGACCGGGAATGGGTGATTCCGGTGTCAGGCTGGCTGGGCGGGGCAGGCAAGCCACTGTTATTGGGCAGTTTGTCGGCCTTGTTGCTGGCTTATCTGGTGCGTTTCATTGCAGTGGCGTATGGGCCGCTGGAAAACAGCCTGGCGCGCATCCGCCCGTCCTTGCCTGAAGCGGCCCGCAGTCTGGGCGTCAGCGGGCCGCGACTGTTTTGCAAAGTGTATCTGCCACTGTTGCTGCCGGGCACCCTGAGCGCGGCGCTGCTGGTGTTTGTCGATGTGCTCAAGGAAATGCCAGCCACCCTGCTAATGCGCCCGTTCGGCTGGGACACGCTGGCGGTGCGGATTTTCGAGATGACCAGCGAAGGCGAGTGGGCGCGGGCTTCGCTGCCAGCCTTGACCCTGGTGTTGGTGGGCCTGTTACCGGTCATCGGGCTGATCCGACGTTCGGCGAGACGAATCGGCTAGGTGCCAGTCCTACGCCTTGAGGCTACAATGCGCGGCATTCGGTGCGGTCGATCGTTCAGGTCGGGTCGCTGAACGTGGCTACAGGCCTTGTATTTCAAGGCGTGTGGCCCGAACGGCAACCGTCCGCACCTTCGCCACGCCCGGAAGGAGAAACCCATGGGACAGCGCACGCCTCTGTATGACCTGCATCTCGCCCTAGGCGCGAAAATGGTCGATTTTGGCGGTTGGGATATGCCATTGCACTACGGTTCGCAGGTTGAGGAGCACCATCAGGTGCGACGCGACTGCGGGGTGTTTGATGTATCCCATATGACCGTGATCGATATCACAGGCCCCCAGGCCAAGGAATGGCTCCAGCATTTGCTGGCCAATGATGTTGAACGCTTGCACGGCTGCGGCCGGGCGTTGTACAGCGCCATGCTCAACGAGCAAGGCGGGGTGGTGGACGACATGATCGTGTACCGCACCGAGAGCGGTTACCGGCTGGTGGTCAATGCCGCCACCCGCGACCAGGACATGGCCTGGATGCAGGCGCAACTCGGCAGCTATCAGGCCCAGCTTCACGAGCGGCCGGAGCTGGCCATGCTCGCGATTCAAGGCCCGCATGCCCGGCAGAAGATCGCCGAACTGGTGACCCAGTCCCGTGGCACCCTGATCCATCAGCTCAAACCTTTTGAAGGCCTGGCTGACGGCGACTGGTTTATTGCGCGCACTGGCTACACCGGCGAAGACGGCTTGGAAATTGTCCTGCCGGCCGATCAGGCCCCGGCGTTTTTCAACGATCTGGTCGGCGCAGGTATTTCGCCCATCGGCCTCGGCGCCCGCGACACGCTGCGCCTTGAGGCTGGCATGAACCTCTACGGTCAGGATATTCACCAGGACGTATCGCCCTTGGCCGCCAACATGGCCTGGAGCATCGCCTGGGAGCCGGCCGCGCGCAATTTCATTGGACGCTCCGCCCTGGAAGCCGAAAAAGCCGCAGGTGTGAAGTCCAAGCTGGTTGGGCTGGTGTTGGAAGAACGCGGGGTTTTACGCGCTCATCAGGTGGTTCGTATCGCCAATGTTGGCGAAGGAGAGATCACCAGTGGTAGTTTCTCTCCTACGTTAAGCAAATCCATTGCCCTGGCGCGTGTGCCATCGGCGACTGCTGACCGGGCCGAGGTGGAAATCCGCGGCAAGTGGTACCCGGTTCGGGTGGTCAAGCCGACCTTCGTGCGCCATGGCAAAACATTGATTTAACCTTTCCGGCGGGCCAATGGCCGCTGACATTTTTCCTTGAGGACACAGACTATGAGCGATATCCCTGCCGACCTGCGTTTTGCCGAAAGTCACGAATGGGCCCGCCTGGAAGCTGACGGCAGCGTGACCGTCGGCATCTCGGACCATGCCCAGGAAGCATTGGGGGATGTGGTGTTTGTTGAGTTGACCGAAGTCGGCAACGTGTTCAAGGCGGCTGACCAGGCCGGCGTGGTTGAATCGGTGAAAGCCGCTTCGGATATCTACTCGCCAATTGCTGGCGAAGTGATCGCGGTGAACGATGCTTTGGGCGGCGAGCCCGAGCTGTTGAACTCCGACCCGTACGGCGCCTGGATCTTCAAGCTCAAGCCAAGCAACCCGGCTGACCTGGAAAAACTGCTGGACGCGGCCGGTTACAAGTCCGCCATCGGCGAGTGATGCCGTTGCGGGAGCCGGCAGCCGGCTCCCGCACAGGTTTTATCCGCGCTTCAATACCGCTTTGACCGCCGCTACCGAACGCTCTACGTCCGCTCTCGTCATCGCCGTGAACATCGGCAACGACACAATCAAACGCCCCACTTTTTCGGCTACCGGGAACATGCCTTCCTTGAATCCCTGCGCCTTGTACAAGCTCAACAGGTGGATCGGTGGGTAGTGATAGCCAATGCCGACACCATGGGCCTGCATCTGCTCCATGAACGTGGCGCGTGCCGGCAACCCGTCCTGGCGCTCCGGCAGTACCAGCTGGAACAGGTGCCAGTTGCTGTTTTCGAAGTCTGCCGGTGGCAATTGCGCACCGTACTGCGCTTCAAAGTCACTGCCAAAGCATTCGAAGTAGTGCCGCGCCAGTTCCTGGCGATGAGCAGTGATCTTCTCGATATGCGCAAACTGCCCCAGGCCGATGGCCGCTGCGATATCAGTCATGTTGAACTTGCCGCCCAGCACATCCACGTCCAGGCCGTCGAAGCCGGTGCGGGTAACGCCTTGCAGGCGATATTTCTCGGCCAGGCGTGCTTCTTCAGCGTTGTTCAACACCAGGCAGCCGCCTTCAGACGACGTGATGTTCTTGTTCGCCTGGAAGCTGAACGATACGAAATCACCCGTGGCGCCAATCCGCTTGCCGTCCCAGCTGGAACCCAGGGCTTGTGCAGCATCTTCGACGATGCGCAGGTTGTACTTGTTGGCCAGCGCATACAGCAACGGCATGTCCAGCGGCAGGCCGGCCAGGTACACCGGGATAATCGCCTTGGTGCGCGGCGTGATTGCTGCTTCCACCTGGGCCAGGTCGATGTTGCGGGTGACCGGGTCGATATCGGCGAACACGGGCGTGGCGCCGACCTCAAGAATCACGTTGGCAGTGGCAACCCATGAAATCGGCGTAGTGATGACTTCATCCCCAGGCCCGATACCGGCGATGCGCAAGGCAATCTCCATGGTGCAGGTGCCCGAGTTGAAGGTACGCACCGGGCGCCCGCCAAAGTATTCCGACAGCTGCGCTTCAAACGCCTGCACTTTCGGCCCGCTGGTGATCCAGCCGGAACGCAGGACATCGCCCACCGCCGAGATGGTGGCTTCATCAATGGTGGGCTTGGAAAACGGCAGAAAGGGCAGTTGGCTCATGACGTTGAAGGCATCCGTTTCAGAAAGGCGATGAGAAAAAAGCATAATCAATGCCGGGCATGGTTGCACGGCTCGACTGAATATAGCCTGTCGCCTGTGAATGAATCGTCGCCCTTTAAACAAAAATGCCGCCTGGAGAGCGGCATTCCCAGCGTCTGCGTCAGAAGGAAACGCGGGCCTCAAGAAACACATTCTGTTCCTTGAGCTTGCCTTTAAGCTGCTCGTCCCGGGCGTTTATCCGATTGGCGAAGGTGTTGTAGCCGGTTTCAATCCCGCCCATGTCCACATAACGCCAGCCGGTGCCGAGGGTAAGCGTTTCGCTGACCTTGGCGTCCAGCCCCAGGCCGACGCTGTAGGCGAAATTGTACTGGCGGTTGCTGGCGAAACGACGGGTGTTGTTGGTCTGGTAACCCTCGGCATCAATTTGCGCCAGGCCCACGCCGGCTGTGCCGTAAAACGATAACCAGTCGTTGATCGGGATGTTTTTATAACCGTTTAGCATCAAGCGCTGGCTGTCGGCCCGCAGGCTATTGACGTTGGCATTGAACGGCGCCCAACGGGATTTGAAATTCGAATGGCTCGGCATGGTGTATTCCCCTTCCAGGCGCCAGCCATCGGCAAAGGCATAACCCACGGCGAATGAGCCGGTGAATGTCTTGCTGCTGTCGGGCGCTTCTACCCGGTCGGTGACGCGTGGGCTGGTCAACAGCGAGCTGGAGAGATTCTGGCGGGCGCTGTTGAGTTTTGCCGACCCATACCAGCCCTCCGCTTGGGCATAAGGGGTAGCAATTGCGGCGAGCAACAGGGCGCAAGATAGTTTTTGCATGGTCATCGATTCACTCGGTCTAAAAGGAATCGATAGCTTGTTGCTGGGGGCGCGGGCTGCTCGACAGGACTTTTCCTGTTTGAGTACTGAATCGCCAATGCTGGCTGTAGGAAAGCCGGGCAAAAAAATGCCGCTCTAAAGGAGCGGCATTTCTTACACAGCGATATTACTCGGAAGCAATGGCGTTTTTCGCCAGGATCGCGTTGGCCAGGTCCATGTCCGTGGCTTTGAGGCCAGGGTTATCGGCGCGAACCTTCTGCATTGCAGCTTCCAGGTACGGACCACGGATGCTGCCGTCGCTGGCGACGAAGCTACCGGCGTCGTCCTGCGCGGCGACCACCATTTTGTGGTCCTTGAAGGTCAGGTACGTCGAGCCGGTGGTGGCACCCGATGAGATGACGTTACGCCAAAAGCTGTCGGCCATGGCTGAACCGACAGGAAGGGAAAGCACGGCGAGGGTTGCGACAGCATATTTTAGACGCATGATGGGTGACTCCGACTGGGTTATCTGAACAGTTTGATTGTAGATAACCCAGCCGAGTTCCATGGCTGACTAAACAGTTTCGACCTTTAGAATGACGCCGTCCTGACCAGTGACACGTACATGTGCCCCGACAGGGGCGTCTGGCCCTGCCGCCATCCACACGCCATCGCCCACCTTGATCTTGCCCCGGCCCTCGATAATTGCCTGATGCACTACAAAGGTGCGGCCGATCAGCTCTGAGCCACGCATGTTTAGCCCCGGCTGGTCGCTGACCTTGGCACTGCTGCGCTGGCGTCGCCACCAGTACACCGCCGTCAGGATCGACAACACCGCAAACAGCAGCAGTTGCCACTCCAGCCCCAGGCTGGGTACCAGGAACTTGATCACGCCCACGGCGGCGGCGGCGATGCCCATCCACAGTAGATAACCACCGGCGCCGAACACTTCAAGGATCAACAGCACCGTGCCCAGTGCCAGCCAGTCCCAAAACGACAGGTGCTGCAGGAATTCCCACATGGTGCGTGCCTCAGGCTTTCTTGTTGTCGAAGGTGGCCTTGACGATCTCGCCGATGCCGCCGACAGCGCCAATCACCTGGCTGGCTTCCAGTGGCATCAGGATCACCTTGCTGTTGTTGGCCGAGGCCAGCTTGCCCAGCGCGTCGATGTATTTCTGGGCGACAAAGTAGTTGATGGCCTGCACGTTACCGGTAGCGATCGCTTCCGATACCACTTGAGTGGCGCGGGCTTCTGCCTCGGCCTGACGTTCGCGGGCTTCGGATTCCAGGAACGCGGCCTGACGACCACCTTCGGCCTCCAGGATCTGCGCCTGCTTCTTGCCTTCGGCGGTCAGGATCGCGGAGGCGCGCAGGCCTTCGGCTTCGAGGATCTGCGCACGCTTGATCCGCTCGGCCTTCATCTGGCCGGACATGGCGGCCATCAGGTCGGCAGGCGGGCTGATGTCCTTGATCTCGATCCGGGTGATCTTGATGCCCCACGGTGCGGTGGCTTCGTCGACGGTGCGCAGCAGTTTTTCGTTGATGCCGTCACGCTGGCTGAGCATCGCGTCCAGCTCCATGGAGCCGAGTACGGTACGGATGTTGGTTTGCAGCAGGTTGCGGATGGCGTGTTCGAGGTTGTTCACCTCGTAGGCGGCCTGGGCGGTATTGACCACCTGGAAGAAGCACACGGCGTCGATCTGTACGGTGGCGTTGTCGGCGGTGATGACTTCCTGGGGCGGAATATCCAGCACGCTTTCCATCACGTTGATCTTGCGCCCGATACGGTCCATGACCGGAATGATGATGTTCAAGCCCGGCTTGAGGGTGTTGGTGTAGCGGCCGAAACGCTCGACTGTCCACTGGTAACCCTGGGGGACCACCTTGAACCCCATGAAGAGGATGGCAACGGCCAAGCCTACAAATAGAAGCAGTACGGTTCCGATCTGCATAACGATTCCTTGTCTGGTGTTGGCGATAAAGCGAGGTTTGGCCGAGTGTAACGGTGTTGTCACGGATAAGAACGGTTTACCGGCCCATCCATCAAGGGATTTGTTTCTGAATCCCCAGGCGTCACTCGCAGCACCTCCTCCAGTGTTGTCAGCCCGGCCATTACCTTGCGGATACCGGCAGCCCGCAAGCTGCACATTCCTTGCTCAAGGGCCATATGGCGCACGGCCTGGATGTCGGTGCCCGAGGTGACCAATGACTTGAGCTGGTCATTCATCAGCATGACCTCGTAGATCCCGGCGCGGCCCCGATAACCGCTCTCCCGGCAGTCTGCGCAACCTACGGCCTGGTGAGCCTGCCCGGCGGGCCGCTTGCAGTGCGGGCACAACAGCCGTACCAGGCGCTGGGCCATCACCCCCAGCAACGTTGCATTGATCAGGTAATGAGGGATGCCCAGTTCCAACAAGCGAGTGATGGCTCCGGGCGCATCGTTGGTGTGCAGCGTGGACAACACCAGGTGCCCGGTCAGCGCCGCCTGGATGGCCATTTCTGCCGTTTCCAGGTCGCGAATCTCGCCAATCATGATGATGTCCGGGTCCTGGCGCATCAGGGCGCGGACGCCGCTGGCAAAGGTCAGGTCGATGTTGTACTGGACCTGCATCTGGTTGAAGGCCGGCTCGACCATTTCGATCGGGTCTTCGACGGTACACAGGTTGACCTCCCGGGTCGCCAGTTGCTTGAGCGTGGTGTACAGCGTGCTGGTCTTGCCCGAACCGGTGGGGCCGGTGACCAGGATGATGCCGTTGGCCTGGCCGGTCATGGATTGCCAGCGTTGCAGGTCGTCGCTGGAAAGCCCCAGCTGCTGGAAATCCTTGTGCAGCACCTGGGGGTCAAAAATTCGCATCACCAGCTTTTCGCCGAAGGCTGTGGGCAAGGTCGACAGGCGCAGTTCCACTTCACCGCCCGCCGGGCTTTTGGTCTTCACACGGCCGTCCTGGGGTTTGCGTTTTTCCGCTACGTTCATCCGGCCCAGGCTTTTCAGGCGGCTGACCACCGCCACCGTCACCTGGGACGGGAATTGATAGACGTCGTGCAGCAGGCCATCGATGCGAAACCGCACGCGACCCTGATCGCACCCGGGTTCGATATGGATATCACTGGCCCGCTGGCCAAAGGCGTACTGCAACAGCCAGTCGACAATATTGACGATGTGCGCGTCGTTGGCGTCTGGCTCCTGGTCGCTGGCGCCGAGGTTGAGCAGTTGCTCGATGTTGGATGTGCCGGACGTTTTTTGATCAATGGCGCCACTGACCGATTTCGCCAGCCGGTAAAACTCGACGGTGCAGCGCTGGATATCCCTGGGGTTGGCCAGCACCCGCCTGATGGAGCGCTTCAACACTTGGGACAGGCCTGCTTCCCAGCTGCTCACGTAGGGTTGGGCGCTGGCGACTGTGACGTTGTGGGCGTCGACCGCGACGGCGAGGATCTTGTGCCGCTGGGCGAAGGCATAGGACATCAGGGGCACCACCGCCGCGACATCAATCTTCAGCGGGTCGATACGCAGGTAAGGCTGGCCGCAGTGCCGGGCGAGCCATTCGGTCAGCATTTCCAGAGGTGGCCCATGGCTGGCGATGCATTCCAGGGGATGCAGCGCGCTGTTCGTCGGTAGGGCCAGGTCGGCGGGCACCAGGCCCTGGTCGATCAGGGCGGGCAACAACTGATGGATTTCCAGCCAGCGATCCTGCGGATTTGACGCAACGGACATGGTGACGTTCCTGGGCAAAGGTTAGGCATGTCCTGAGGCTAGTCACCCTGTGCGCTTCGGCGGCCGGGCTTTATTGCAGGCTTTTACTGACCGGTCGCTTGCACCGCCAGAGACCGCGCGGCATCAGCTGGGCGCAGTTCCAGCGAGCACACACTGATCAGGTTACGAAGTTTTTCACCAATTACTTGGGCACGGTGCCAGCTCAGGCCATCCATCACGATATCGATCGCCAGCAGGTCGTCTTCGCGCTGCACGTTCACTTGCTGGGGAACCAGAAACTGCAGGGCAAAGTAGTTGAGTACCCGGCACAACACGTCGGGCTCGGCCTCGGCCAGGATTTGATAGTGCGCCTGGCAGTGGGCATTGCTGACAGCCCAGGCATCGACGCGTGGGGCGTGGTTGGCGGCTTCGACGATGTGCATGTTGGCTCTCCGGATTCGACTGTAGAAATTTTTACATTCCACGCGGGAGATTTCTTATCTAAAAAAGCCCAAATGGACTTATAAGAGAATCACGCAATTCCAAAAAGCATCATTAGCAGGTATTTCTATGCACAGTGAGTTGGACATATACGACCGCCGCATCCTGGCGCTGTTGCAGGAAGACGCTTCGCTTTCCAGCGCGCAGATTGCCGAGCAGGTCGGCCTGTCGCAGTCGCCGTGCTGGCGCCGGATTCAGCGGCTGAAAGAGGAGGGTGTGATTCGCGGCCAGGTCACCCTGCTGGATCGCAAGAAAATCGGCCTCAACACGCAGATTTTTGCCGAGGTAAAACTTAACGCCCACGGCCGTTCCAACTTCACTGAATTCACCGAAGCGATTCGCGGCTTTCCAGAAGTGTTGGAGTGTTATGTGTTGATGGGAGCGGTGGATTTTTTGCTGCGGATTGTCACGTCGGACATTGAGGCGTATGAGCGGTTTTTCTTCGAAAAACTGTCGATGGTCCCGGGGATTCAGGAGGTCAACTCGATAGTGGCCTTGTCGCAGATCAAGTCCACCACGAGTTTGCCGGTGTTGCGCGGATAGTGGCCATAGCCTGATCTTAGTGGCGAGGGAGCTTGCTCCCGCTGGACCGGGCTGGCGCTCCAGTGCGCAGCGCTCCCAAGATTTTGGGGCCGCTACGCAGCCCAGCGGGAGCAAGCTCCCTCGCCACAACGGGGTTACAGGCGCAGCAGGGTTTTCCAGGCGCGATTCTGATACACCGCGATTGCCTGATGCATCCGCGCATCCAGTGACTCATCGGTGATCGGCTGGTTGGCCAGGTGCGCCAGTTTGTTCAGCTCGCCATACAGACGATCCAGCTCGGCGATATCCAGCACGTGGCGTGCATGGTGCAGCCAGGCCAGGATGCGTTCGATACGCGGCAGTTGCTCGGCCAAGTCTTCCGGCTGTTGCTGGTAGCGCGGCAGTTGCAGGGCTACGGCGTCGTCGGCCAGCAGGCGCGGCAGCCAGTTGGCGATTTGTGCAGCGCCCTGGCGGTTGCCACGCACGTTGCGATCCGCCGCCCAGGTGCGGGCCAGCAGCCAGCGGGAGGTGGTCAGGGAGAACAAACCCCAGCGCACGTCTTCGAGTTCTTCGGCGAACTGTTCGGGCGCGGCCTTGCGGATGTCTTCATCGTCGTCACCGGCCAGGACCAGCGGGCGCCAGTCTTCCAGCAAGGCGTCCAGTGCGGCGCGCAGTTCGCTGGTGGATTGGCGCGGAGCGGCCTGGCCGAGGCTGCCGAGCAGAGCGCGCAGTTCGCCAAGGTTTTCCACCCAGTCTTGCAACAGACGCCAGTGGCCATTGAAACGGTATTGCTCGGCCAGGCGCTGGCTGCTGCCCAAAAGGTGCCACATGACAGCGGCAAATGCGTCGTCCAGCGGCATTTCGGCGTGTAGCTCCGGCGCCGGCAGGCTCAGTGAGTAGCTGTTGGCGTCGAACAGGCGATAACCACGCTCGGCCTTGCTGATATCACATGGCATCAGCGCCAGGGTCGCGGCCAGTTCAGCAGCCAACTCCAGCAGGGCGGCCGGGTCGCCTTCGCGCAGTTCCAGTTCGAGCTCGCAGATTTCTTCTTTCTGCTTGCCCGCAACCACGTGGCCCAGGTCCAGGGCGGCTTCGATCACGACCTTGGTCTTGCCGCGGCCCCAGGCGATTTCGGCGCGTTCACGCACGAAATCGGTGGTGAAGATCGGCTTGAGGGTTTTTTTGTCCAGCTCGGCCAGTTGCTCGGGCCAACATTCGCCGTCGAGCTTCTTCACGTCGAGCTTGGCTTTGGCCAGGTCCCAGTTGTATTCATTGCGTTCCGACAAGCCGGCGACGCTCTGGCCACGGGTCTTGAGGGTCTGGATCACTTCGTCGCCGTCTTTGCGCAGGCGCAGCGCCACTTTGGCCTGGGCCAGGTCGCGCTCCGGGGTGTCGAAGTACTGGTTCATCAACTCACGGCGTTCCCAGCCACTTTTGTTGCGTTTTTTCAGTAACGGGTGCTCACGCAGCGCGGCGAGGGTTTCGCGGCTGACGCGGAGCTTGATTTCGGTTTCTTTCTGCATGGCCGGAAAATCCAGGATCGGGAGCGCAGCCGGGGAAATGTGTGGCTGCCAAGGTCGTGCAGTGTACAGGACTGAGCCCGGCAACGTGCCGCAACGGTTTATTGTGTCGTGCAGATGGCTCTATGATGGGGCTCGTCCGGGAAGTTGAGAGACCGCGCATGCCTTTACCGTCCATGAAAGAACAGTTCGCCGCGCTGATTGCCGCGCCTTCGGTCAGTTGCACCCAGGCCTCTCTCGACCAATCCAACCGCCCGGTGATCGACTTGCTGGCCACCTGGCTGGGAGACCTGGGCTTTGCCTGCGATATCCAGCAGGTCAGCCCCGGCAAATTCAACCTGTTGGCGAGTTTCGGCACCGGCCCTGGTGGCCTGGTGCTGGCGGGGCACAGTGACACCGTGCCGTATGACGGTGCGCTGTGGCAGACCGATCCGCTCAAGCTGACAGAAGTCGACGGTCGCTGGGTAGGGCTGGGCAGCTGTGACATGAAGGGCTTTTTTGCCCTGGTGATCGAAGCGGTCCAGCCGTTATTGGACCAACCCTTCAAGCAACCGCTGCTGATCCTCGCCACGTGCGACGAAGAAAGCTCCATGGCCGGTGCGCGTGCGCTGGCCGAGGCGGGCCGTCCTTTAGGTCGCGCGGCGGTGATCGGTGAACCCACTGGCCTCAAGCCCATCCGCCTGCACAAAGGCGTGATGATGGAGCGCATCGATATTCTCGGGCGCAGCGGCCATTCGTCGGATCCAAGCCTGGGCCACAGCGCCCTGGAAGCGATGCACGACGCCATCGGCGAGCTGCGGGGCCTGCGACTGGCCTGGCAACGCGAATACCGCAATCCACAGTTCAGCGTGCCGCAACCGACCATGAACTTCGGCTGCATTCACGGTGGCGATAACCCCAACCGCATCTGTGGCCAGTGCTCGCTGGAGTTCGACTTGCGGCCCTTGCCGGGCATGGATCCAGAGGTATTACGCGCTGCCATCCGGCAGAAGCTTGAACCCTTGGCCGAACGCCATCAGGTGAAGATCGACTACGCGCCGTTGTTCCCGGAAGTACCGCCGTTCGAGCAGGCCGAGGATGCCGAGTTGGTGCGGGTGGCTGAACGACTTACCGGTCATCGCGCCGAAGCAGTAGCGTTCGGCACCGAAGCGCCTTATCTTCAGCGCCTTGGTTGCGAAACCCTGGTACTTGGCCCCGGCGATATCGCCTGCGCCCACCAGCCCGGCGAGTACCTTGAAATGTCACGCTTGACGCCTACAGTGCGTCTATTGCGGGAACTGATTCAACATTACTGCTTGAAGCCTGCATAAATTAACCCCTGCCCATCCGTACATAGAAGGAGAGCGAGCGTGTCGCCAAGCCTGTTCCGACGATAACCAACAGCCCGCTGTGCGTTTTCACGATTCATCCTTTTTTGGCTGCTTTTTATTACAGGCCCAGGTTTTATGCCCGAATACGTCAATTGGCTTCGTCACGCTTCGCCTTACATCAATGCCCACCGCGATTGCACCTTCGTCGTCATGCTGCCCGGCGACGGTGTGGAGCATCCGAACTTCGGCAATATCGTCCACGACCTGGTGCTGCTCCACAGCCTGGGCGTGCGGCTGGTGCTGGTCCATGGTTCGCGCCCGCAAATCGAAACCCGCCTCGCCGCCCGCGGCCTGACCCCGGCTTACCACGAAGGCTTGCGCATCACCGATGCCGCGACGCTTGAGTGTGTGATCGACGCGGTGGGCCATCTGCGTATCGCCATCGAAGCGCGGCTGTCCATGGACATGGCGTCTTCGCCCATGCAGGGCTCGCGCCTGCGGGTGGCCAGCGGCAACCTGGTGACGGCGCGCCCGATCGGCGTGCTTGAAGGTGTCGACTATCACCACACTGGCGAAGTGCGCCGCGTCGACCGCAAGGGTATTAACCGCCTGCTGGACGAGCGCTCCATCGTGCTGCTGTCGCCGTTGGGTTACTCGCCCACCGGGGAAATCTTCAACCTCGCCTGCGAAGACGTCGCCACCCGCGCCGCCATCGACCTGGGTGCAGACAAGTTGCTGCTGTTCGGCGCTGACCTTGGCCTGATCGACGAACACGGCAGGCTGGTGCGTGAGCTGCGGCCGCAACAGGTGCCCGCGCACCTGCAACGCCTGGGCAACAACTACCAGGCCGAGCTGTTGGACGCGGCAGCCGAGGCTTGCCGTGGTGGTGTAGGGCGCAGCCATATTGTCAGTTATGCCGAAGATGGTGCCCTGCTCACCGAGCTGTTCACCCGGGACGGTGGCGGTACGCTGGTGGCCCAGGAACAGTTCGAATTGGTACGCGAAGCGGCGATTGAAGACGTCGGCGGCTTGCTGGACCTGATCAGCCCGCTGGAAGAACAGGGGATTCTGGTGCGTCGTTCCCGGGAAGTGCTGGAGCGGGAAATCGAGCAGTTCAGCGTGGTAGAGCGCGAGGGCATGATCATCGCCTGTGCGGCGCTGTATCAGATTGCCGACTCGGACGCAGGCGAGCTGGCGTGCCTGGCAGTGAACCCGGAGTACCGCCATGGCGGCCGTGGTGATGAGTTGCTGGAGCGCATCGAGACCCGTGCCCGGGCCCAGGGCTTGAAGACATTATTTGTACTGACCACCCGCACGGCGCACTGGTTTCGCGAGCGTGGTTTTGTGCCGAGTACCGTAGACCGCCTGCCATCGGCGCGGGCGTCGCTGTACAACTATCAGCGTAATTCGAAGATTTTCGAAAAGGCGTTGTAAGCCTGAAGGGGCGAGGGGGCAACCCTCTCGCCTGTCAATTTGGCGAGTCTGACGTCCGCCCCGGACGCGATGACTTTGAATGCCAGGTTTGCTGATTTGTCCATATAACTGACATCAAAATGACATTATCGCGCTGTACGGTGAGGTGGATTGCTGGGACGGCGAAAAATTTCATCGATACAAAAACTGTAACAAATTGACGGAATGATGTGCGTTTGGCCATGATGGCGTCGCGTTTTTGATCGTGAGTGACGTATGACCCATTTTGGTCAACACAAAATGATCTAAAAAAACGTAGAGACATACTCTTCAGGAACACCCTTATGGAGCGGTACCGCCTCAATGGCTTGGCCGCCCCATGGAAAGTCTTATTCCTGAATCGTATTAAAAAGAATGAAACAATTCTTTTTGGGTGTATGAAAAACTCATTACCCTGCAGGGACCAAATTAACTGCGGTTAGACGAAAGTAGTAGACACACAAGGTTACGATTGACTTGTCAGTCACTATCCGGTGCTAATCGCGCATCTGTGGATCAAGGGCGTCAGACCCGAGACCTAAGAAATACAAAAATTAGAAATGAGAGGAGCGGTACATGAAGAAGTCAACATTGGCGTTGGCCGTAGCTTTGGGGGCAATCGCTCAACAAGCAGGCGCCGCAGGTTTCATCGAAGACAGCAAGGCAACACTGGGTCTGCGTAACTTCTACATCAACACAGATAACCGTGATGGCCAGCCGAACGCAACTTCCAACACCCGTAGCAAAAATGCTGAATGGGGCCAAGGCTTCGATCTGCGTTTCATCTCGGGTTTCACCCAAGGTACTGTCCAGTTCGGCGTTGACGCCATTGGCCTGTACGGCGTGCGTCTGGATTCCAGCCGAGCAGACCATGGTAACTACACCGGTACTGCGTCCGGTGGCACCGTGTTCCCTAGCAATGGCGAAAAGGCGGTTAATGATTTCGCCAGCCTGGGCGTGACCGGCAAGGTCAAGATCTCCCAGACCGTGGCCAAATTGGGCACCCTGCAGCCAAACAACCCGGTGATCAAGACCAACGACGGTCGCCTGTTGCCTCAGACCTTCCAGGGCGGCGAGATCGTTTCTAACGAAATCAAAGACTTGACTCTGACTGCTGGCCAAATCGAGTCCGCCAAGGGCCGTAACTCCAGCAACAACGAAAACCTGTCGATTGCTGGTGCGAACAAAAGCTCCAACTATGACACCGGCAAATTCAGCAACAAGTTCTACTACGCCGGTGCTGACTACAAGATCACCAAGGATCTGACCGCTTCGTACTACTTTGGCGAGCTGAAAGACTTCTACTCCCAGAACTTCCTGGGCCTGGTACACAACTGGGCAATCGGCCCGGGCGTGCTGAAAAGTGACCTGCGTTACTATCGCAGCCGCGACAACGGCTCGAATGCCAACACCAGCGGCTACTACACCTCGGGTTACTACACCGACGGTGCCAAGCCTGCGACCAGCGGTAAGGTCGACAACGACCTGTACAGCTACCTGGCGCTGTACTCGGTTAACGGCCATACCTTTGGTGGCGGTTACCAGTACACCAAGGGCGACAGTGACTTCCCTTGGCTGAACCAAGGTGATGGTTCGTCGAACAGCACCACCACCGACATGCAGATCCAGAAGTTTGCCCGTGCTGGCGAACGTACCTGGCAAGCTCGCTACGCGTATGACTTCGCCAAGGTCGGCCTGCCAGGCCTGACCGCTGGTATTGTCTACCTCAAGGGCAGCAACATCCAGACTACCGCCGGCGACAAAACCGAGTGGGAGCGCGACCTGACACTGGCTTACGTTGTTCCAGAAGGCCCGCTGAAAAACCTCGGCGTTGCGTGGAAGAACGCAATGTGGCGCACCGACGTTGCAACCCGCGACCAGGACGAAAACCGTCTGATCGTCAGCTACTCGATCCCGCTGTTGTAAGAGCGTAAAACCTTGCCCGGCGCAACGCCGGGCAGGGTGCTTTACTTTTCAAGTCGGGCTCAACCCCCGCAAGCCCTTCCTGAATCCCCTCTTTGTACAGCGTCTCAAGGCCTTCTCGAACCTTGAAATGGATGTTGATCCTCGCCTGTCGGCAAGTCCAATGAACAGATTTTTAATATTCCTTTATCGTCTAGATAAATCGATATTTATTCTTTTTAAATAATCTGCAACGCAGGCACAGTGGGCTCCATAAGCACTCATCAGGAGCCACACCATGAGCCTCAGACTGGGCGACATCGCCCCCGACTTTGAACAGGATTCCAGCGCCGGCAAGATTCGTTTCCACGAGTGGCTGGGCGATAGCTGGGGCGTGCTGTTTTCCCACCCGGCGGACTTCACCCCGGTGTGCACCACAGAGCTGGGTTTTACCGCCAAGCTCAAGGATGAATTTGCCAAGCGTGGCGTCAAGGCCATCGCCCTGTCGGTCGACCCGGTGGACTCGCACCACAAGTGGATCGAAGACATCAACGAAACCCAGAACACCATCGTCAACTTCCCGATCCTGGCCGACGCAGACCGCAAGGTCTCCGACTTGTACGACCTGATCCACCCGAATGCCAGTGACACCCTCACCGTGCGTTCGCTGTTCGTGATCGACCCGAACAAAAAGATTCGCCTGACCATTACCTACCCGGCCAGCACCGGTCGCAACTTTCATGAAATCCTGCGGGTGATCGATTCGCTGCAACTGACCGACAGCCACAAAGTCGCGACTCCAGCCAACTGGCAGGACGGTGACGAGGTGGTGATCGTGCCGTCGCTCAAGGACGAGGAAGAGATCAAGAAGCGCTTTCCGAAGGGTTACCGGGCGGTGAAGCCGTACCTGCGGCTCACCCCTCAACCGAATCGTTAAGGCTGATATCGCCATCGCGGGCAAGCCCGCTCCCACAGTTGACCGCATTCCCCTGTGGGAGCCGGGCTTGCCCGCGATGGCGGCCTGACAGGCAACAAAGAATTCACGTGGCAAACCGTCTCACATAGCAGGGGTTTTAAGGCCGTTTCGACGGCCTTTTTTTACGCCTGCGATTTAGTCGGCAGTATATGCATTTAAAGAATAAACAAATGAAAAAATAAGATTTATAGATATATAAATTGGCTGATATGGTCTGTTCCATCTTGGCGCCATCGCCACAAAGCGAACCGCTGACACTTTCCAAAGGAATTTCCTACATGCTGGTCGTAACACTTGGTGGTAGCCCCAGCCAACGTTCCCGGTCGGGGGTGTTGCTGGATCACACCCGCAACTGGTTGCAGCAACAAGGCGTGGAAGTGGTGAGTTATCAGATACGGGACTTCCCGGCCGAAGACTTGCTGCACGCGCGGTTCGACAGCCCGAAGATTATCGACCTGCTGGAGCAAGTGGCGAATGCCGATGGCCTGGTGATCGCCACGCCGGTGTACAAGGCCTCGTTTTCCGGCGCCCTGAAAACCATCCTCGACCTGCTGCCCGAACGCGCCCTGGCCCACAAAGTGGTATTGCCGATGGCCACCGGCGGCAGCATCGCCCACATGCTGGCGGTGGATTACGCCCTGAAGCCGGTGCTGTCGGCCCTGAAAGCCCAGGAATTGCTCCACGGGATTTTTGCCGAAGACAGCCAGATTGCCTACGGCGAAGGCAGCGCCCAGGCGCAGCTGGTGCCCGTGCTGGAGCAACGCCTGAGCGAGGCCCTGGAGACGTTCTACAGCGCCATGGCCCGCCGCCCGAAACCTATTGATCCCCATGTGTTGAATGAACGTTTGTTGAGTGCTCGCTGGAGCATTTAAGCCTCACCCAGCTTTACCTGAATTCGACAAGTACTACTCACCTTACTCAGCCGCCAACGGCCAAGCAGGTGCAGCCAACCCCCTAATCGTATATTTGGAGAGAGCGCCATGCGCACTGTCATCTTGCGTCGTGGTCTGGTCGCACTGTTTGCTGCGGCTGTGTCCTTCGGCGCCATTGTTCAAGCCCAGGCCGCCGAAACCCTGCGGATCGGCTATCAGAAATACGGCACCCTGGTGCTGCTCAAGGCCAAGGGCTCGCTGGAAAAGCGCCTGGCCGAGCAAGGCGTGCAAGTGCAGTGGACCGAGTTTCCCGGCGGCCCGCAGCTGCTGGAAGGACTGAACGTCGGCTCCATCGACTTCGGCGTGACGGGTGAAACCCCGCCAGTCTTCGCCCAGGCTGCCGGTGCCGATTTGCTCTACGTCGCCTACGAGCCACCGGCGCCGACCAGTGAAGCAATCCTGGTGCCGAAAGATTCGCCGATCAAATCCGTGCAAGACCTTAAAGGCAAAAAAGTCGTCCTCAACAAAGGCTCCAACGTGCACTACCTGCTGGTGCGCGCCCTGGAAGATGCCGGCCTGAAATACACCGACGTGCAGACCGTGTTCCTGCCGCCCGCCGATGCCCGCGCCGCGTTCGAGCGTGGCAGCGTCGATGCCTGGGTGATCTGGGACCCGTACCAGGCCGCCGCCGAGAAACAGCTGCAAGCGCGCACCCTGCGTGACGGCACCGGCATCGCCGACAACCATCAGTTCTACCTGGCTACCAAGCCGTACGCCGAAAAACACCCTGAAGTGATCAAGGCATTGGTGGAAGAAGTGCGCGCCGTAGGCGAATGGTCCAAGGCCAATCCGGAACAAGTCACCGAACAGGTCGCACCGCTGCTGGGCCTGCCGGCTGACATCACCCTGACCTCGGTCAAGCGCCAGGGCTACGGCGCGTTGTTCCTGACCCCGGACGTGGTCGCCGCGCAACAGAAAATCGCCGACAGCTTCTACCAACTCAAATTGATCCCCAAGCCCTTGAACATCAAGGACGTGATCTGGACGCCACCCGCCGCCGTTGCCAAAGCGCCGTAATCCGACTTCTTCAGGAGACAACTCCATGAGCCTCAATATTTTCTGGTTTCTGCCTACCCACGGCGACGGCCATTACCTTGGCACCGCCGAAGGCGCTCGCGCCGTTGATCACGGTTATTTACAGCAAGTGGCCCAGGCGGCAGATCGCCTCGGCTTCGGTGGGGTGCTGATCCCCACCGGGCGCTCCTGCGAAGACTCTTGGCTGGTGGCGGCGTCGCTGATCCCGGTGACCCAACGCCTGAAATTCCTTGTTGCGCTGCGCCCCGGGATCATTTCCCCGACGGTGGCTGCGCGTCAGGCGGCAACCCTGGATCGTCTGTCCGGCGGCCGGGCGTTGTTTAACCTGGTCACCGGTGGTGACCCGGAAGAATTGGCCGGCGACGGTTTGTTCCTCAGCCATGAAGAGCGTTACCAGGCGTCGGTGGAATTCACTCGCATCTGGCGCCGCGTGCTGGAAGGCGAAACCGTCGACTATGACGGCCAGCACATCAGTGTCAAAGGCGCCAAGCTGCTCTACCCGCCGATCCAGCAGCCGCGTCCGCCACTGTATTTTGGTGGCTCCTCCGAAGCGGCCCAGGACCTGGCAGCCGAACAAGTGGAAATGGTTCTGACCTGGGGCGAGCCACCGGCAGCGGTGGCAGAAAAGATCGCACAGGTTCGGGCCAAGGCCGCCAAGCTCGGGCGCACCTTGCGCTTCGGCATTCGCCTGCATGTGATCGTGCGTGAAACCAACGCCGAAGCCTGGCAGGCCGCCGACAAACTGATCTCCCACGTAGACGATGAAACCATCGCCCGTGCCCAGGCCTCGCTGTCGCGCTTCGACTCCGTGGGCCAGCAACGCATGGCCGCCTTGCATGGCGGCAGCCGCGACAACCTGGAAGTCAGCCCCAACCTGTGGGCCGGCGTCGGCCTGGTACGCGGTGGTGCCGGCACTGCCCTGGTAGGCGATGGCCCAACCGTGGCTGCACGCGTCAAGGAATACGCTGACCTGGGTATCGACACCTTTATCTTCTCCGGTTACCCACACCTGGAAGAGTCGTATCGCGTGGCCGAGCTGCTGTTCCCGCACTTGGACATCGAACGTCCCGAGTTGCCCAAAGGCGCCGGTTACGTCAGCCCGTTTGGCGAGATGGTCGCCAACGACATCCTTCCCAAAGCTGCGTCCCAGAGCTGAGGCGTCGCCATGAACCTTGAAAAACTAAGTCATCGATTGGCGCCCTGGGTGCTGCCGATCCTGTTGCTGGCGGTATGGCAGCTGTCGGTGTCGGCCGGTTGGTTGTCGACGCGCATTCTGCCGGCGCCCAGCGCCGTGATCGAAGCAGGTGTGAGCCTGGTGCGCAGCGGCGAAATCTGGACCCACCTGGCGATCAGTGGCTGGCGTGCGGGCCTGGGTTTTGTGATCGGCGGCAGCATCGGCCTGGCCTTGGGCTTTATCACCGGCCTGTCGACCTGGGGTGAACGCCTGCTGGACAGCTCGGTGCAGATGATTCGCAACGTGCCGCACCTGGCGCTGATTCCGCTGGTGATCCTGTGGTTCGGCATCGACGAGACGGCGAAGATATTCCTGGTCGCCCTCGGTACGCTGTTCCCGATCTACCTCAATACCTACCACGGCATCCGCAACGTCGACCCGGCGCTGGTGGAAATGGCCCGCAGTTATGGCTTGTCCGGCTTCAGCCTGTTTCGCCAGGTGATTTTGCCGGGCGCCTTGCCGTCGATTCTTGTCGGCGTGCGTTTTGCGTTGGGCTTTATGTGGTTGACGTTGATCGTTGCGGAAACCATCTCCGCCAGTTCCGGCATCGGCTACCTGGCGATGAACGCCCGGGAATTCCTGCAGACCGACGTGGTGGTGCTGGCGATTGTGCTGTACGCCGTGCTCGGCAAACTGGCAGACCTGGCGGCGCGTGGCCTGGAGCGTGTGTGGTTGCGCTGGCACCCGGCCTATCAAGTGAATAAAGGAGGTGCGGCATGACCGCTCAACAACCTCCACACCTGCTGCGGGGCATTCCCCTGGCGGTACGCAAGTTGCGCAAGGCTTTCGGCGCGCGGGAAGTACTCAAGGGCATCGACCTGCACATTCCCGCCGGGCAATTCGTTGCGGTGGTAGGCCGTAGTGGCTGCGGCAAAAGCACCTTGCTGCGTCTGCTGGCGGGGCTGGATAAAGCCAGCGGCGGCGAATTGCTCGCCGGTTCCGCACCGTTGAGCGAGGCGATTGAAGACACGCGGTTGATGTTCCAGGAAGCGCGCTTGCTGCCGTGGAAAAAGATCATCGACAACGTGGGGCTGGGCCTGAAGGGCAACTGGCGCCCCAAAGCGTTGGAAGCGCTGGAAGCGGTCGGCCTGGCCGAGCGTGCCAACGAGTGGCCGGCGGCGTTGTCCGGTGGCCAGAAGCAGCGCGTGGCCCTGGCCCGTGCCTTGATTCACCAACCACGCCTGTTGCTGCTGGACGAGCCGCTGGGCGCGCTGGATGCCCTGACCCGGATCGAGATGCAGCAATTGATCGAGAGCCTCTGGCGCAAGCACGGCTTCACCGTGTTGCTGGTGACCCACGACGTCAGCGAAGCCGTGGCCATTGCCGACCGGGTGATCCTGATCGAAGACGGCGAAATCGGCCTCGACCTGCACGTGGAACTCGCCCGCCCGCGGGTGCGCGGCTCCCACCGCCTGGCGGCGCTGGAAACCGAAGTGCTTAACCGTGTGTTGTCGCTGCCCGGCACCCCGCCGGAACCCGAACCTGTTTCACCGCTGCCTACGCAATTGCGTTGGGCTCAATAACTCACTTGTCTTACACAGGAAGAACGACCATGACTATTAAAGCCATCAACGTGCGTAACCAGTTCAAAGGCACCATCAAGGAAATCGTCGAAGGCGACGTGCTCTCGGAAATCGACGTACAGACTGCGTCCGGCATCGTTACCTCGGTAATCACAACTCGCTCGGTGAAAGAGCTGGAGCTGGTGATCGGCAGCGAAGTGATTGCCTTTGTTAAATCCACCGAGGTGTCGATCGCCAAGTTGTGATTGGCGTTCTTGAAACCAGCATCGCGGGCAAGCCAGCTCCCACATTTTGATCTGTGAACGCAGTCAAATGTGGGAGCTGGCTTGCCTGCGATAAGGCCTTTGTGGGCAACACATCAATCAGGCAGTGACCACCCGCTTGGGCAAGAACGCCGGCAGATAAAGCCCCACATACGCATCAAACACCCGCATGCCTTCCTCGGCCATGCGCGGGATGATCTGCCCGTGCTGATGCACCGAGCGCGCGTAAACGCGGTCGCTCAGTTCCAGCGCCAGGGCAAACACGTCGACATCGGCGGGCAGGCTCGGCAGCTCGAAGTGCCGGTTGAACACTTCATACATCAGGTTTCCCAGCTCCAGGTCGTGCTGGCGGTCGGCCTGTGTCACTTCGGTCAACCCATGCTGGGCCAGGATCAATTGCCGGGCGGCGGCGTCGTCGCTGTAGATCGTGAGCATGCGCTGCTCTACCACGCCCGACAGGTCGCGCCAGTGCTTGAGTGACTCATGGTCGATGGGCGCTTGAATGGCCGCGCGAAACGCAGCATGGACGTCGGCGGTCAACGCTTCGAGCAACGCCGGCACGCTGGCGAAGAAGTGGTACACCGACGAAGGTGGAATCTGCGCTCGTTCGGCCACGCTGTAGATCGACAAGCTGGCCACGCCTTCGGCGGCCAGCAAGGTGCGGGCGGCGTCGAGAATCGCATCGATCCGGGCCTGGCTGCGGGCGCGGGGTTTGCGAGGGGCGGCGGGGCGGGTTGTCATGAAAGTCTCCTACAAGGCAGCAAGCATTGTACGCAGAGCGCGAACATGATCCATACCTGTGGAGCAGGGGTTTTGTGGCGAACCTGTCGAACAGAGGGGTGTGGTCAGCGGGGCTTTTGTGGTCAGCGGGCTTTGTGGTGAGTGGGCTTTTGGGATGAGTGGGCTTTTGAGATGAGTGGGCTTTTGGGATGAGTGGGGCTTTTGTGGTGAGCGGGCTTGCCCCGCGCTGGGCTGCGAAGCAGCCCCACGGGGATCACCGTTTTTTCAGATACAACGGGGTAGCAGGTTTCAGGGCTGCTGCGCAGCCCAGCGCGGGGCAAGCCCGCTCACCACAAAAGCCCCGCTCACCACAAAAGCCCGCTCACCACAAAAGCCCCGCTCACCACAAAAGCCCGCTCACCACAAAAATCCCGCTCACCACAACCGCTTACACGGTATGCAGGTACCAGTTGTACTCAAGGTCGGAGATGGAGTGTTCGAACTCTTCCAGCTCACTTTCCTTACAGGCGACGAAGATATCGATGTATTTAGGATCGATGTACCTGGCCATCACCTCGCTGTCGTCCAACTCGCGCAGTGCATCACGCAGGTTGTTCGGCAGGCTCTGTTCGTTCTGCTCGTAGCTGTTGCCTTCCACCGGTGCGCCAGGCTCGATCTTGTTGGTCAGGCCGTGATGCACGCCTGCCAATACCGAAGCCATCAGCAGGTAAGGGTTGGCATCGGCGCCGGCCACACGGTGTTCGATACGTACGGCGTCGGACGAGCCGGTCGGTACGCGAATCGCCACGGTGCGGTTGTCCAAACCCCAGCACGGCGAGTTCGGCACGTAGAACTGTGCGCCGAAACGACGGTAGGAGTTGACGTTAGGGCACAGGAACGCCATTTGGGCGGGTAGGGTCTCCAGCACACCGCCGATCGCGTGACGCAATGCGGCGTTCTGCTCGGGATCCTCGCTGGCAAAGATGTTCTTGCCGTCCTTGTCCAGGATCGAAATGTGCACGTGTAAGCCGTTGCCTGCCTGGCCCGGGTAGGGCTTGGCCATGAAGGTGGTGTCCATCTCATGGTCGTAGGCGATGTTCTTGATCAGGCGCTTGAGCAGTACCGCGTAGTCGCAGGCCTTTATCGGGTCGGCAACGTGGTGCAGGTTCACTTCGAACTGCGCCGGGGCACTTTCCTTGACGATGGCGTCGGCAGGGATGCCTTGCTCTTTTGCACCTTCCAGAATGTCCTGGAGGCAGTCGACGTATTCGTCGAGGTCGTCGATCAGGTAGACCTGTGTCGAGTGCGGGCGTTTGCCGGAGATCGGCGAGCGGGGCGGTTGTGGCCGGCCATTCACGTTCTCCTGGTCGATCAGGTAGAACTCAAGCTCGAATGCGGCGCAGATGGTCAGACCGAGGTCGTCAAATTTGCTTACAACTTGGCGGAGTACTTCGCGAGGATCGGCGAAGAAAGGTTCACCTTCGAGTTCGTGCATGGTCATCAGCAATTGCGCGGTTGGGCGCTTTTGCCAGGGTTCATTGCACAGGGTGTCGGGGATTGGATAACAGATTCGGTCAGCATCACCGATGTCCAGACCCAGGCCGGTGCTTTCCACCGTTGAGCCATTGATATCCAGGGCAAATAGAGAGGCAGGCAGGTTAATGCCCTTCTCGTAAACCTTGTGGAGGCTGGTGCGTTCGATGCGCTTGCCGCGCACCACACCATTCATATCCGCAATTAGAAGGTCTACGTACAGAACCTCAGGATGATCCTTAAGGAACGCGTTCGCTTCGTTAAGCTGAACGGCACGCGGGGGTACCGACATGATGCAACACCTTTGTTGTTAAAAATATCAATCATTGATCTCTTCGGGTTTCAGTCAACCCGAACGGCATGCCGAAGTCAAGCGAGGCCTTTTTTGCCCTAAAAAAGCGCCACGAGGGCTTTTTTGGGGCTTTTTGGGGCAATTTTTTGGGATTGGTGCTCTTGGAACCAGCACGTTTGAGCGGGCCGTGTTGTATTTTTTACGGGGGTGTTGTGTAAAAAAATGAACAAGGCTAAGCTCGATTCAAACCCATAACAGCAATAATACCGGGGTGCTTCATGTCTCGCCTGCCGTTAATCGGCGTCACCGCCTGCTCCAAACAGGTCGGTCTGCATGCTTATCACATCAGTGGCGACAAATACGTCCGTGCAGTGGCCACCGCTGCCAAGGGCTTGCCGTTGATTATTCCGTCCCTGGCGGATTTGCTCGACCCGGCCAATATTCTTGACGGCCTGGACGGCATTCTTTTTACCGGCTCACCTTCCAATATCGAACCCTTTCACTACGACGGCCCGGCCAGTACGCCCGGGACTGCTCATGATTCTGCACGCGACCAAACCACCCTGCCGTTGCTGCGCGCCGCCATTGCAGCCGGCGTTCCGGTGCTGGGGATTTGCCGTGGCTTTCAGGAAATGAACGTGGCGTTTGGCGGCAGCCTGCACCAGAAGGTTCACGAAGTGCCGGGCATGATGGATCACCGCGAAGACGACACCCAGCCGCTGGCAATCCAGTACGGCCCGGCCCATCCGGTCACCCTCTCCCCGAATGGGGTATTGGCAAGCCTGGGCTTGCCGCCGACGATCCAGGTCAACTCGATTCATTCACAGGGCATTGATCGCCTGGCGCCCGGCTTTCAGGTCGAGGCCACCGCGCCAGATGGCTTGATCGAAGGCTTTTCGGTACCCGCGGGCAAGGCTTTTGCTTTAGGAGTGCAATGGCACCCCGAATGGCAGGTAAGCTCTAACCCGCACTACCTCGCGATCTTCCAGGCATTTGGCAATGCCTGTCGAACGCGGGTGATGCAACGCGACGCGGATGCTGCGTCAACTTACGCCTGACCTTTAATGGATGTCAGGAAACACAGCCCAGAGGCATTTATGAGTAACAACCTCGACCAGCTCACCGATTGGTTGAAAGACCACAAGATCACAGAAGTCGAATGCATGATTGGCGACCTCACGGGCATCACCCGGGGCAAAATTTCGCCGACCAACAAGTTCATCGCCGAAAAAGGCATGCGCCTGCCCGAGAGCGTTCTGTTGCAGACCGTGACCGGCGACTATGTCGAAGACGACATCTATTACGAATTGCTCGACCCGGCCGACATCGACATGATCTGCCGCCCGGACGAGAACGCGGTATTCCTCGTGCCTTGGGCCATAGAGCCTACGGCCCAGGTGATCCACGACACCTACGACAAGCAAGGCAACCCGATCGAGCTGTCGCCGCGCAACGTGCTCAAGAAAGTCCTCAAGCTCTATGCCGATAAAGGCTGGCAGCCCATCGTGGCGCCGGAGATGGAGTTCTACCTGACCAAACGCTGCGAAGACCCGGACTTCCCGCTGCAACCGCCGATCGGCCGCTCCGGTCGCCCGGAAACCGGCCGCCAGTCTTTCTCTATCGAAGCGGCCAACGAGTTCGACCCGTTGTTCGAAGACGTCTACGACTGGTGCGAGCTGCAGGAACTGGACCTCGACACGCTGATCCACGAGGACGGCACGGCGCAGATGGAAATCAACTTCCGTCACGGCGACGCACTGTCCCTGGCCGACCAGATCCTGGTGTTCAAGCGCACCATGCGCGAAGCGGCGCTCAAGCACAACGTGGCGGCCACCTTCATGGCCAAGCCCATGACCGGCGAGCCCGGCAGCGCGATGCACCTGCACCAGAGCATCATCGACATCGCCACTGGCAAGAACGTGTTCTCCAATGAAGACGGGACCAAGAGCGAGCTGTTCCTGCACCACATCGGTGGCCTGCAGAAATTCATCCCCGAGCTGTTGCCGCTGTTCGCGCCTAACGTCAACTCGTTCCGCCGCTTCCTGCCTGACACTTCGGCGCCGGTAAACGTGGAGTGGGGCGAAGAAAACCGCACCGTTGGCCTGCGGGTTCCGGACGCCGGCCCACAGAACCGCCGGGTGGAAAACCGCCTGCCGGGCGCCGACGCCAACCCGTACCTGGCAATTGCCGCCAGTTTGTTGTGTGGCTACATCGGCATGGTCGAAGGCATCAGCCCAAGCGCGCCAGTGGTGGGGCGTGGTTACGAGCGCCGCAACCTGCGCTTGCCGCTGACCATCGAAGACGCCCTGGAGCGCATGGAAAACAGCAAGACCATCGAGAAATACCTGGGTCAAAAATTCATCACAGGCTACGTCGCGGTCAAGCGGGCCGAGCATGAAAACTTCAAGCGCGTGATCAGTTCGTGGGAGCGGGAATTCCTGCTCTTCGCCGTCTGATGCGCCGGGCGCGCCCTTCAAACGGCGCGTCCTCACCTGAAACATCTAGGAGATTGGTATGTCCAGCAACAACCCGCAAACCCGTGAATGGCAAGCCTTGAGCAGCGATCACCACCTGGCGCCGTTCAGCGACTTCAAGCAATTGAAAGAGAAAGGCCCACGGATCATCACCAAAGCCCACGGCGTTTACCTGTGGGACAGCGAAGGCAACAAGATTCTCGACGGCATGGCCGGCCTGTGGTGCGTGGCGATCGGTTACGGTCGCGATGAACTGGCTGACGCCGCCGCCAAGCAGATGAAAGAACTGCCTTACTACAACCTGTTCTTCCAGACCGCCCACCCACCGGTGCTGGAACTGGCCAAAGCCATCTCCGATATCGCCCCGCAAGGCATGAACCACGTGTTCTTCACCGGCTCCGGCTCTGAAGGCAACGACACCATGCTGCGTATGGTCCGCCACTACTGGGCGATCAAAGGCCAGCCGAACAAGAAAACCATCATCAGCCGCAAGAACGGCTACCACGGTTCAACCGTGGCCGGCGCCAGCCTGGGCGGCATGACCTACATGCATGAACAGGGCGACTTGCCGATCCCGGGCATCGTCCACATCGCTCAACCGTATTGGTTCGGCGAGGGCGGCGACATGAGCCCGGAAGAATTCGGCGTGTGGGCGGCCAACCAGCTGGAAGCGAAGATTCTGGAACTGGGCGTGGACAACGTCGGTGCCTTTATTGCCGAGCCGATCCAGGGTGCCGGTGGCGTGATCGTGCCGCCCGCCAGTTACTGGCCGCGCATTAAGGAAATCCTCGCCAAGTACGACATCCTGTTCGTCGCCGATGAAGTGATCTGCGGTTTTGGCCGTACCGGCGAATGGTTCGGCAGCGATTTCTACGACCTCAAGCCCGACATGATGACCATCGCCAAGGGCCTGACCTCCGGCTACATCCCGATGGGCGGCCTGATCGTGCGCGACGAAGTGGTTGCGGTGCTCAACGAAGGCGGCGATTTCAACCACGGTTTCACCTATTCCGGCCACCCGGTGGCGGCTGCGGTAGCCCTGGAAAACATCCGCATCATGCGCGATGAACAAATTATTAAGCGTGTTCACGACGAAACGGCACCCTATTTGCAAAAGCGTCTGAGGGAACTGGCAGATCACCCGTTGGTGGGCGAAGTTCGCGGTGTGGGCATGCTCGGTGCGATCGAGCTGGTTCAGGACAAGGCAACGCGCAAGCGTTACGAAGGCCGTGGCGCCGGCATGATCTGCCGCACGTTCTGCTTCGAGAATGGCCTGATCATGCGCGCCGTGGGCGACACCATGATCATTTCGCCGCCGCTGGTGATCAGCAAGGCCGAGATTGACGAGTTGGTGACCAAGGCGCGGCACTGCCTGGACCTGACTTTGGCGGCTTTGCAGGGCTAAATGCTAGGCTCAGAACGCGGCGCCTTCGGGTGCTGCGTCTGAGAAGTGATTAAAAGGCATTTATAAAAGAGTGCTTTGGTTGAAAGCCGGCCCTTGAACTTGCCAGACTGTCGCCCTGTTTTGTTGCCCTTAGACGGGCTGCGAAACACGTTGTACTTAAAGAACGAACGTGGCCCAAAAAAGAAAAAATTGGAGCATGACCGAATGAAGGCATTAGGTTTGAAGAACGCTGGCAAGACCCTCCTGGCCTTGTCCCTGATGGGGGCCATGGCAGGCGCGGCGCACGCCGACGATAAAGTGCTGCACGTTTATAACTGGTCCGACTACATCGCACCGGACACCATCGCGAACTTTGAAAAAGAGTCCGGGATCAAGGTGGTCTATGACGTATTCGACTCCAACGAAACCCTGGAAGCCAAGTTGCTGGCAGGCAAGTCCGGCTACGACATCGTCGTGCCGTCGAACAACTTCCTCGCCAAGCAGATCAAGGCCGGTGTTTACCAGGAGCTGGACAAGTCCAAACTGTCGAACTACGACAACCTGAACAAATCCCTGCTTAAAGCCGTGTCCATCAGCGACCCGGACAACAAGCACGCCTTCCCGTACATGTGGGGCTCGATTGGTATCGGCTACAACCCCGAGAAGGTCAAGGCCGCACTGGGCATCGACAAGATCGACTCGTGGGATGTCATCCTCAAGCCGGAAAACCTCGCCAAGCTGAAAAGCTGCGGCGTGAGCTTCCTCGATTCGCCAACCGAAATGCTGCCGGTGGCGCTGCACTACCTGGGCCTGCCGACCGACACCCAGAAGAAAGAGGACCTCAAGCAAGCCGAGGCGCTGTTCCTCAAACTGCGTCCTTCGATCGGTTACTTCCACTCCTCCAAGTACATTTCCGACCTGGCCAACGGCAACATCTGCGTAGCCGTGGGTTACTCGGGTGACGTGCAACAGGCCAAGTCCCGCGCGGCTGAAGCCGGTGGCAAGGTCAAGGTTGCCTACGACATTCCCAAAGAAGGTGCCGGCAGCTTCTATGACATGGTCGCCATCCCTAAAGATGCCGAAAACGTCGACGCCGCCTACAAATTCATGAACTACCTGCTCAAGCCGGAAGTCATGGCCAGCATTACCAACAGCGTACGTTTCCCGAACGGTAACGAGAAGGCCACCGCGCTGGTCGACAAAGACATCACCAGCGACCCAGGCATTTATCCGCCAGCGGACGTGCAAGCCAAGTTGTATGCCATTGCTGACTTGCCGGCGGCTACCCAGCGGGAAATGACCCGCAGCTGGACCAAGATCAAATCGGGCAAGTAAGCCGCTTTGATACCTGTTTTGCTAACTGCCGCGATGCGCGCGGTGGTTAGCGAAACACTTAAATGACAGAAAGTTTTGCCGGATCGGTTTATCGAGGGTAAGTTGCGCGCCGGTTTTGTTGCCGGGCAACAACTTCGGGCCCAACTATTTAAGAGGACCTCCACTTGCCAATTTCTTTATTTCGCAAAGCCTTGCTGGTGGGCGCAGGTATCACGCTGGCTGTCAGCGTGCAGGCCGCACCGACTGTGCATATTTATAACTGGTCGGACTACATCGGCCCCGACACCCTGGCCAACTTTGAAAAGGCCACCGGCATCAAGCCGGTCTACGACGTGTTCGACTCCAACGAAACCCTGGAAGGCAAGTTGCTCGCCGGTCGTACCGGTTACGACGTGGTGGTGCCGTCCAACCATTTCCTCGGCAAGCAGATCAAGGCCGGGGCGTTCCAGAAAATCGACAAGTCGCAACTAAGTAACTACGCCAATCTCGACCCGGCGCTGCTCAAACGCCTGGAAAAGAACGACCCCGGCAACCAGTACGCCGTGCCGTACCTGTGGGGCACCAACGGCATTGGATACAACGTCGACAAGGTCAAGGAAGTGCTGGGCGTCGACAAGATCGATTCCTGGGCCGTGCTGTTCGAGCCGGAAAACATGAAGAAGCTGGCGAGTTGCGGCGTGTCGTTCATGGACTCGGCGGATGAAATGCTGCCGGCAGTCCTCAACTACATGGGCCTCAATCCCAACAGCACCAACCCTGAAGACTACAAGAAGGCTGAAGAAAAACTCCTGAAAGTGCGTCCTTACGTGACCTACTTCCATTCTTCCAAATACATCTCCGACCTGGCCAACGGCAACATCTGTGTGGCGGCAGGCTTCTCCGGTGATGTATTCCAGGCCAAGGCCCGCGCGGCCGAGGCGGGTAAAGGCGTGAACATCGCCTACGTGATTCCCAAGGAAGGCGGCAACCTGTGGTTCGACGTGCTGGCCATCCCCAAAGATGCCACCAACGTCAAAGAGGCTCTCGCCTTCATCAACTATTTACTGAAACCTGAGGTGATCGCTCAGGTCAGTGATTACGTCGGTTACGCCAACCCTAACCCAGGGGCGGACAAACTGATGGAGCAATCGATACGCACTGACGAAGCGGTTTACCCACCGCAGGCGGTTCTCGACCGGACTTTTGTCAACTTCGAGCTACCCCCGAAAGTGCAACGTTTGATGACCCGTAGCTGGACCAAGGTCAAGACGGGCAAGTAAGGCTTAACGCTCAAATTATCCTGGGCTCGCCCGTATTGGGTGAGCTGCACTCTTTTTTTTCTGGGAGTTTCGTAAATGGCAGTTGCCTCCGGCGCCTATAAGAAAGCCCTCGAGGGCGACCAGACACCGAAAAAGGTGCTGGTCAAAATCGACCGGGTCACGAAGAAGTTCGACGAGACGATCGCCGTGGACGATGTGTCCCTGGAAATCAAGAAAGGCGAGATCTTCGCCTTGCTCGGCGGATCGGGTTCGGGCAAATCCACCTTGCTGCGCATGCTCGCAGGCTTCGAGCGCCCAACGGAAGGACGCATTTACCTCGACGGTGTGGACATCACCGACATGCCGCCGTACGAGCGGCCGATCAACATGATGTTCCAGTCCTACGCCCTGTTCCCCCACATGACCGTGGCCCAGAACATCGCGTTTGGCCTGCAACAGGACAAGATTCCCAAATCTGAAGTCGACGCCCGCGTGGCCGAGATGCTCAAGCTGGTGCAGATGAGCCAGTACGCCAAGCGCAAGCCGCACCAATTGTCCGGCGGTCAACGCCAGCGGGTGGCGTTGGCGCGTTCCCTGGCCAAGCGTCCGAAACTGCTGCTGCTCGATGAGCCGATGGGCGCATTGGACAAGAAGCTGCGTTCGCAGATGCAGCTGGAGCTAGTTGAGATCATCGAGCGCGTAGGTGTGACCTGCGTGATGGTGACCCACGACCAGGAAGAGGCCATGACCATGGCCGAGCGTATCGCGATCATGCACCTGGGCTGGATCGCCCAGATAGGCAGCCCAATCGACATCTACGAAACGCCTACCAGCCGCCTGGTGTGCGAGTTCATCGGCAACGTCAACATCTTCGAAACCCAGGTGGTGGACGACGCCGAAGGCCATGCGGTACTCAAGTGCCCGGACCTGGACCGCAACATCTACGTCGGTCACGGCATCGCCACCTCGGTGGAAGACAAGTCGGTGACCTACGCCATTCGCCCTGAAAAGCTGCTGGTGACCAGCGAAATGCCGACCTGCGAGCACAACTGGTCCAGCGGCAAGGTGCACGACATCGCCTACCTGGGCGGGCACTCGGTGTTCTACGTCGAATTGCCGAGCGGCAAGCTGGTGCAATCGTTCGTGGCCAACGCCGAGCGCCGTGGCCAGCGCCCGACCTGGGGTGACCAGGTGTACGTGTGGTGGGAAGACGACAGCGGCGTGGTACTTCGCTCATGAACATGAAGAAGTTCAAACGCCAGCTGCAACGAATAACCCCCGGTGGCCGGCATGTGGTCATCGGGATCCCTTTCCTCTGGCTGTTCCTGTTCTTCATGCTGCCGTTCTTCATCGTCCTGAAGATCAGCTTTGCCGAAGCCGACGTGGCGATCCCGCCGTACACCGAGATCTACACCTTCGTTGAACAGAAACTGCAGTTGGTGCTGAACTTGGCCAACTACGGGATGCTGGGCGATGACGAGTTGTACATCGCGGCGTACCTGGGCTCGCTGAAGATGGCGTTTTTCAGCACCATCCTCTGCCTGCTGATCGGCTACCCGATGGCCTACGCGATTGCCAGTGCGCGCAAGGAAATGCAGACCGTGCTGGTGCTGTTGATCATGATGCCGACCTGGACCGCGATCCTGATCCGCGTCTATGCGTGGATGGGCATCCTCAGCAACAACGGTTTGCTCAACGGCTTTTTGATGTCCATCGGGCTGATCAACGAGCCGCTGCAGATCCTCAACACCAACATCGCGGTGTATATCGGCGTGGTCTATTCCTACCTGCCGTTCATGATCCTGCCGCTGTACGCCAACCTGGTGAAACACGACCAGAGCCTGCTGGAAGCCGCATCGGACCTGGGTTCGAGCACCTTCAACAGCTTCTGGAAAATCACCGTGCCGCTGTCCAAGAACGGCATCATCGCCGGCTGCATGCTGGTGTTTATCCCGGTGGTGGGCGAGTTCGTGATCCCGGAACTGCTCGGCGGCCCGGAAACCCTGATGATCGGTAAAGTGTTGTGGCAAGAATTCTTCAACAACCGTGACTGGCCGGTGGCATCTGCCCTGGCGGTGGTGATGCTGGCGATCTTGATCGTGCCGATCATCCTGTTCAACCGCAGCCAAGCCAAAGAGATGGAGGGCAAGATATGAAGCGCGTCAGGTTTTCAAGCTTCATGCTGGTGGCGGGGTTGTTGTTCATCTACCTGCCGATGCTGATCCTGGTGATCTACTCGTTCAACGAATCCAAACTGGTGACGGTGTGGGGTGGTTGGTCGGTGAAGTGGTACGTCGGCCTGTTGGACAACACCCAACTGATGGGCTCGGTCGGTCGCTCCCTGGAAATTGCCTGCTACACGGCGATTGCGGCGGTGGCGCTGGGTACGTTGGCGGCATTTGTGCTGACGCGTATCAGCCAGTTCAAGGGCCGCGCGCTGTTCGGCGGCCTGGTGACGGCGCCGCTGGTCATGCCGGAGGTGATTACCGGCCTGTCGCTGTTGCTGCTGTTCGTGGCCATGGCGCAGATGATCGGCTGGCCGCAGGAACGTGGCCTGGTCACCATCTGGATTGCCCACACCACGTTCTGTTCGGCGTATGTGGCGGTGGTGGTGTCGGCGCGCTTGCGTGAGTTGGACCTGTCGATTGAAGAAGCGGCCATGGACCTGGGTGCACGGCCATGGAAGGTGTTCTTCCTGATCACCATCCCGATGATCGCGCCGTCATTGGCGGCGGGCGGCATGATGTCGTTCGCGCTGTCGCTGGACGACCTGGTATTGGCCAGCTTCGTGTCGGGCCCGGGCTCGACCACGTTGCCGATGGAAGTGTTCTCGGCAGTGCGTCTGGGGGTTAAACCCGAGATCAACGCTGTGGCCAGCCTGATTCTGTTGGCGGTGTCGATCGTGACGTTCCTGGTGTGGTTCTTCAGCCGTCGTGCGGAAGAGATGCGCAAGAAAGCGATCCAGCAGGCGATTGAAGAAGCGGCAGCCGATGGCTGGGGGAAACCAGCGGACGCGCGTCGCGCACCGGCACCGGTCTAACTGACGGAACCGGCTCAAAAAATGTGGGAGCTGGCTTGCCTGCGATAGCGGTGTGACAGTCGACTGATGTGTTGACTGATACACCGCTATCGCAGGCAAGCCAGCTCCCACAGTTGATTGCATTTCAAGTCAGCTATGCGTTCCAAGGCGACTTGCGAATCACCTCGACAAAGTTCATCGGCTTGAACCCAGG
Organism: Pseudomonas sp. Bout1; assembly: GCF_034314165.1. Classification (GTDB taxonomy): domain Bacteria; phylum Pseudomonadota; class Gammaproteobacteria; order Pseudomonadales; family Pseudomonadaceae; genus Aquipseudomonas. The sequence goes on along the minus strand of NZ_JAVIWK010000001.1, from coordinate 6,655,853 downwards.
CTCCTGATCCACCAGCACATCCGTCTTCACGTTGCCAAACGTGGTCTGCGGACGATGGCGCAAGCCGTCGGCAAACGCGCAGATGATGCATTCCTTGAACCCTTCACCGCGTGGATGCGCATGCACCACAGCCTCGCGCTGCACGCTGCTGAACGCTGCGTACTCCATGCCCAGCACGTCCATTTCCACGCCCGCCGTCACCAGCGCCACGGTCGGACGCAGATGCTTGGGCACACCTGGCGTGGTGTGCAGGGCGATGGACAACCACACCTGCTCGATATCGTCATCGCTCAATCCGTATGGCTTGAGGAAGTTCGCCGCCGCGTTGGCGCCGTCCACTTCAAAACGCTCGTCATCACTGCGGTGACCTTCCACCAGGCCCAGGTCGTGGAACATCGCGCCGACGTACAGCAACTCCGGGTTATAGGCCAACTGCTGGCGCTCACCGCTCAAGGCGCCGAACAGGAACACCCGGCGGGAGTGGTGGTACAGCAGGTCGGACTCGATGTCGCGGATGTATTCGGTGGTGGCCTTGGCCAGGGCGCTGTCCGGGATCTTGATGCCGGCGATGGTGGTGCTCATGGTCGTTCTCCTCAAGAAAGCGCCGGGTTGGCGCCGATGAGTCCAGTCTGGTCGCGCACCCGCGAAGGGGCCATCGCGGCGAGGGTACGATCCCGGCCAATGTGCCGTCACATCGTGCCAAGGCCATACGCGATCAACTGTAGGAGCTGGCTTGCCTGCGATAGCATCACCTCGGAATACCTGTTACACCGAGGTGTTTGCATCGCCGGCAAGCCAGCTCCTACAGGGTTTGTGTTTATTCAGTTGAAAAAGGTGTTCCTGCTCATGGGCAAAACCGTCGCCATCCTGATCTTCCCCGGCGTCCAGTCACTGGACGTGACCGGGCCCCTGGATGTGTTCTGCGAGGCCAACCGTTTTCTGCCGCCCGAGAAGCATTACCAGTTGGAAGTGATTGGCCTGGGCCACGGCAACATGGCCTGCTCCAACGGCTTGTCGTTGCAGGCGCACCGGCATTTCAGCGAAGCCCTTGAGCCTTACGATTTGCTGTTGATGGCCGGTGGGCCGCAATTGCCGTTCGAGGATTTCGGCCCGGTGTTCAATCAATGGCTGCGCGACGCCAGTGCGCGAGCCAAACGCTTCGGCTCCATCTGCAACGGCGCCTTCATGCTCGCCCGCGCCGGGCTGCTGGACGGGCGCACTGTCACCACTCATTGGGGCGACGCTGCCGACCTGGCCGGTTTGTGCCCCTCGACCAAAGTGGATGCCGACCGCCTTTACGTACAGGACGGCAATCTCTATACCTCGGCCGGGGTAACGGCGGGTATCGACCTGTCGCTGTACCTGCTGGCACAGGACCATGGCCCGGAAGTCGCCCTTAGCGTGGCCAAGCGCCTGGTTGTATTTACCCAGCGTTCGGGTGGGCAGTCGCAGTTCAGCCCGTTCCTTACACCCCACGCCGAAGCCACCTCGGCGGTGGCGCTGGTGCAGCTCTACGTATTGGCCAACCTGACGGGCGACCTGACCATCGCTGACCTGGCCAAGGCTGCCAACATGAGCGCGCGCAACTTCTCCCGGGTATTTGCCCGGGAAGCGCAGATCACCCCGGCGGAGTTCGTCGAGCGGGCTCGCGTGGATGCAGCGCGGGTGATGCTGGAAAGCACCCGCGCACCGCTCAAGACTGTGGCGTATCAATGCGGTTTTCGCGATGCCCAGCACATGCGCAGTGTGTTCAACCGCCGGCTGGGCGTGACGCCGCAACAATTGCGGCTTAACTTTGCGGCGCCGGTTTGAGCGTGTCATAGGCTTCAAGGGCACGCAGCGAATAGATGTACGCCGCGCCGGCATTCAGCGAGATCGCCGTGGCCAACGTCGCGGCCACTTCTTCGCGGGTGGCGCCAGCCTTGATTGCCGCGTCGGCATGCACGCCGATGCAACCGTCGCAGCGGGTGGTGATGGCCACGGCGATGGAAATCAGCTCACGGGTCTTGGCATCGAGGACGTTGTTTTCCTCGGCAGCTTCCCCCAGCGCCATGTAGGCTTTGACCATCTTCGGGCTGCTCTTGCCCAGCGCGCCAAAGGCTTTCTTCACGGTAGGCAGCAAGTGACGCAGTTGTGCATGGAGTTGGCATTCAACCTGTTGCATCAGTCGCGGTTGAGCCTGACGGATATTGCCGCCCAGGCGGGGTACCAGTCCCAGGCGGCGTTCAGCAAGAAATTCAAGGAAACCTACGGCGAGGCGCCGGGGCGGCTTCGAGCACGATAGACGCAACGATGGAGATCAACTGTGGGAGCAGGCAAGCCAGCTCCCACATGTATGGCATTTCTTCTGAGCTATTGCGGTGTCCGGGCCGGCAACAGCTTCAACGTACTACGGGTATTCGCCGTCACTTCCTCATCATTGAAGTGCGCCTGCTCATACCCGCCCTCGATATACGTCTGCGCCTGATCAGAGTAGTGCTTGTCGAACGGCACACCACTCTGCCCGACCGGGTTGATGGTCAGCGCATGGGCCGCGTCGGCGAAGTCGATCAGGCGCCGGGTCGATGGGCCGTACGTCACCGGCCACGGCGCCGGGCCGATCTGTGCGGATTGGTTGTTGGGCACTTCATGGCTGCCGGGAGCGGCAAACGGGCCGACGTTGACGATTTTGTCCAACGGCTTCTGCGAGCCCAGCGGGTGGCCGTGGGTCAGGGTGTGGGCCTTGCCCCATTGCCACTGCGTCGGGTCGTCGCCGAAGGTCGCCTTGAGGTGTTGCAGGCTGTTGTCCCAGGCGAGCTTGACGGTGTCGGCGCGGTGGCCGTCCCACCATGGCGAATCCGGTGAGGCGCTCAGGCGTGGCAACGCGGCGTCCACCACGCGGGTGGTGAGCAATGTCTTGAACATCGCATCCCCCAGCTTTGGGTGAAACGCCGCATCGGTGAGGTTGAACAGGAACTGGTTGAACAGCGTGGCAGTGGTGGAGTCGAGCGGGTAATCGCCTTTCCACGCAGCCAACTGCTCTACCAGTTTCAACTGTGCCGGGTCCTTGACCACTTCACGCAGCACCGGCAGCAGTGGCGCCAACAGCCGTGGGCCGTAGGCGGTAGTGGTGCCCAGCTGCAAGGCCTGGCTGTTGTCCACGTCCCATTTCACGCGGTTGTCGCTCAATTGCGCGTTCAACTGCTGGCCACGGTCGGCCAGGTTGTAATAACCCGGGATCGGCATGCCGGTGGGTGACGCCGGCTGGGCATTGGCGGACACCACATAGCCCCGCGCCGGGTTTTCTTCCTGGGGGTTGGCGCTGAACGGGTAGAAGCCGAGTTTGTCCGCCTGGGCCGTGCTGCCGTCGAGGATAAAGCCCGGGTTGACCCCGGCCGGGCGGATCGGCAATTGCGCCGCCGCCCACCAGCCGATATCGCCCTTGGCATTCGCCCATACGATGTTCAAGCCCGGCGCCTGCACCTTGGCCGCTGCGGCACGGGCCTTGGCCAGGGTGTCGGCGCGGTTGAGCTGGTAGAAGCCGTCGAGGATCGGGTTGTCGGTGTTGAGGAAGGCCCACCACATGGCAATCGGCGTCTTGCCGGCATTCTCGCCGAGCACGTCATTGATGATCGGGCCGTGGGGCGAGGAGCGCAGGGTGAGGGTGACCGGGTCCTGGCCCTTGACCGCAATCTGCTGCTCGCTGCTGGTCATGTCTACCCACTTGTCGTGGTACCAGACCTGGTTGGGGTTGGCCGGGTTGACCTTCTCGGCGATCAGGTCGAGGTCATCGTTCTGGAACATGGTCAGGCTCCAGCCGAAATCCTTGTTGTGGCCCAGGAACGCCACCGGTACCAGCGCATTGTGATAACCGTAAAGCTCGAAGCCCGGCGCCGACAACTGCGCCTCGTACCACACCGACGGCACCGAGAAGCGAATATGCGGGTCACCCGCCAGCAGCGGTTTGCCGCTCTTGGTGCGGCTGCCGCTGATGGCCCAGGCGTTGCTGCCTTCGAACTGTGGCAGGCCGTTCTCGGCCAGGGCCTGTTCGCTCAACTGAGCGATGGCGCCGAGGTCTTTCCAGTCGCCGGCGGCCAGGTTAAGGGCGCCCTTGGGTTGCCAATCGAGGTCGAACACTTTCAGGTAATCGTTACCCAGTTGGTCGCGTACGTACGTCAGCAAGGGTTCGGTGCGAAACGCGGCGGCAAAGCTGTAGGCCAGGTAGCCGGCGACGCTGATGGTGTCTTCGGGGGTAAACGGGCGCTTGGGAATGCCCAGTACGTCGAACTCCATGGGGCTGGCGTGGCTGTCCTGATACTGGTTCACGCCGTCCAGGTAGGCTTGCAGGGCTTTCCAGGGCGCGGACTCATGGTCCATGTGCTCCACGTAGCTCAAGGCCCGTTCGCGAATGCGCAGGCTGCGGAACAGTTTGTCGGTCTCCAGCAGCTTGGGGCCCAGCACTTCGGCCAGCTCGCCACGGGACAGGCGCCGCATGATCTCCATCTGGAACAGCCGGTCCTGGGCGTGCACATAGCCAAGGGCGCGGTACAGGTCGGCCTCGTTTTCAGCACGGATATGCGGCACGCCACGGTCGTCATAGCGCACAGTGACCGAGCCTTGCAGGTGCGCCAGCGCCACGGTGCCCTGGCGGATCGGCTGCTTGCTGTAGACATACCATCCGGCGCCAAGGGCGACCAGCACGATGAGAGCCGCGAGGACCTGCAAGACGCGCTTCATGACGATTCCTTACGATGAGTGGGGCCGCGAACTACAAGCCTTTTGGCCACGAACAATAGCAGCCCACCGCCAGGGTGTGGGTCGCGTTGACTTGGCGCCCGTCTTCGAGAGCCCGCAGGATAGGTTCGATAAAGCTGTTGCTCGAATTACACGTCAGCCCTTCGCTGTACGGCCCGAAATAGGCGAGCTTGCCGCTGCGGTCCCAAATGCCCACGGCGGGGCTGGCGGGCACGTGTTCGGCGCCGGGCAGGCTTTGGATGGGTTTCATCGCGCCCAGGCTGGCGGGTAACTGGCCGTGGCTCCCGGGCTTTTGCAACGAATAGAACTCCACGCCTTGAGGTGCGTAATGCTCGATCAGTTCTGAAAGGTGTTGCTGGTTGCCGACATTGCATGGGCAGGCCGGGTCCCAAAAGTGCACCAGCCGAATATGGCCAGGCCCGGCCAGCTCGGCGGGCAGGCTCAGGGTGTCGCCGGAAAACACTGCCGTATGCTCACTGAACGCCCGCAGGTAGCGACCCTGGAACCAGTCATATGCCGCCCAAAGCACGCCGGCGCAAATGATCACGATCAGGCTGGCGAAGAGGGTGGTGCGGTAGGGCTGTCGCATGTGGATCAATCCTCGGAGGACGCGTAGCTTGCCATGCTTGCCCTGACAGATGAATATCGCGGCTCGATATTCATCTGTTCAATGCGTTGAAGCCACAGTCTGGAAGTTCTTATGCCCGTTACGTTTGACCCTGATCATCTACGCGAAAGCCTGCGGCCCCTGTTGGACGCGCAGCCGCTTTCTGCCGAGGCCCGGGTCTACCAGCGCTTCTATGGCCTGGACCTGCCCGCCCGCAAGGTGGCGGCCGTAAGCCGCCTGGGGCGCTGCGCGGTGGGCGGGTTCGATGTGGTCTGCCAGGTGTGGTGGCCGCCAGTGCCGGTGGCGACGATGTTCCTGTTCCATGGTTTCTACGATCATATGGGCTTGTACCGCAACGCCGTGGACTGGGCGCTGGACCAGGGCTTTGTGGTAATCGCCTGCGACTTGCCGGGCCATGGGTTGTCCAGTGGCGAGCGGGCCAGCATTGATGACTTTGCGGTGTACCAGGATGTGGTGCAGGCATTATTCGAGCAGGCCAGGGCGTTGCAGTTGCCGCAGCCATGGCACTTGTTCGGGCAAAGCACGGGCGGTGCGATTGTGGTGGACCACCTGCTTAACCACGGTGCCGACAGCCCGGCCCAGGGCAAGACCTTCCTGCTCTCCCCGTTGGTGCGGCCCCGGGCGTGGGGCTGGTCGCAGCTCAGTTATTACCTGCTCAAGCCTTTCGTCAAAGGCATCGCCCGGCGCTTCAGCGATAACACCAACGACCCGCAGTTCAAGCCGTTCCTGGAGGCCGACCCGCTGCAGCCACGGCAACTGCCGACCGCCTGGGTGGGCGCGTTGGCGCGCTGGATCAAACGCATCGAAGCGGCGCCACGCAGCACGCGGCGGCCGTTGATCGTGCAGGGCGAGGAGGACATGACGGTAGACTGGCAGCACAACCTGAAGGTGCTGCGCAGCAAGTTCGACCAGCCGCAGGTTTTGATGCTGCCGCGCGGCAGGCATCATTTGGCGAATGAGATTCCGGAGATTCGGCAGGTGTACTTCAAGTTTCTAAGTGATCACCTGTAGGCGCGAGCTTGCTCGCGAAAACCAGAGAGCACCGCTGATCCCCGCGTGATCGTTGACGACCATCGCGAGCAAGCTTGCGCCTACAGGCTGATCACGGCGCCAGGCTTGAGGTGCTTTGGCCGACGGCCAAGCCGGCGCGAATCGCCGCCAGTGCCGCCTTGTAGTAAGCCTTGCCATCGGGCGACTCTGCGAAGGTGGCGAATTCTTCCAGCTCCGGGTCGGACAAGTCCCGGTAGACGTACAGCAATGTGTTGTTCAAATCATTGCCAATCTGCTGCATCAAACGCTCGCGCTGGCCGTTCAACATGCCTTGTGCCTGGCCGCCGCCCAACAGGCCGGGGATCATCTGGCTCAAGCTGTCGGCCGCCACGCCGGCGATGGCCAGGCTGACTTCCGCCCCGGCTTCCCGCGCAGGCAGTGCCTGCGCCAAGTGGCCGATGATCAGGCTGCGGGTGGCACCGGCTTCGATGTGTGGCAAGCCCTGGGCATTCTTCGCCAGTTGATCGCGGCGGGTGGCCAGCAATTCGGCGGCGACAATCTTGCGGCCAAGGGGCGACTGGAAGAACGCCAGGGCCGGCTTCGGGTCTGCCAGGTTCTTGCGCAGCTGCGCTTCGGCGCGCTGGTCTACCGACTGCGGTGCGAAGCGTTTATTGCTGTTGTCCACCAGCGCCTGATACACCGCTGGCGGCAAGCTGTTGCGGTAGCGTTGCTGGGCGGCACTGAGGGCGTCATTAAAATGCGCGCGCTGGTCTGCCCAGCCGGCGACCTTGTACAACTGGTCATGGCCGTCTGCCCACGCGGGCAAAACGCAGAACATCAGCAAGGAAAAAAGCAAACGACGCATATGGACTCCTGTCAGTCGGCCACTATTGTCCGTGTCGGGCGTAGGATTTGTCGAGAAATCCTATTGGTCACCTGACTAAAGTGTATTCAGACGCTCGGCGGCGCTGTCGGATTCGCAGGCGTATGGATACTATGCGCGCCATGCCCATACCCTCCGATCACCCGCTGCTGTTACGCATTGTCGATGACTTGGCCGCACAAGGCTGGTCGCAGCAGAATATCTTCCTGCCCGAGGCTCTGACCCTGGAACTGGCGGCTGAGTGCCATAAACGCGCCGCCGAAGGTGAATTGGCGCCGGCAGCCGTCGGACGTGGGCCGTCCCAGGAGATTCGCGAGGGCATTCGCGGTGACCATATCCAGTGGCTGGAGCCGGGCGAAGTGGTCGCCTGCGACAACTATCTGGAGCTGATGGACAGCCTGCGAGTGGCGATGAACCGGGGGCTGTTCCTGGGGCTGGAAGACTTCGAAAGCCACTTCGCCATGTACCCGCCGGGGGCGTTTTACCTCAGGCATGTGGACCGGTTTCGTGATGACGACCGGCGCATGGTGTCGGCGGTGATCTATTTGAACGATGCGTGGCTGCCAGAGCATGGTGGCCAGTTGCGCATGTACCTCAAGGGCGACGTCGAATACGATGTGGTGCCCACCGGCGGTTGCCTGGTGGTGTTCCTGTCGGGGGAGATCCCCCATGAAGTCATGCCTGCCACACGCGAACGCCTGTCCCTTACCGGCTGGTTTCGCCGGCGGGGTAACGAGCCGTTTTGATCATGCAAAAGATTCTGGTCAGCCGCTGCCTGCTGGGCCACCGGGTACGCTACGACGCAGGGGCCAGCGGGCCTTTCGACCAACTGACCGCGTGGCAGGCCGAAGGGCGGGTGGTTGCTGTGTGCCCGGAAGTGGCGGGTGGTTTGCCGACGCCGCGCCCGTCTGCCGAGATCCCGGGCGGGCAGGGGATCGATGTTTGGGAGGGCCGAGCCCAGGTGCTGACGGCCCAGGGGGAAGACTTCAGCGAGGCCTTCCTCGATGGCGCCCACCAGGCGCTGGCGTTGGTGCAGCGCCACCACATCCGTATCGCCGTGCTCAAGGCCAACAGCCCGTCCTGCGGCAACCTGCTGACCTATGACGGCACGTTTACCGGCGTGAAGGTGACCGGCGAAGGTGTGACGGCAGCGTTGCTCAAGCGCCATGGGGTGCTGGTGTTCAGTGAGCTGGAGTTGCCCGAAGCGGCGGCTGCCCTGGCAAAACTCTCTAGCCCGACATAGATCAAAATGTGCGAGCTGGCTTGCCTGCGATAGCGGTGTATCAGCCTACATTTTTGGTGCTGACCCACCGCTATCGCAGGCAAGCCAGCTCCTACATTGACCGGGTCGGTTATCCGGCCTTGGCCACCGGCTTGCTCGCATCCATCCCGAACCACTTCTCCGACAGCGCCGTCAGCCGGCCATCGGCCTTCACCCGTTGCAGGGCTTTGTCCAGGCTGGCCTTGAACGCCGGGTTACCCTTTTGGAACGGGATCGCCAGGCTCAACGTCGGGCCCACATCTGCGCCGCCCTTCACCGGTAACTCGCTGTCACGAATCGCGTAGGGAATCAGCAGCCGGTCACTGATGGCCGCATCAATTTGTTGGTCGGCGACGTCCTTGATCGGCTGTTTGGCATCGGCGTAGCTGCGCAAATCAACGCCTTCGGCGGTGCGTGCCTGCTCCACAAACTGGCTGCCTTGGGCCACGCCCAATGCCTTGCCCTTGAGCGCTGCAAAACTGCCCAGCGGGCGTTGTTCCTGTTTGCGCACGATCAGCTGTGCGCTGGAGTAGCTGTAGGGCTCGCTGAAGTCGAAACGATCCGCCAGTTCAGGAGTCATAGCGATATGGTTGATGGCCACGTCGTATTTGGCGCTTTCCACGCCCGCCAGCAACTCGGCGGCATCGACGGTGATAAAGGAGGGGCGTACGTCCATTTCCTTGGCCAGCAGTTCGCCCAGCTCTACTTCAAAGCCGGTGAGTTTGTCGCCTTGCTTGAAGTTGAAAGGTGGGGTGTTAGCTTGCATGGCGATACGCAGTTCCCCGCGGTCAAACACATCGTCGATCAGATCGGCATGGGCCAGGGGGCTCACAAGGGGCAGTAAAAGTAACAGGCCAGGCAGGAAACGCATGGTCTCTCCTAAAGAATTCGAATGAGCGAGGCGCCGTTCAGGCTCGCTTTGCTATGGTGTTGAGTGCCTTGGACAGCAATTTGTCGCGAAGTTGTCATAACCCTACAGATTTCACAGAAAAACTGGAGAAGTGAATGAAAGCCTTTTTGACCCGTGCAACCCTGGCCAGCCTCTTGCTGGGCGCTTCGATGTTGGCAACCGCCGCCGATGGCATCCCGCGTAGCGCGCCACCTGAAGGTGCCAAGGTGTTTATCGTGTCGCCGAAAGATGGCGCTACCGTCGATAAAACCTTCACCGTGAAATTCGGCATGGAAGGCCTGAAACTGGCCCCGGCCACCAGCCAGGATCCGGGCACCGGCCACCACCACCTGCTGATCGACCAGAAAGCCCTGCCGGACGCCAGCGTGCCGATCCCGGCCACCGACACCGTGATTCACTACGGCAAGGCCCAGACCGAAACCGAGCTGACCCTCACCCCAGGCAAGCACACGCTGCAACTGGTAGCCGGCGACAAACTGCACATGCAGTTCAACCCGACTGTAGCGTCAAAAGTCATTACGGTTAACGTGAAGTAAGATTTGTTCAGACAAAAAAAGGGAGACCCGAGGGTCTCCCTTTTTTGTGCACGCCTGAACGATTAGAACAACACGCGGCTACGGATAGTGCCGTTGATGTGTTGCAGCTTCTCTTGCGCCAGGTCCGAATACTCGGCGTCTACGTCGATAACCACGTAGCCGACTTTCTCGTTGGTCTGCAGGAACTGACCGGAAATGTTGATGCCGTTTTCCGCGAAGACCTTGTTGATCTCCATCATCACGCCAGGGATGTTCTGGTGGATGTGCAGCAGACGGTGCTTGCCAGGGTGAGCCGGCAGCGCCACTTCCGGGAAGTTGACCGAGGACACCGACGTACCGTTGTCGCTGTACTTGACCAGTTTCTCCGACACTTCCAGGCCGATGTTGGCTTGGGCTTCAGCGGTGGAACCGCCGATGTGCGGGGTCAGGATCACGTTGTCCAGGCCACGCAGCGGGCTTTCGAAGATGTCGTCGTTAGAGCGCGGCTCTACCGGGAACACGTCGATTGCAGCGCCGATCAGGTGCTTGTCCTTGATCGCGTCGGCCAAAGCGTCCAGCTCGACCACGGTGCCGCGTGCGGCGTTGATCAGGATCCCGCCCTTCTTGATGGCGCGGATTTCCTTCTCGCCGATCATCCACTGGGTTTCAGCGGTTTCCGGTACGTGCAGGGTCACGATGTCGGACATGCCCAGCAGCTCGGTCAGGCTCGACACCTGAGTGGCGTTGCCCAACGGCAGCTTGGTCAGGGTGTCGTAGAAGAACACCTGCATGCCAAGGCCTTCGGCCAATACCGACAGTTGAGTGCCGATCGAGCCGTAACCGACGATACCCAGCTTCTTGCCACGGATTTCGAAGGAGTTGGCTGCGCTCTTGATCCAGCCGCCACGGTGGCAGGAAGCGTTCTTCTCGGGAATACCGCGCAACAACAGGATCGCCTCGGCCAGCACCAACTCAGCGACGGAGCGGGTGTTGGAGTACGGTGCGTTGAACACCGCAATGCCGCGCTCGCGCGCTGCGTTGAGGTCGACCTGGTTGGTGCCGATGCAGAAACAGCCCACAGCCACCAACTTCTTGGCGTGATCGAAGATCTCTTCGGTCAGCTGAGTGCGGGAGCGAATGCCGATAAAGTGCGCGTCGGCGATCTTTTCCTTGAGCTGGGCTTCCGGCAGAGAACTGGTGATGTACTCAATGCTGGTGTACCCGGCGGCCTTCAGGACTTCGACGGCCGATGGGTGGACGCCTTCCAGAAGAAGGAACTTGATCTTGCTCTTATCGAGAGAAGTCTTGCTCATCTGCGTAAACCTGTATCCCGGAGAAAAATGGCAGGGAATCGAGCAGCGCAAGCTGACCCGGACGGCAGGAAAGCCGTCACCGCAGAACGCCCTTGGGCACTATCCTGCGGGGGCGGTATGCTAGCATACGTGCCCCGCTAAACACCCATTCCTGCGACGTGAAGCGTTCTCAGGATGACCATGAATTGTTCGAGAGTTCTGTCGATGACCCATCCTGCCCTGATTGATGAGCTGAAGACCCTGGTTGAGCCTGGCAAGGTCCTGACCGATGCTGACTCCCTTGAGGCTTATGGCAAGGACTGGACCAAGCATTTCGCCCCGGCTCCGGTGGCCATCGTCTTTCCGAAGACCACCGAGCAGGTGCAGGCCATCGTCCGTTGGGCCAATGAGCACAAGGTCGCGCTGGTGCCGTCCGGTGGCCGTACTGGCTTGTCGGCCGCCGCAGTGGCCGCTAATGGCGAAGTGGTGGTGTCGTTCGACTATATGAACCAGATCCTCGACGTGAACCTTACCGACCGCACCGCCGTGTGCCAGCCGGGCGTGGTCACCAAGCAATTGCAGAACGTCGCCGAAGAAAAAGGCCTGTACTACCCGGTGGATTTCGCCTCTTCCGGTTCCAGCCAGATTGGCGGCAATATCGGCACCAATGCCGGCGGGATCAAAGTGATTCGCTACGGCATGACCCGCAACTGGGTAGCCGGCATGAAAGTCGTTACCGGCAAGGGCGACTTGCTGGAACTGAACAAAGACCTGATCAAGAACGCCACCGGCTACGACATGCGCCAGCTGTTTATCGGCGCTGAAGGCACCCTGGGTTTTGTGGTCGAAGCCACCATGCGCCTGGACCGTGCGCCGAAGAACCTCACCGCGATGGTGCTCGGCACCACCGACTTCGACTCGATCATGCCGGTGCTGCACGCTTTCCAGAGCAAGCTGGACCTGACCGCCTTCGAGTTCTTCTCCGACAAGGCCCTGGCCAAAGTCCTCGGGCGTGGCGACGTGCCGGCGCCGTTCGAATCCGACTGCCCGTTCTACGCGCTGCTGGAATTTGAAGCGACCACCGAAGAAGTGGCCAACGATGCCCTGGCCACCTTTGAACACTGCGTGGAGCAGGGCTGGGTGCTGGACGGCGTGATGAGCCAGAGCGAAACCCAACTGCACAACCTGTGGAAGCTGCGCGAGTACATCTCCGAGACCATCTCCCACTGGACGCCATACAAGAACGACATTTCGGTGACTGTGTCGAAAGTACCGGCCTTCCTGAAGGAAATCGACGCGATCGTCGGCGAACACTACCCGGACTTCGAAATTGTCTGGTTTGGCCACATCGGCGACGGCAACCTGCACTTGAACATCCTCAAGCCGGAAAACCTGAGCAAGGACGAGTTCTTCGCCAAGTGCGCCACCGTCAACAAGTGGGTATTCGAGACCGTGCAGAAGTACAACGGCTCGATCTCCGCCGAACACGGCGTGGGCATGACCAAGCGCGATTACCTGACCTACAGCCGTTCGCCGGTTGAAATTGAATACATGAAGGCAGTGAAGGCGGTGTTCGACCCTAACGGGATCATGAACCCGGGCAAGATTTTCGCTGTTTAACAGTCCCTGAAGGAGTCGGTCCATGAGCTACCAGCACAAGTATGTCGACGGCACCAATATTCACTTTCCCCTGGGGAAAGTGGTGTGCATCGGGCGTAACTACGCCGAACACGCCAAGGAACTGGATAACCCGGTACCTACCGAGCCGCTGCTGTTTATCAAGCCAGGCAGTTGCGTGGTGGCGCTGGAAGGCGGTTTCGCCATCCCTACCGAGCGCGGTTCAGTGCACTACGAAGCGGAAATCGCGGTGTTGATCGGCAAGCCGTTGTCGACCAAGCCGAGCCGCGAGGAAGTGCTGGACGCCATCTCCGGCTTCGCACCGGCCCTGGATTTGACCCTGCGGGACAAACAGGCCGAGCTGAAAGCCAAGGGCTTGCCGTGGGAAATCGCCAAGTCGTTTGATGGCGCCGCGGTGATTGCACCGTTCGTGGTCGGCAGCACCTTTGCGGACGTGACCGACATCGGCATCCGCCTGACCATCAATGGCGAAGTTCGCCAGGACGGCAACAGCGCGATCATGCTCAACCCGATCATCCCGATGATCCAGTACATGGCCGGCTGCTTCTCGCTGCAGGCCGGGGATGTAATCCTCACCGGCACACCGGCCGGCGTGGGCCCGCTGAATGTGGGTGATGAACTGGTGCTGGAACTGCCGGGTGTGAGCCGCTTCGAAAGCAGCGTGCACTAAATACCTGGTGAAACGCGGTCAAAAATGTGGGAGCGGGCTTGCCCGCGATAACGGTGTGTCAGTCGCCTTAAATGTTGACTGACCCGCCGCCATCGCGGGCAAGCCCGGCTCCCACATTGTTTTGTGTTTGCCTGGAAACATCGGTTTTTGCATTTTTTTCACACCCCATCCGGATAATCTCCAGCTTGCTGCGCGCGGGCGTTTTGATCCTGTGCTATCACCTAAAGCTGACTTTCTGGAAAGCGTAATGGCCGTGCCTCTCCCTTCCGTAAAACCCACGCTGCGTTCGCGCTTTGCCATGCGCTGGTATTCCTGGCTGTTCCTGGCCGGCGCGATCATCTATGGCGTTGCCTGGGCGATGCACTGGGACGACCGTGGCTTGCTGTGGGTGGCTGAGGGCTTTGAAACGCCGACCGAGCGCCTGGAAAGCGTGTGGCTTCCGGATTACCACGCGGTGATCGACGCCAAACTGCTGCCCGGCATGGAGAAGGACGAAGCGTCGGACCTGACCTATAACCCACAGACCAAGACCCTGTTCTCGGTCATGGGCAAGAATCCGTTCCTGGTTGAGCTGACGCTGCAAGGCGACGTGCTGCGCAAGATGCCGCTCAACGGCTGGAACAACCCCGAAGGCGTGACCATGATGGAAAACGGCCTGATGGCCGTGGTCGATGAGCGCCAGCACAGCCTGACCATCGTCAAGGTCGACCCGCAGACCCAGCAGTTGAACAAGGCCGACTTCCGGTCTTATGACCTGGGCCCGTCCAAAGACCAGAACAAAGCCTTTGAAGCGGTCACCTGGGACAGGCGCAATCAACAGCTGATCCTCGGTGAAGAGCGGCCACCGGCTTTGTTTACCTGGAAAAGCGACGGCGGCCAGATCCTCACGGGCGACAAGCAAAAGCTCGCCAACACTGAACTGGACATGCGCAACCTCTCGGCGCTGACCGTCGACCCGCGCACCGGCCATCTGCTGGCGCTGTCGGCTGACTCCCATCTGCTGCTGGAACTGGACGAGAAGGGCGAGCAGGTCAGCTTCATGACCTTGCTCGGCGGCTTCAACGGCTTGAAGCGCACCATTCCGCGTGCCGAAGGCGTGACCATGGACGAGCACGGCACGCTGTACATGGTCAGTGAGCCGAACCTGTTCTATCGCTTCGAGAAGCAGGCGCAATAGTTCGATTACGTCAGATTTCTCTCTATCTGCGGCATCCGCCAGACACCCGGGGCGTTTAAGTTTAAATTCAGGCGACCGTGATATTCATTCGCCAGTTTTTACCTGAGCCCCGCCCCGATGCGTCGACTTGCCCACCCCAAACCTGCTTTTTTCATCCTGATCCTGATCGCCCTGGTGGCGTGCGGCGTGGTTGCCCAGCAATTTCGTCTGTTCGAGCGTGCCTGGTTCAACTGGCAGTCGTGGCGCCATCCTGCCGATGAGCGCTCGATTGGCCTGGGGGATTACCGGGTGGCGCTGGAAGCGCAGGTGATCGATGGCCTCAACAATGATGTCTCGGCCCTGACCTTTGATCCGGTGCGCAACAGTCTGTTTACCGTGACCAACAAGAATGCCGAACTGGTGGAACTGTCCCTGGACGGCAAGATCCTGCGGCGCATCGCGCTGGTGGGCTTTGGCGATGCCGAGGCGGTTGAATACATCAGCGACAACACCTACGTCATCAGCGATGAGGGGCAGCAACGGCTGATCAAGGTCCATGTGGATGACGACACCCGGTTCCTGGACGCGGCGGATGCCGAGCAAATGACCCTCGGTGTGCACCTGGGCGGCAACAAGGGGTTCGAAGGCCTGGCCTATGACTCGGTGGGCAAGCGCCTGTTTGTGGCCAAGGAGCGCGACCCGATGCTGATCTACGAGGTGCATGGCTTTCCCCACTTCAAGCCGGAGAAAACCTATTCGGTGCACGTGATCAACAACCCCAAGCGCGATGCCGGGCTGTTTGTGCGCGACCTGTCGAGCCTGCAATACGATGAGCGCAGCGGCCATTTGCTGGCGCTGTCGGATGAGTCATTCCTGGTGCTGGAGCTGGACATCGACGGTCGCCCCTTGAGCAGTTTGTCTTTGCTCAAGGGCCGCCATGGCCTGAAGCAGCGGGTGCCTCAGGCCGAAGGGATCGCCATGGACAACGACGGCACGTTGTACCTGGTCAGTGAGCCGAACTTGTTCTATGTGTTCAAGAAATGAACCCGATCCCAGCCATGGCGAGGATCGAATGTGGGCGCTGGCTTGCCTGCGATGCAGGCGACGCGGTCTTTCAGTAGTTCCGGGGCGATGCCATCGCAGGCAAGCCAGCTCCCACACTGGATCTGTGGTGCTTTTATGCCTTGAGGGTTTTCACGCCTTCCGGGGTGCCCAGCAGCAGTACGTCAGCCGGGCGGGCGGCGAACAGGCCGTTGGTGACTACGCCGACGATGGCGTTGATCTGACGCTCCAGCTCCACCGGGTTGGTGATCTGCATGTTGAACACGTCGATGATGATGTTGCCGTTATCGGTCAACACACCTTCGCGATACACCGGGTCGCCGCCCAGTTTCACCAGCTCGCGGGCCACGTGGCTGCGGGCCATCGGGATCACTTCCACCGGCAGCGGGAAAGCACCGAGTACCGGCACCAGTTTGCTGGCGTCGGCGATGCAGATGAAGGTCTTGGCCACGGCCGCGACGATTTTCTCGCGGGTCAGGGCTGCGCCGCCGCCCTTGATCAGGTTCAGGTGCGCGTCGCTTTCATCGGCGCCGTCGACATAGAACTCCAGGTCGCTGACGGTGTTCAGCTCGTACACCGGAATGCCGTGGCCTTTTAGCCGTGCAGCAGTGGCTTCGGAACTGGCGACCGCGCCGTCGAACGCGCCCTTGTGCAGGGCCAGCGCATCGATAAAGCAATTGGCGGTGGAGCCGGTGCCAACACCGACGATGCTTTTGTCGTCGAGCTTGGGAAGGATTAAATCGACGGCGGCCTGGGCCACTGCCTGTTTGAGTTGATCCTGGGTCATGCGGGCTCCGGAACGGGCGGGGAGTAAAGAGGGGCGCGAGTATAACCCAACAAAACCTCGGTTTTCGTGTGGTCGCCCGGCCAAACGCTGGGTTAGACTCCTTGGCCCTGCCCAACCCGCTCAGTGATGCTTTCCGATGCTTGAACAGTACGTCAAAAAGATCCTCACCTCGCGCGTTTACGACGTTGCCGTAGAAACCCCGCTGCAGACCGCCCGCCAGCTCTCCGAGCGCCTCGGCAACAAGGTCTGGCTCAAGCGCGAAGACTTGCAGCCGGTGTTCTCGTTCAAGATTCGCGGCGCCTACAACAAGCTGACCCAGCTCACCGCTGAAGAGCGTGCGCGCGGCGTGGTCACCGCCTCGGCGGGCAACCACGCCCAGGGCCTGGCCCTGGCGGCCAAGGTGCTGGGGGTCAAGGCCACCATCGTGATGCCCAAGACCACGCCCGAGATCAAGGTCGAAGGCGTGCGCTCCCGGGGCGGCAAAGTGGTGCTGCACGGGGATTCGTTCCCGGAGGCGTTGGCGTATTCGCTGAAGCTGGTCGACGAAAAAGGCTACGTCTATATTCACCCCTACGATGATCCGCACACCATTGCCGGGCAGGGCACCGTGGCGATGGAAATTCTGCGCCAGCACCCGGGGCCGCTGGACGCGATTTTCGTCCCGGTGGGCGGTGGTGGCCTGATCGCTGGTATCGCGGCGTACGTGAAGTACCTGCGGCCCGAGATCAAGATCATTGGCGTCGAGCCAGACGACTCCAACTGCCTGCAAGCCGCCATGGCGGCGGGCGAGCGCGTGGTATTGCCGACCGTGGGCCTCTTCGCCGATGGCGTAGCGGTGGCGCAGATCGGCCAGCACACCTTCGACATCTGCAAGGACTACGTGGATGAAGTGATCACCGTCAGCACCGATGAAATCTGCGCGGCGATCAAGGACATCTACGACGACACCCGCTCCATCACAGAACCTGCTGGCGCCTTGGGCGTGGCCGGGATCAAGAAGTACGTCGAGACCCGTGGCATCACCGGGCAAACCCTGGTGGCGATTGATTCCGGGGCCAACGTCAACTTTGACCGCCTGCGCCATGTGGCCGAGCGCGCCGAGCTGGGTGAAGGCCGCGAAGCCATCATCGCGGTGACCATTCCCGAGAAGCCGGGCAGCTTCAAGGCCTTCTGCGAAGCCGTGGGCAAGCGCCAGATCACCGAATTTAACTACCGCTACCACTCCGGCCGCGAGGCGCACATTTTTGTCGGCGTGCAGACCCACCCGGAAAACGACCCGCGCAGCGCACTGATTGCCAGCCTCACCAGCCAGGGTTTTCCGGTGCTGGACCTGACGGAAAACGAACTGGCCAAGCTGCACATCCGCCATATGGTGGGTGGGCACGCGGCGCACGTCAGCGACGAAGTGGTGTTCCGTTTCGAGTTCCCGGAACGTCCGGGGGCGCTGTTCAACTTCCTCAACAAATTGGGCGGGCGCTGGAACATCTCGATGTTCCACTATCGCAACCACGGCGCCGCCGACGGGCGCGTGGTGGCGGGCCTGCAAGTGCCGGCGGACGAGCGTCACCTGGTGCCGGCGGCGCTGCAGGCCATTGGCTACCCGTACTGGGATGAAAGTGATAACCCGGCCTACCAGCTGTTCCTCGGTTGAGCGACTACGCTGACTGGGTGGCCTTCAAGGAATCGAGAACATGGAAACGCTGACCACCCTTAAAGTGATCCACATCGCGGCCACGGTGTTGCTGCTACTCAGCGGCATCGCGTTGGCGGTGCTGGCCTGGCGCAAACGCAGCGCGGGGCCGGCCTATACCGTGCAGCGCCCGTGGGTGTTTGTGTGGTTGTTGATGGGGATTTGCGTGGTGAGCATGCCGTTCACCGGCTGGTGGCTGGTGCACTTGATCGGCTGGCCGCTGGGGCAAACCTGGATCCTGGGCTCCAGCGTGATCTACACCGTGGCGGCGCTGTGCTGGTTCTGGCTGGTGGTGCGGCTTAACCGGCTACGGTTGGGCGGGACGGGGAGTGCGAACTTTACCCTGGCGCTGGCGGTGGTGAGCCTGGTGGGGTTTGTGGCGATTGCCGGGTTGATGGGTGCCAAACCGGTTTAAGGCTTGAGACCGAGTTGCCTTCATCGCGGGCAAGCCCGGCTCCCACATTGGGCTGTGTTCACAAATCAAAATGTGTGAATACATTCAAGTGTGGGAGCTGGCTTGCCTGCGATGGCGTCATCAGCCGCGCAGGCTAATCACCGGCCAGCCACGCTTCTCTGCCTCAGCCCGCAGATTCGGATCCGGATCCACCGCCACTGCATGCGCTACCTGCTCCAGCAACGGCAGGTCATTCATCGAGTCGCTATAGAAGTAGCTGTCCTCCAGGCTATACCCGGTCTCTTCCAGCCAACGATTCAAGCGCGTCACCTTGCCCTCGCGAAAGCACGGGATATCCGTACTGCGCCCGGTGTAACGGCCACCTTGCATCTCGCATTCGGTGGCAATCAGGGTTTCAACCCCCAGCCGCTCGGCAATTGGCGCGGTCACAAAGCGGTTGGTCGCGGTAATGATGACCAACTTGTCACCCGCCGCACGGTGCCTGGCCAGCAGCTCAACCGCCTGGGGCAGCATGATTGGCTCAATGCAGTCGCGCATGTAGTCGCGGTGCCATTCATCCAGCTGGGCCATCTCGGTGCGGCCGAGGATTTCCAGGCAGAAGTTCAGGTATTCGGCGTTATCCAGCTTGCCGGCCAGGTAATCCTGGTAAAACTCATCGTTGCGGGCCTTGTAGGCCACCGCGTCGAGAATCCCGCGTTCACAGAGGTAATCGCCCCAGGCGTGATCGCTGTCACCCCCCAAAAGCGTGTTGTCCAAGTCGAATAAAGCCAGGCGCATTGCAGTTACTCGCTGAAAAGTCTGTAAAAAGGCGTCCAGAATACGGTCTTTTCACAAGAGTGCACATAAGGTAAGCAGCCTCGTTGCCGCTGTATCAATCTTTGTGGAACAATGCGGTGACATGCGTTTGCGAGGTTGTTGCCGTGATCGACCCCGATGGTTTCCGTCCTAATGTCGGGATTATTCTTACGAATGATGCCGGACAGGTGCTATGGGCTCGCCGTATCAACCAAGATGCCTGGCAGTTTCCTCAAGGCGGAATCAACCCCGACGAAACCCCTGAAGACGCCTTGTACCGTGAGTTGAACGAAGAAGTAGGCCTGGAACGTGAAGATGTGCAAATTCTGGCCTGTACCCGAGGCTGGTTGCGCTATCGTTTGCCGCAACGTCTGGTGCGTACCCACAGCCAACCGCTGTGCATCGGCCAGAAACAGAAATGGTTTCTCCTGCGCCTGATCTCCAACGAGCAGCGGGTGCGGATGGATTTGACCGGTAAACCGGAGTTCGATGGCTGGCGCTGGGTCAGTTATTGGTATCCGTTGGGCCAGGTGGTGACATTCAAGCGCGAGGTTTATCGTCGCGCTCTTAAAGAGCTTGCCCCGCGCCTTTTAGCGCGCGACTGACGACGGAGTTCGACCCCGAGCCATGCTCAATACGCTGCGCAAGATCGTCCAGGAAGTTAACTCCGCCAAGGATCTCAAGGCGGCGTTGGGGATTATTGTGTTGCGCGTCAGGGAAGCCATGGGCAGCCAGGTCTGCTCGGTTTACCTGCTGGACCCCGAGACCAACCGTTTTGTCCTGATGGCCACCGAGGGCCTGAACAAGCGCTCTATCGGCAAGGTCAGCATGGCGCCCAATGAAGGTCTGGTGGGCCTGGTGGGGACGCGTGAAGAACCCCTGAACCTCGAAAACGCGGCCGATCACCCGCGTTATCGCTACTTTGCCGAAACCGGCGAAGAGCGCTATGCCTCGTTCCTCGGTGCACCGATCATTCACCACCGCCGCGTTGTCGGCGTGTTGGTCATCCAGCAAAAAGAACGCCGCCAGTTCGACGAAGGTGAAGAAGCCTTCCTTGTGACCATGAGCGCGCAGCTCGCCGGGGTTATCGCCCACGCCGAGGCCACGGGCTCGATTCGCGGCCTGGGGCGTCAGGGCAAGGGCATCCAGGAAGCCAAGTTCGTCGGTGTGCCGGGCTCGCCAGGGGCTGCCGTCGGTACCGCCGTGGTCATGCTGCCGCCCGCCGACCTGGACGTGGTGCCGGACAAGACCGTCACCGACATCGACGCTGAAATCATCCTGTTCAAGACCGCCCTCGAGGGCGTGCGCAATGACATGCGCACCCTGTCGACCAAGCTGGCCACCCAGCTGCGGCCTGAAGAGCGGGCGTTGTTCGACGTGTACCTGATGATGCTCGACGACGCGTCCCTGGGCAGCGAAGTCAAAGACGTGATCAAGACCGGCCAGTGGGCCCAGGGCGCCCTGCGCCAAGTGGTCACCGATCACGTCAACCGCTTTGAATTGATGGACGACGCCTACCTGCGCGAACGCGCCTCGGACGTCAAAGACCTCGGTCGCCGTCTGCTGGCCTACCTGCAGGAAGAGCGCTCGACCACGCTGGTGTACCCCGACAACACCATCCTGATCAGTGAAGAACTGACCGCCACCATGCTTGGCGAAGTGCCGGAAGGCAAACTGGTGGGCCTGGTCTCGGTATTGGGCTCGGGCAACTCCCACGTCGCGATCCTGGCCCGGGCCATGGGCATCCCGACGGTGATGGGCCTGGTGGACCTGCCGTATTCCAAGGTCGACGGCATCGAAATGATCGTCGACGGCTACCACGGCGAGGTCTACACCAACCCCAGCGAATTGCTGCGCAAGCAATACGCCGAAGTGGTGGAAGAAGAACGCCAGCTATCCCAGGGCCTCGACGCCCTGCGCGAACTGCCGTGCGTGACCCTCGACGGCCATCGCGTGCCGCTGTTGGTGAACACCGGCCTGCTGGCGGACGTGGCGCGTGCGCAACAGCGCGGCGCCGAAGGTGTAGGGCTGTACCGCACCGAAGTGCCGTTCATGATCAACCAGCGTTTTCCGAGTGAGAAGGAGCAGCTGGCGATTTATCGCGAGCAACTGTCCGCCTTCCATCCGTTACCAGTGACCATGCGCAGCCTGGACATTGGCGGCGATAAGTCACTGTCGTATTTCCCGATCAAGGAAGACAACCCCTTCCTTGGCTGGCGCGGTATTCGCGTGACCCTCGACCACCCTGAAATCTTCCTCGTCCAGACCCGCGCCATGCTCAAGGCCAGCGAAGGCCTGAACAACCTGCGCATCCTGCTGCCGATGATCTCCGGCACCCACGAGCTGGAAGAAGCCCTGCACCTGATCCACCGGGCCTGGGGCGAAGTGCGCGATGAAGGCGCCGACGTGCCGATGCCGCCGATTGGCGTGATGATCGAGATTCCGGCGGCGGTGTACCAGGCCAAAGAGCTGGCGCGGCAGGTGGACTTCCTGTCGGTGGGCTCCAACGACCTGACCCAGTACCTGCTGGCCGTGGACCGCAACAACCCGCGGGTGGCCGACCTCTACGACTACCTGCACCCGGCGGTGCTGCAAGCCTTGCAGAACGTGGTGCGCGACGCCCATGCCGAAGGCAAGCAAGTGAGTATCTGCGGCGAGATGGCCGGTGACCCGGCGGCGGCAGTGCTGTTGATGGCGATGGGCTTTGACAGCCTGTCGATGAACGCCACCAACTTGCCAAAAGTGAAATGGATGCTGCGCCAGATCAACCTGAGCCGGGCCAAGGAACTGCTGGCGGAGTTGATGACCATCGACAACCCGCAAGTTATCCACAGCTCGCTGCAATTGGCGCTGAAGAACCTTGGGTTGGCGCGGATGATCAACCCGGCGTCTGCAAAAACCTTATAGAGGGGTGATGCGTACGTAGCAGCTGTCGAGCCTTGGCGAGGCTGCGTTAGCGGTGTGCCTGACACACCGCGGACGCAGCCTCGCCAAGGCTCGACAGCTGCTACGTGAGTAATTAGACCTTCAGTTCCACCTCGCCCAGCCTGCCGCCATGGGGCCCAAAACTGCGCTCCACGATATGCCGTGTGCCGTCGGCATTCACAATCAGCGCCGTGCTGGCCCGCGTCCCGTAGCTGGGGCTGGCAATAAACACGCTCGACAACAGACTCTCTGTCGCCAAGCCCACGCCGGTATCCGGCAGGTCGGCAAACGGCGCGGTCTGCGGGTCGCTCAAAATCCGCAGCAAGGCGTCAGGTTGGGGGTTTTCCAGCACTTGCTCGAGCGCCGCCCTGGCCTTCAGCAATTTTGGCCACGGCGTATCCAACCCCGCATTGGATAACCCGTAAACCCCGGCTTCCAGTCGCGTCGGTGCCGACTCATTGGCGTTGTAATGCCACAGCTCATCCCGCGTACCCACCAGCAGGTTAAACCCGGCATATTCAATTGACCTGCCGTTAACGTCGGCCAAATAGTCGTCAATCGGCAACGAACCACTGAGAAAGCGCGCCACCAACTCGCCCCGCGACTTGCGTGCCGGCGGCTGGTGCGGGTCACGAATATTGGTCAGCGCCGCAAAGCGCCCATCCGCGCCGACGCCCAGCCAGGTCCCACCCGCTTCCTGGTCCCTTCCTGCGTAAACATGGGGCACATCCAGCCACTGGGCCAACGGCAGACTGGGCCGTGCATAAAACTCATCGCGGTTGGCCGCGAGGATCAGCGGCTGGGCATGGCCCGGCCGCCAGGCGAAAACAATCAGGCACATAAGGCGATCCCTTTGTGTTTTTGCCCACTCTACCCATAGAACCCTGTGCTTTGCATCCGTTAACATGCCGGTCTGTTTTCGAGGGCTCCCATGGAATTTCTGCTGTATTTACTGCTGGGTTCCTGTGCGGGCATGCTCGCCGGGCTGTTTGGCGTGGGCGGCGGGATCATTATTGTGCCGGTGCTGGTGTTCAGTTTTACCTTGCAGGGCTTTGATCCCTCGGTGCTGACCCACCTCGCTGTCGGCACGTCCCTGGCGTCTATTATTTTCACGTCGGTTAATGCGGTGCGCGAGCATCACCGGCGAGGCGCGGTGCGCTGGCCGATCTTTGTGTGGATGGCCGTGGGCATCCTGATGGGCGCGGGCGTCGGTGCACTGACCGCCGAAGCGATTTCCGGGCCGCATTTGCAGAAGATCATCGGTGTGTTTGCCCTGGTGATCGCCCTGCAGATGACCCTGGAGCTCAAGCCCAAGGCCAGCCGCCAGGTACCGGGCAAATTCGGCCTGACCCTGGCGGGCAGTGTGATTGGCTGGTCTTCGGCAATTTTCGGCACCGGCGGCGGTTCGTTGACCGTGCCGTTCCTGACCTGGCGCAGCGTGCCGATGCAGCAGGCGGTGGCCACTTCGTCGGCCTGTGGCTTGCCAATCGCCCTGGCGAGTGCGCTAAGTTTCATGATTTTGGGCTGGCATGATCCGCTGCTGCCCGATCATAGTCTCGGTTTTGTGTATTTGCCGGCACTGCTGGGCATTGCCCTGACCAGTATGGTGGCGGCCCGTTTCGGCGCGCGACTGGCGCACCGGTTGTCGCCGCGCTTGCTCAAGCGGCTGTTCGCCGGGCTGCTGTTTTGCGTAGGGCTGAATTTTTTGCTGTAACGCAGGCTTAATCGCGCACCGGCATGGTCCGATGCGCCATGACTATTGATTTAACGAGGAGTCGCAATGCTGCCTTACCCGCAGATCAACCCGGTGGCCGTGGCCATCGGTCCGCTGCAAATCCACTGGTACGGGTTGATGTACCTGATCGGCATCGGCGGTGCCTGGTTTCTGGCTTCCCGGCGCCTGAACCGTTTCGACCCGACCTGGACCAAGGAGAAACTCTCCGACATGGTGTTCTGGATGTCGATGGGAGTCATCGTCGGCGGACGCCTGGGGTATGTGCTGTTCTACGACCTGCCAGCCTACATTGCCAACCCGACGCTGATCTTCGAGGTGTGGAAGGGCGGCATGGCGTTCCACGGCGGGTTTGTGGGCGTGATGATCGCTGCCTGGTGGTTTGGCCGGCGTAACGGCAAGTCGTTCTTCCAACTGATGGACTTTGTCGCACCGTTTGTGCCGATTGGCCTGGGTGCCGGGCGCATCGGTAACTTTATCAACGCCGAATTGTGGGGCAAGCCGAGCGACGTGCCGTGGGCTATGGTGTTCCCGCCGTTCAGCGACCCGACGCAATTGCCGCGCCACCCTTCGCAGCTCTACCAGTTCGCCCTGGAAGGCGTGGCGCTGTTCCTGATCCTCTATATCTTCTCGCGCAAGCCACGCCCAACCATGGCGGTGTCGGGCATGTTCGCGTTGTTCTACGG
This sequence comes from Pseudomonas sp. Bout1, assembly GCF_034314165.1. GTDB lineage: Bacteria > Pseudomonadota > Gammaproteobacteria > Pseudomonadales > Pseudomonadaceae > Aquipseudomonas. The sequence goes on along the minus strand of NZ_JAVIWK010000001.1, from coordinate 6,631,084 downwards.
GATCTTCCGCTTTATCGTCGAGTTCGTGCGGGTGCCGGATGCGCAACTGGGCTACCTGGCGTGGGGCTGGGTGACCATGGGTCAGATTCTCAGCCTGCCGATGATCATCGCCGGCCTGGGCCTGCTGTGGTGGGCTTACAATCGCCCGCAAGGCATCAAGAACACCGCGCTTTAAATTCGAACGCCGGGGCCCGAGGGTCCCGGCTTCAACGATACAGGTATACACATGAAGCAATATCTCGAACTACTGAACGATGTCGTGACCAATGGACTGACCAAGGGCGATCGCACCGGCACCGGCACCAGGGCCGTGTTTGCCCGTCAGTTTCGGCATAGCTTGGCCGACGGCTTTCCGCTGCTGACCACCAAGAAGCTTCACTTCAAAAGCATCGCCAACGAATTGATCTGGATGTTGAGCGGCAACACCAACATCAAGTGGCTGAATGAAAACGGGGTAAAGATCTGGGACGAGTGGGCCACCGAAGACGGCGACCTGGGTCCGGTCTACGGCGAGCAGTGGACGGCCTGGCCGACCAAGGACGGCGGCAAGATCAACCAGATCGACTACATGGTCGAGACGTTGAAGACCAACCCCAACAGCCGCCGCATCCTGTTCCATGGCTGGAATGTCGAGTACCTGCCGGACGAGACCAAAAGCCCGCAGCAGAACGCCCGCGACGGCAAGCAGGCGCTGCCGCCGTGCCACCTGCTGTACCAGGCTTTCGTGCACGACGGTCACCTGTCGATGCAGTTGTACATCCGCAGCTCCGATGTATTCCTCGGCCTGCCTTACAACACCGCGGCCCTGGCGCTGCTGACCCATATGCTGGCCCAGCAATGCGACCTGATCCCCCACGAAATCATCGTGACCACGGGCGACACCCACGCCTACAGCAACCATATGGAACAGATCCAGACCCAGCTGGCGCGCACGCCGAAGAAGCTGCCGGAACTGGTGATCAAGCGTAAGCCCGAGTCGATCTACGATTACACATTCGAAGACTTTGAAATCGTGGGCTATGACGCCGACCCGAGCATCAAGGCTGACGTAGCGATCTGAGACCGCAGTGTCTGCATCGCAGGCAAGCCAGCTCCCACAGTTAAGATGCATTCCCCTGTGGGAGCGGGCAGCGCAGTGCCTGCATCGCAGGCAAGCCAGCTCCCAAAGTTAAGATGCATTCCCCTGTGGGAGCGGGCTTGCCCGCGATGGCGCCCGCTCAAGCGCCACACTTCTCAATGGCCATGGCTTCTGCCCACATGCGAGGGTTCAGCCTCGCTGGCCGCGACACTCCCGCTGACCTCCAGCCGCTGCAAAATCCCGCACTGATCCAGATCCGGCCCGCCGCCACAGCGTTGGCGCAGGTCGAGCAACTGTTCCTGTAACGCCAGCAACCCGTCGATCCGCGCTTTCACGTGGTGGATATGCTCGTCGATCAACGCATTCACGCTTTCGCACTGGTCCTGCGGGCTGTCCCGCAGGCCCAACAGGCTGCGAATCTCCTCAAGGGTCATGTCCAAACTGCGGCAGTTGCGGATAAACACCAGCCGTTCGGTGTGCGCCTGGGTGTACAGCCGGTAATTACCGTCACTGCGCGCAGGCGGCGGCAGCAAGCCTTCCTTCTCGTAGTAACGGATGGTTTCCACCTGGCAATCCGTCAATTTTGCCAATTCGCCGATCTTCATCGCAGCAATCTCCAAAAGGGTGCTTGACCCTATAGTGGCTACAGGGTCTTTACTTGGCAACAGGCACCTTTACGGACGCGACACAATGAGCGATTCCATCCATACCCCGCACAAGCACGACCATGATCATGACCACGCGCACGATCACGGCCCCAAGCTCAAACCTGTGCACAAGCACGACCATGGCAGCCATGGCGATTCCTGCTGTTCCAGCAAGGCCGCGCCTGCCTTGGTGAAGCTGACCGAAGCCCCGACGGCGGGCTCGCGGTTGAGCACCTTCCGCATCGAAGCCATGGACTGCCCCACCGAGCAGACGCTGATCCAGAACAAACTGGGCAAGCTCGCCGGCGTGCAGCAACTGGAATTCAACCTGATCAACCGCATCCTCGGCGTCACGCATGACTTGCCGAGCACCGCGCCGATCGTCGACGCCATCAAATCCCTCGGCATGCAGGCTGATCCCATTGAGGAAGGCGTAGCCCCGGCCGAGCCGCCTGCCAAGAAACACTGGTGGCCGCTGGCCGTGTCCGGCGTCGGCGCCTTGGGTGCCGAAGTGCTGCACTTCACCAACGCCGCGCCGACCTGGGTGATTGCCCTGGTCGCGCTGATCTCGATCTTCAGCGGCGGCCTTACCACTTACAAAAAGGGCTGGATCGCCCTGAAAAACCTCAACCTGAACATCAACGCCCTGATGAGCATCGCCGTGACCGGCGCGATCCTGATCGGCCAGTGGCCAGAAGCCGCAATGGTGATGTTCCTGTTTACCGTGGCCGAACTGATCGAAGCCAAGTCCCTTGACCGCGCTCGCAACGCCATCAGCGGCTTGATGCAGATGACCCCGGAGCAGGCCACGGTCCGTCAGGCTGACGGCAGTTGGGTTGAACAGGAGGTTAAAGTTATCGAACTGGGCGCCATCGTGCGGGTTCGTCCCGGCGAGCGCATTGGCCTGGACGGTGAAGTCACCTCGGGCCAGTCCACCCTCGACCAGGCGCCGATCACCGGAGAAAGCCTGCCGATTGAAAAGACCGTGGGCGACAAGGTCTTCGCCGGCACCATCAACCAGGCCGGCTCCCTGGAATACAAAGTCACCGCCGCCGCCAACAACTCGACCCTGGCGCGGATCATCCACGCCGTGGAACAGGCCCAAGGCGCCCGCGCCCCAACCCAGCGGTTTGTCGACACCTTTGCCAAGGTCTACACCCCGGCGGTGTTCATCTTCGCCTTGGGTGTGGCGCTGATTCCGCCACTGTTCATGGCCGGCGCCTGGTTTGAATGGATCTACCGCGCGCTGGTATTGCTGGTCGTCGCCTGCCCGTGTGCGCTGGTGATTTCCACCCCGGTGACCATCGTCAGTGGCCTGGCTGCCGCGGCACGCAAAGGCATCCTGATCAAGGGCGGCGTGTACCTGGAGGGCGGTTACAAGCTCGACTACCTGGCCCTCGACAAGACCGGCACCATCACCCACGGTAAACCGGTGCAAACCGATTACCTGGCGTTGTTCCCGAACCTGGAAGACAGCGCGCCCGCGCTGGCTGCAAGCCTCGCCGGCCGCTCTGACCACCCGGTGTCTTTGGCTATCGCCAACGCCGCTGTGGATAAAAACCTCACCGTTCACCCTGTGGATAACTTCGAAGCCCTGACCGGCCGCGGTGTGAAGGGCGAAATCAACGGCGAAACCTACTACTTGGGCAACCACCGCCTGGTGGAAGACCTGAACCTGTGCTCGCCGGCCCTTGAAGAAAAACTCTTCGCCCTGGAAAAACAAGGCAAGTCCGTGGTCCTGCTGCTGGACAAGTCCGGCCCGCTGGCGCTGTTCGCCGTGGCCGACACGGTCAAAGACACCAGCCGCGAAGCCATCCAGCAGTTGCATGACCTGGGCATCAAGACCCTGATGCTCACCGGCGACAACACCCACACCGCCAAGGCAATCGCCGATCAGGTCGGCATCGACCAGGCCCAGGGCGACCTGCTGCCCACTGACAAGCTGCAAGCCATCGAAGCGCTGTACGCCAAGGGCTACCGGGTCGGCATGGTCGGCGACGGCATCAACGACGCCCCGGCGCTGGCCCGTTCCGAGATCGGGTTTGCCATGGCCGCCGCCGGTACCGACACCGCCATCGAGACCGCCGACGTGGCCTTGATGGATGACGACCTGCGCAAGATTCCGGCATTCATTCGGCTGTCGCGGCAAACGTCGAGTATCCTCAAGCAAAACATCGCGCTGGCCCTGGTGATCAAGGCGATCTTCCTGGCGGTGACCTTCCTCGGAATGGCCACCATGTGGATGGCGGTGTTCGCCGACATGGGCGTGAGCCTGCTGGTGGTGTTCAATGGTCTGCGCCTGTTGCGCAAATAGTCGATGAGAGGGTGGTGTGCTGAGTGCCGAGCTGAAGGCGTTTTACATGGTCGCCCGCCTGGGCAGCATTACCCAGGCGGCGAAAAAGCTCGGCCTGAGCCAGCCCACGGTGACCACCCAGATTCGGCACCTGGAAAGCCAGTACTCGGTAGAGTTGTTCTACCGTGGCGGGCGTCGCCTGACTGTCAGCGACGAAGGCGCGCGGCTGTTGCCGATGGTCAAGGCATTGTTGCAGCAGGAAAGCGATATCGAGTTTTTCCTGCGCAACAGTGGCCAGGTACAAGGTGCGCTGAGGATTGCCGCGACGGCGCCGTATTACATCCTCGATCTGGTTAAAGCCTTCCGCGAGCGGCTGCCGCAGGTTGAGGTTTCGGTCGAGATCGGCAACTCCCTGCAGGTGCTGGAAGCGCTGGATGAATACCGCGTTGATGTCGCGGCCTCATCGCAGTTGCTTGAAGACCCACGGCTGATTCGCCGGGTACTGGGCATGGACCCGCTGGTGCTGGCGGTGCATCGCAATCATCCGCTGGCGGTGCTCGACCACGTACCGCTGACCGCGCTGGCCGGGCATACCTTGCTGATGCGCGAGCCGGGCTCCACCACCCGACGGCTGACCGAAGAGATGTTGCAGGGCGCCGGCGTGAGCTACGGGCCGCTGCTGGAGATCGGCAGCCGGGAATCGATCCGTGAGGCGGTGCTGCGCAATATCGGCATCAGCATCATTGCCCGCCAGGAAGTGCCCCATGACCCGCAGTTGCGCGTGCTGACCATCGAGAATGCGCCGCAGATTCCCGAGTATTTGTACTGCCTTAAAGAGCGAAAGGGCGCACGATTGCCGGCGGCTTTCCTGGGGTTGGCGCAGGAAATGTCGCCGATCTGAAGGTGCCATCACAGGCAAGCCAGCTCCCACAGTTGGAATGCATTTCTCTGGCCCAACTCGATCAACTGTGGGAGCCGGGCTTGCCCGCGATGGCGCCGGCCCAGGTAAAACCTTCCTCAATCCCTACCCAAATCCACCAATACCACTATCGCCACGTTTTGCCTTTCTGCCACACGAGGGACGCATTGCCTCCCTAGGATGACCTTCATCAGTTTGATGAGGTGCCTCCATGAACACAGCCCTGACCAACCCCGGCGCGCCAATGAAGGTGCGCGGTGTGCAGAAACGCTTCGGCGCCTTCACCGCACTGGATAACGTGTCCCTGGACGTCGCCGCCGGCGAGCTGGTGTGCCTGCTGGGCCCGTCGGGCTGCGGCAAGACCACCTTGCTGCGCTGCATCGCCGGCCTGGAGCGCCAGGACAGTGGCGAGTTGTACCTCGGCGATCGCGACGTTTCCCTGCTGCCACCGCAGGCCCGGGACTACGGCATTCTGTTCCAGTCCTACGCGCTGTTCCCCAACCTCACCGTCGAAGCGAACATCGGCTACGGCCTCACTGGCAGCGGCCGCGAGGAAGTGCGCAAGCGCGTCGGGCAGATGCTCGAACTGGTGGGCCTGGTGGGCAGCGAAAAAAATACCCCGGTCAACTCTCCGGAGGCCAGCAACAGCGTGTAGCCCTGGCCCGCGCCCTGGCGCCGGCGCCGTCCTTGTTGCTGCTGGACGAACCCATGTCGGCCCTCGACGCCCGGGTGCGCGAGCACCTGTGCACCGAGCTGCGCCAACTGCAGCGCCGCTTGGGCATCACCACCCTGATGGTCACCCACAACCAGGACGAGGCCATGCTGATGGCCGACCGCATCGCGGTGATGAACAACGGCAAGGTCGAGCAGTACGCCACGCCCCAGGAAATCTACGACCGCCCGGCCACGCCGTTCGTGGCCGAGTTTGTCGGCCAGGGCAACTGGCTGCCATTCAGCCGCAACAGCGCGAGCCACGCCCAGGTCGGCGGCATGAACCTGCGCCTGGCGGAAAACGCCGGCGTTGCGACGTCGGGCCGCTTGTTCTGCCGTCCGGAAGCCATCAGCGTCAACCCGCCGGTGCATGAAGAAAACCTGTTCCCGGCCAAAGTTCGCGAGATCACCTTTCTCGGCAACCGCTGCCGCATGAGCTTCGAACTGGACCAACTGCCCGGCCACCCACTGCTCGCCGAGCTGGCCCCGGAAGCCATGCCGCGCCTAGGCGCCCAGGACATCTGGGTCGCGCTGCCCCCGCGCAGCCTGCAGGTGTTTGCCTGAGATGGCCCGCGATATGACGCTGCCGATACCCGATAACGTGGCTCGTCAGGTTTCCCGTGCCGAACGCGGCGACCGTATTTTTGTCGTCGGCGGCAAGCTGCTTTGGCTGTGCCTGCTGGGCATCGCGGTATTGATGCCGCTGCTGGCGATCTTCTGGCGCGGCTTCAGCAGTGAAGCCGGGCAGGGCGGCGGCCTGGTGGCAGCGCGGGAACTGGTCACCAGCGACAATTTCCATTGGTTGCTCGGTAACAGCCTGAAGGTTTCCCTCAGCGTGGCGGCCATCGTCGTACCGCTGGCTTACCTGTTTGCCTACGCCTTGCAACGCACCTTGATACAGGGCAAGGCGATCTGGCGCGGCATGTCGCTACTGCCATTGATGGCGCCATCGATGCTGCCCGGGATTGCACTGGTCTACCTGTTCGGTAACCAGGGCCTGTTGCGCGGGCTGCTATCGGACAACATCTATGGCTTCTGGGGCATTGTCCTCGGTGAAGTGATCTACACCTTTCCCCATGCCTTGATGATTCTGCTGTCAGCGCTTTCCCTGGCGGATGCACGACTGTTCGATGCCGCATCGAGCATGGGCGCCAGCCCGGCGCGGGCGTTTCGCAGCATCACCTGGCCGGCGACGCGCCAGGCCGTGTTTGCCGCGTTTTGCCTGGTGTTCACCCTGACCATCACCGACTTCGGTGTGCCCGTCGTCGTGGGTGGTGACTACCAGGTGCTGGCGCTGGAAGCCTACAAGGCCGTGGTCGGCCAGCAGCAATTTGGTCGCGGTGCCTTGATCGGCATGGTCCTGCTGCTGCCGGCACTGTTCAGTTTCGGGGTCGACGCCTGGTTGCGCCGTCGCCATGGCGACTCCATGAGCGGTCGCGCCCAGGTGTTCCAGCCGGCGCCGTCGAAGCTGCGGGATGGCTGCTACCTGGCCATCGTCCTGCTGATCTGCGCGAGCTTGCTGCTGGTGTTCGGCATGGCGGTCTACTCATCGCTGGTAAAATTCTGGCCCTACAACCTGTCGCTGTCGCTGGCCCACTACCAGTTCGAAGACATGGCCGGCGGCGGTTGGCTGGCCTATCGCAACAGCATCACCATGGCCCTGTGCACCGCGTTGATCGGTAGCGTGTTGATCTTCAGCGGCGCCTACCTGATGGAGAAAACCAAGGGCCAGAAGGGCCTGAACCTGGCGCTGCGCATGCTCAGTTTCGTGCCGATGGCGGTGCCGGGGTTGGTGTTGGGCCTGGGCTACGTGTTCTTTTTCAACCTCAACGGCAACCCGCTGCACGTGCTCTACGGCACCATGACGTTGCTGGTGGTATGCACCATTGCTCACTATTTGACCACCGCCCAAATGACCGCCACCACGGCCCTGCGCCAGTTGGACGCGGAATTCGAAGCCGCCGCGCTGTCGCTTAAGGCGCCGCTGTACCGCCATTACCTGCGGGTCACCGTGCCGATCTGCCTGCCGGCGTTGCTGGACATCGTGCGCTACCTGTTCGTGTCGGCGATGACCACCGTTTCCGCCGCGATCTTCCTCTACAGCCCCGACACCATCCTCGCCGCCGTCGCCGTACTGAACATGGACGACGCCGGCAACGTTGGCGGTGCGGCGGCCATGTCGACCCTGATTCTGTTCACCTCGGCGGGCGTGTCCTTGCTGCTGGCGTGGGCCTCACGCGGCGTGTTGCGTCGCTCCCAGGCCTGGCGCCAAACCGCGCCCGGCCGATAATTCACTCATAAAGGAACTGCACCATGTTCAAGCCCCTGGCGTTAGCCGCTGCTGTGCTCACTGCGTTCAGCCTGAATGCCTTTGCCGCCAAGACCGAGTTGACCGTGTACACGGCCCTCGAAGCGGAGCAATTGAAGACCTACAAACAGGCCTTCGAAAAGGTTAACCCGGACATCGAAATCAAATGGGTGCGCGACTCCACCGGCATCATCACTGCCAAGCTGCTGGCGGAAAAATCCCGCCCGCAGGCTGACGTGGTTTGGGGCCTGGCGGCTTCCAGCCTGGCGATCCTCGACCAGCAAGGCATGCTGCAAAACTACGCCCCGGCAGACTTGGGCAAGATCGGCGCGAACTACCGCGACGCCGCCAACCCTCCGGCCTGGGTCGGCATGGACGTATGGGCCGCAACCATCTGTTTCAACACCGTCGAAGCCGAAAAGCAGGGCCTGAGCAAGCCGGTGAGCTGGCAGGACCTGACCAAGCCTGAGTACAAGGGCAAGATCGTGATGCCCAACCCAGCCTCGTCCGGCACCGGCTTCCTCGACGTCAGCGCCTGGCTGCAGACCTTCGGCGAGAAGCAGGGCTGGCAGTACATGGACGACCTGCACCAGAACATCGGCCAGTACGTTCACTCCGGCTCCAAGCCCTGCAAGCTGGCGGCGTCGGGTGAATTCCCGATTGGCATTTCCTTCGAATACCCGGCCGTGCAGTTGAAGCGCCAGGGCGCACCGCTGGACATCATCCTGCCCAAAGAAGGCCTGGGCTGGGACATCGAAGCTACCGCTGTGATCAAGGGCACTGCCCACGCGGACGCGGCGCAGAAACTCGCGGACTTCTCCGCAAGCCCGGCGGCGATGGAGCTGTACAAGGACAACTTCGCGGTACTGGCCCAGCCGGGTATTGCCAAGCCGCAGACCGAATTGCCGGCGGATTACGAGCAGCGGTTGATCAAGAACGACTTCGCCTGGGCCTCGAAAAACCGCGACAGCATCCTGACCGAATGGCGCAAGCGCTATGACGGCAAGTCGGAGAAGGTTGCCGCTCAGTAAGCATTTCGTTTGGGCTGATGGCCTCATCGCGGGCAAGCCCGGCTCCCACATTTCTGGATTGTGAATAACTTCCAATGTGGGAGCTGGCTTGCCTGCGATAGCGGTCTCGAATTCAGGACATCACTTCATGACACAGCTACTGATCATCGGCGCCGGCATCCTCGGCCTGTCCCATGCCTACGCGGCCGCCAAGCGCGGCCTCAAGGTCAAGGTCTTCGAACGCAGCGCCACACCGCTGGGCGCCTCCGTGCGCAACTTTGGCCAGGCACTGGTCACCGGCCAGCCGCCCGGGCCGATGCTCGACCTGGCCCGTGAAAGCCGCGAAATCTGGGGCCAGTGGGCACAGCTCGCCGGCATCCAGCTCAAGCGCAACGGCTCCTACCTGTTCGCCCGCACCGAAGCCGAAGAGCACCTGCTTGAGGCCTTCTGTGCCGGTCGCGCCAAGGCGCACGGTTATCGCGTTGAATTGCTCCAAGGCGCCGCCCTTCATGGCCTGTACGGCGGCCAGTTCGCCCACCACCGCGCCGCGCTTCACGGGCTGGACGATCAACAACCGTATTCCCGCGAAGCCATTCCGGCGCTGATCGACTACCTGAGTCGCGAACTCGATGTGGAGTTTCACTTCTCCACCTTGGTGCGCGACATCGAGCCCGGCCAGGTGCACACCACCGCCGGTTCCTTTCGTGGCGAGCAGATCATTGTTTGTTCCGGCCACGACTACCAGACGCTGCTCGCCGAGCAGATCGGCGAACTCAACCCGCAAATCTGTCGCCTGCAAATGCTGCGCGCCCGGCCTGCGGTGGCGTTGAACCTGCAACACGCCCTGCTGACCGGTCTTAGTTGCGTGCACTACGGTGCCTTCGCTGACTTGCCGGAAGCCGCGCCGGTGCAGGCCGAAATCCTGCGGGACGTGCCGCACTTGCATGACAACGGCATCCATCTGCTGATCAGCCCGACGCCTTACGGTGAACTGATCATCGGCGATTCCCACCATTACGGCAGCGATCCATCACCGTTCAATGCCGAACAGGTGGACAACTGGATGATCGAGCTGGCCGAACACACCTTGGGTTGCAGGATCCAGGTCGTGGAACGCTGGCAAGGTGTCTATGGTTCCCGTGGGCCGGGGCCGTTTTCATTCCTGCGGGCGGCACCGGGGGTGAGTGCGGCATTGATGCACACCGGTGTGGGCATGAGCGTCGGGCCGGCGATGGCCGAGCGCAATATCACAGAGCTATGGGGGAATGCGTGATGAACGCCGAACAGGCAATCGCCGAAGTCTTTGGCTTATACGAACAACACGGCACCGCCGATTACATCGGTGAGCCGGTGTCACAGATCGAGCACATGTCCCAGGCCGCGCAGTTGGCCATGGCCGAAGGCTTCGATGATGAAGTGGTGTTGGCAGCGTTCTTCCACGATATCGGGCATATCTGCGGCCAAGGTGGCGAGAACATGGGCGGTTACGGCGTGGTCAGCCATGAACGGCTGGGCGCCGAATTTCTGCGCAGGGCGGGCTTCAGCGAGCGCATGGCCAAGCTGGTGGAATACCACGTGCAGGCCAAGCGTTACCTGACCTTCAGCCAGCCGGACTACTACGCGCGGTTGAGCGAAGCCAGCCGCCGCACCCTGGGTTACCAGGGCGGCGTGATGACCGCCGAGGAAGCCCGGGCGTTTGAGCAGGACCCGTTGTGCGCCGTCAGCCTGCGGATGCGCCACTGGGACGAACAGGCCAAGGAAATGCACGTGCCGGTGCTGGACCTTGCAGTGCTGAAGTCCAAGGCCCGGCAACTGTTGGCGGTTTAGGTCTCGTCCAGGCGCTGGGCCAGGGCTTCGATCTGTTCCTGGCGCTCGGCCTGGCTGAGTTTGGGATGCGGGTTGAGGGACGACCATTGCGGATGGGCGCGCGCCTTGTTCAACGCTTCGGGCAGCTTGCCTTCGCGCCAGGTCTTGTCCTGGGGCGTGTCGACCTTGATGCTGTGGATCGCCGCATGCCCGCGCAAGTTCAGGGCCTTGAGCAGTTGCCGCTGGCGCAGGGCCAACAGGCGCAGCACGCTGTCGTCGACGGTGAGTTCGCGCTGGCCCTTGATCTTGCCCAGCAGGCGGCTGCCATAGCTGCGAGCCGTTTGCAGGGCGCCACCGGCGATAGCGCCAGCGAGGGCGGCGGCGCCGAGGGTGAGGCCGCCCACCAGTAGGTCCACACCTGCACCGGCTGCCGCGCCGGCCGCGATGCCGCCGCCGACCCGCACGCCCAGTTGCTTGAGGGTTTCGGGGTTGAACAGGTCGTCGCCCCAACGCCCGTCCAACAGCGGCAAATCGCTGGCGGCGGCGTCTTGCGGGCGGAAGCCGAACAGTTTAAGCAGGGCCTCCACACACTTTTGTTCGCGCTGGCGCACGGCTTTGCGCAGTTCGCTGATGGCGTGTTGTTCCACGTCGGCTTCGCTGACTACACTGCGCCGGCAAGCGGCGCAGTCGATCAGCAATTCTGCGATCAAGCGTGCAGCACTTTGCTGGCGAGCCTGGCGCTGGGCTTCTTGGTCGAGGATCAGCCGCTCCAGTTGCCCACGGGAATTTTCCAGCAGCAGGGCGAGGCTTTCATACAGGCGGCGTTCGCCGTCTTCCGGCGGCGCCACACTGTCGAAACGCACCAGTGCGTGCAGGCCGAGGCGGGCCAGGGCTTCGCGCCAGTCCGGCTCGCGGTGGTCGGCGCTGCTGACAAAATTGAGCACCGGCAGCAACGGTTTGCCGCAACTGGCCAGTACTTGCAGCTCGTCGCGGTACTTGGCCAGCACCGGTTCCCGGGCGTCAATTACGTAGAGGCCAGCATCCGAGGCCAGCAGTTGGCGCAGCACCTTGGCTTCCTGTTCAAAACGCTGTCTGGCTTCACTGCCTTCCAGAAAACGCGCGAGCCGTGCCGGGCCGTCTAGGCGTTCGCCGGGGCGATCCAGGCGTTCGAGGTAGTCGAGCAGGGCGATGGCGTCTTCGAGGCCGGGCGTGTCGTACAGCTCCAGCAAGGCTTCGCCGTCTACCGACAAGCGCGCCCCTTCGACATGCCGCGTAGTGCTCGGCCGATGGGAGACTTCACCAAAGCCGACGTCTCGCGTGAGGGTACGCAGCAGCGAGGTCTTGCCGACGTTGGTGTGGCCGACCACGGCGAGTTTCAGGGGCTTAGTCATGACCGGTCTCCAGCCAAGTGAGCGGCGCGCAATCGGCGAACGGGATCTCCAACTGTTGCAAGGCCGTGTGCCAATCACCCAGGCGTTCTGCGTCCAGGGCTTCGCCGGGCGGTGCTTGCAGCAGCCAGACGCGGGTGGCCGTGGCGCTGCGGGCCAGTTCGGCGATCAGCGCGAGGCTGCCGCGATCCGGCGAGCGGCGCGGGTCGCAGGCGATGGCCAGGCGTGCGGGCGGGAAGCGGCTAAGTTGCTCCAGCAGCTTGTTGCGCGATTCACGGCTGTCGAGGATGCCGGCGTCCTTGACGCTGGCCGCAAGCTTCGGCGGCCACGGGCGTTGGTCGTCGAGTTCGATGGCCACCAGCAGGGCGCCGTCGCTTTGCAGTTCACTGACGCCGCCGGTCACGTGGTGCAACTGTTCGGGCGCCGCATCGTTGACCCCAAGCCGTTCGCTGCTGGGCATCAGCCGTTCACGCAGTTGGCTGTAGCCGGGCAGGTTGAGGTCGAGGCTCAAGGCGGCGCGCCCGCGTTTCCAGCGCCACAGGCACAGCAGTGCAAGGACCAGCCGCGGCAGGATGCCGTACACCAGCAGCACGCCCACCAGCCAGGCGGCCCAGGCCTGGCGGGCGCTTTCGATATTCAGGGCGGCATCGCCGCTGGCGCGGATCATCTCGACAGTGGGCACGTTGAAGCCCAGTAAGGCGGGCAGGGCGCCGAGGGTTTGGGTGACGGCGACAAAGGTGTCGGCCTGCAAAATAGTGGTTTCCCAGACGAAGCCGTAGCGCCGAGTGGCCAACAGCGTCAGCAGGATCACCATGGCACTGAGCAGGGCCAGCAGCCACAGGCTGTTGACCAGCACACCCACAGCCCAGCGATTGAGTTTGCGCCGTTGCAGCAACAGCAGCAGGGCGGGCGCCAGTTGCGCGGCCTTGGCGTCGCGGGCGAGTTTTTCACTGAGCCACAGCCACAGGCGACCGAGACTGGCGCCGTGTTCACCGGCAAACAGCAGGCCCAGGGACCAGCTCAACAACAGAATCAGGTTCAAGCCCAGCAGGCTGCCCAAGGCCCAGAACACATTGACTGGCACCAGCCCGTTGCCCAGCGCGGCAAACGCCAGGCCGGCGCCGCTGATAATGGCGACTACCGCCAACAGGATCAGCGCCAGGCGCGCGCCTTGCAGCCAGCGGGCCAGGGCGGCCGTCAGCCCGTCGCGCTCGGCCAGCCACAGCGCACGGTTTTGAATGCGCGTGGGCAAGTCGCCGCCGGTGCTGCGGGCCTGGCGATTGGCTTCCTGGTCTTCCAGGGCGCCCGCGTGTTCCTCGCGCAGGCGCACGGTTTCGGTCAGCCAAAGTGTGTGCAGGGGATTCAGAGCAGTCACGCGTCGTCCTGTTGAGCCAGTGAGCCTGGAGCATAACCGCTGGGACGCCGGTTGGGGTATGCCGTGCGCGCCTCTGGTATTCTCGTCGCCATGAAAAAAACTCTCCCTTTAAGCCTGATTGCAGCCCTCGGTGAAAACCGTGTAATCGGCGTCGACAACAGCATGCCCTGGCACTTGCCGGGGGATTTCAAGTATTTCAAGGCCACCACCTTGGGCAAGCCGATCATCATGGGGCGCAAGACCTGGGATTCCCTGGGTCGACCGTTGCCGGGCCGGTTGAACATTGTGGTCAGCCGTCAGACCGACTTGGCGCTGGAAGGTGCGGAAGTTTTTCCGTCCCTGGACGCGGCAGTGCAGCGGGCTGAGGAATGGGCCAAGGCGCAGGGTGCGGACGAGCTGATGCTGATCGGCGGCGCGCAGTTGTATGCGCAGGGGCTGGAACAGGCGGATCGCCTGTATTTGACGCGGGTGGCGTTGAGCCCGGAAGGCGATGCGTGGTTTCCCGAGTTTGATTTGAGCCAGTGGAAGCTGGTGTCGAATCTCGAGAATGCGGCTGAGGGTGACAAGCCGGCGTATCACTTTGAGGTTTGGGAAAAAGCCTAAAAGCATCGCCGGCAAGCCGGCTCCTACAGTTAACCGGGTTGTTTTAAAGAACACGGTCCAAATGTAGGAGCCGGCTTGCCGGCGATAGCGGTCTGTCAGGCCTGCGCCAGTTCCGCATGCTCATCGGCATTCAACAACTCTTTATCCGTCTGCTGCATGATCTGGCTGGTAATCGCCCCCGCCGTCATCGAACCGTTCACGTTCAACGCCGTACGGCCCATGTCGATCAGCGGCTCCACCGAAATCAGCAACGCGACCAGTGACACCGGCAAGCCCATCGCCGGCAGCACGATCAGCGCGGCAAACGTCGCACCGCCGCCCACGCCTGCCACACCGGCCGAACTCAAGGTCACAATCGCCACCAGGGTCGCGATCCACAGCGGGTCCAGCGGGTTGATGCCCACGGTCGGCGCAACCATCACCGCCAGCATCGCCGGGTAGAGCCCCGCGCAACCGTTCTGGCCAATTGTCGCGCCAAACGAGGCGGCAAAACCTGCGATGGACTGCGGAATCCCCAAACGACGGGTCTGCGCTTCAATGCTCAGCGGGATACTCGCCGCGCTGGAGCGGCTGGTGAAGGCAAACGTCAGCACCGGCCAGACCTTGCGGAAGAACCGCAGCGGGTTGATCCCGGCCAGCGACAGCAGCAGGCCATGCACCACAAACATCAGGCCCAGGGCCAGGTACGACACCACCACAAAACTGCCGAGCTTGATGATGTCCTGCAGGTTGGAGCCGGCGACCACTTTGGTCATCAGTGCCAATACACCGTACGGGGTCAGCTTCATCACCAGGCGCACCAGGCGCATCACCCAGGCTTGCAGGGTGTCGATGGCGTTGAGGACTTTCTGGCCCTTGTCCACGTCATCCTTGAGCAGCTGCAGTGCGGCAACCCCCAGGAACGCGGCGAAGATCACTACGCTGATAATCGACGTCGGCTTGGCCCGGGCCAGGTCGGCGAACGGGTTCTGCGGGATGAACGACAGCAGCAGTTGCGGGATATTCAGGTCGGCGACCTTGCCTGCGTAATCACTCTGGATCACTTGCAGGCGCGCCATTTCCTGGGTGCCGGCCACCAGGCCTTCGGCGGTGAGGCCGAACAGGTTGGTCAGGCCGATACCGATCAGCGCCGCAATCGCCGTGGTGAACAGCAGCGTGCCGATGGTCAGGAAGCTGATCTTGCCCAGGGACGAGGCGTTATGCAGGCGGGCTACGGCGCTGAGGATCGAGGCGAACACCAGGGGTATCACGATCATTTGCAGCAACTGCACGTAACCGTTGCCGACCAGGTCGAACCAGCCGATCGAGGCCTTGAGCACCGGGTTGCCGGCACCGTAGATCGCGTGCAGCACCACACCGAAGATCACGCCGAGTACCAACGCAAACAAGACCTTCTTGGCGAGGCTCCAGTGGGTTCGGCGGGTTTGTGCCAGGCCCAGCAACAGGGCCACGAACACCAGTAAGTTGAGAATCAGGGGCAGATTCATTGAAGCTCCGTTGAGAAGGCAGCCAATCGCGTGAGCCTGCGATTGCGAACCGGAAATGCTAACAGCTTGAAATTTATTGATTTAATACCTTTATGGAATGGTCACTGTCGTTTTTGGAATAAGGCGATGACGCCCAGGCGTATGGTGTTGGCGCGATCACGACGAAAGCGGTCGCGCTCGGGCGATAACTGTCACACGGATTTGTTAGCGTCGATGTCTTTCACTCAGGGAGAAAACGCACATGAAGCTCGCGCCGAAACTGTTTGCCGCCGCGCTGTGCCTGGGCCTTGCGAGCCAGGTCTTTGCCGCCACCGAGTTGAAACACTGGCCAGCGGCTGCCGCCAAGCAACTGGACACGATGATTGCCGCCAATGCCAACAAGGGCAACTTCGCGGTATTCGACATGGACAACACCAGTTACCGCTACGACCTTGAAGAGTCGTTGCTGCCGTACCTGGAAAACAAGGGCCTGATCACCCGCGACACCATGGACCCTTCCCTGAAGCTGATCCCGTTCAAAGACACCGCCGACCACAAGGAAAGCCTGTTCAGCTACTACTACCGCCTTTGCGAAGTCGACGACATGGTTTGCTACCCGTGGGTCGCGCAGATTTTCTCCGGCTTCACCCTCAAGGAGCTTAAAGGTTACGTCGACGAAATGATGGCGTCGGGCAAGCCGGTGCCGGTCACCTATTACGACGGTGACGTGGTCAAGAACATGGAAGTGCAGCCGCCGAAAGTCTTCACCGGCCAGGCTGAATTGTTCAACAAGCTGATGGAAAACGGCATTGAGGTCTACGTAATGACGGCCGCATCCGAGGAATTGGTGCGCATGGTCGCTGCCGATCCGAAGTACGGCTACAACGTCAAACCCGAGAACGTCATTGGCGTGAGCACCTTGCTCAAAGACCGCAAGACTGGCGAGTTGACCACCGCACGCAAACAGATTGCCGCTGGCAAGTATGACGAGAAGGCCAACCTCGGCCTGGAACTCACCCCGTACCTGTGGACGCCTGCGACCTGGATGGCCGGCAAGCATGCGGCGATCCTGACCTATATCGACGAGTGGAAAAAACCGGTGATCGTCGGTGGCGACACACCGACCAGTGACGGCTACATGCTGTTCCACGATGTGGACGTGGCCAAGGGCGGCATCCACTTGTGGATCAACCGCAAAGACAAATACATGACCCAGCTCAACGGCATGATGGCCAAGCACGCGGCGGCCCAGGCCAAGGAAGGGTTGCCGGTGACCGCGGATAAAAACTGGGTGATCGTCAAGCCGGACGAGATTCAGTAATACCGCGATCAGTGTGGGAGCTGGCTTGCCTGCGATGGCGGTGTGTCTGTCCGCAGGTGTATCAACTGACAGATTGCTATCGCAGGCAAGCCAGCTCCCACATTTTTTGATCTCCTGCGTTCTGGGGGATTTTCTCCAGGCAAAAAAATGCCCCGCACCTGGCGGGGCATTTTTTATGGGCGAGGCTTACAGGCCGTCGAGCATCGCCTTGTTACGTACCGCACCCTTGTCGGCACTGGTGGCCAGCAGGGCGTAAGCCTTCAGCGCGGTAGTGACTTTGCGCGGACGCTTCTCCACCGGCTTCCAGCCTTTCTTGTCCTGCTCGACCCGGCGTGCCGCCAGTTCTTCATCGCTGATCAAGAGGTTGATCGAACGGTTCGGAATGTCGATCAGTACCTTGTCGCCATCCTGCACCAGGCCGATGGCGCCGCCCGCAGCGGCTTCAGGCGACGCGTGGCCGATGGACAGGCCCGACGTGCCGCCGGAGAAACGGCCGTCGGTGAGCAAGGCGCAGGCTTTGCCCAGGCCTTTGGATTTCAGGTACGACGTCGGGTAGAGCATCTCTTGCATGCCCGGGCCGCCTTTCGGGCCTTCGTAGCGGATGATGACGATGTCGCCTTCTTTCACTTCGTCCGCGAGGATGCCGCGTACCGAACTGTCCTGGCTTTCGTAGATCTTGGCGCGGCCTTCGAACACGTGGATCGACTCATCCACACCGGCGGTTTTTACCACGCAGCCATCCAGGGCGATGTTGCCGTACAGCACGGCCAGGCCACCTTCTTGCGAGTAAGCGTGCTCGACACTGCGGATGCAGCCGTTTTCACGGTCGTCGTCCAGGGTTTCCCAGCGGGTCGACTGGCTGAACGCGGTTTGCGTCGGGATACCGGCCGGGCCTGCCTTGAAGAAGGTGTGCACGGCTTCGTCGTCAGTCTGGGTGATGTCCCACTTGGCGATGCCTTCAGCCAGGGATTTGCTGTGCACGGTCGGCAGGTCGGTGTGCAGCAAGCCGCCACGGGCCAGGGAGCCCAGGATCGAGAAGATCCCGCCGGCGCGGTGCACGTCTTCCATGTGGTATTTCTGGATGTTCGGCGCAACTTTGCACAGTTGCGGCACGTGGCGCGACAGGCGGTCGATGTCTTTCAGGTCGAAGTCGATCTCGGCTTCTTGCGCGGCGGCCAGCAAGTGCAGGATGGTGTTGGTGGAACCGCCCATGGCGATGTCCAGGGTCATGGCGTTTTCGAACGCCTTGAAGTTGGCGATGTTGCGCGGCAACACCGACTCATCGTTATCGGTGTAGTAGCGCTTGCACAGCTCGACGATGGTACGCCCGGCCTGCAGGAACAGTTGCTCGCGGTCGCTGTGGGTGGCCAGTGTCGAGCCGTTGCCCGGCAAGGCGAGCCCTAAGGCTTCCACCAGGCAGTTCATCGAGTTGGCGGTGAACATGCCGGAGCACGAACCGCAGGTAGGGCAGGCGCTGCGCTCGTATTCCGCGACCTTCTCGTCAGAAGCGCTGGAATCGGCGGCGATGACCATGGCGTCCACCAGGTCGAGGCCGTGGGAGGCGAGTTTGGTCTTGCCGGCTTCCATCGGGCCGCCGGAGACAAAGATCACCGGAATGTTCAGGCGCAGGGAGGCCATCAGCATGCCCGGGGTGATCTTGTCGCAGTTGGAGATGCACACGATGGCGTCGGCGCAGTGGGCGTTGACCATGTATTCCACGGAGTCGGCGATGATCTCGCGGCTCGGCAGGGAATACAGCATGCCGTCATGGCCCATGGCGATGCCGTCATCCACGGCGATGGTGTTGAATTCTTTCGCTACACCGCCGGCGCGTTCGATCTCGCGGGCGACCAGTTGGCCCAGGTCCTTGAGGTGGACGTGGCCGGGTACGAACTGGGTGAACGAGTTGGCAATCGCGATGATCGGCTTTTTGAAGTCGTCATCTTTCATCCCCGTGGCGCGCCACAGTGCGCGGGCGCCGGCCATGTTGCGACCGTGGGTGGATGTTTTCGAGCGGTAATCGGGCATTGGAGCTCTCCGGGCGGCTAATCAGGTGCTAATCAGGTGCTAAAGGGGAAGTGAGCTTCTATTGACGTCTGGAACACTCAGAAAATGGCCGTGTGTCCGGAAGTTGCCTCAAACGCTGCGGGATCGCCGTGCGCATTGGCCTTGAGCTCATAAACCCGCCGGGGGATGACTGGCGATGAATAGGTCCGATTCTACACCGCTGGCGGCCGGAGGGAATGGCCGTCTACCTGCAGGAGCGAGCTTGCTCACGAAAAACGTCAACGATAACGCAGCGCTATCAGGTAGCCCGTGTCGCCTATACGTTTTTCGCGAGCAAGCTCGCTCCTACAGTGGGAGGGCGGAGTGGGAGGCAGTTAGTGTCCGACTCTAATGTTCGTCAGCACGCCCCAAACGCTGAAGACGATGAAGCTGATGGCGATGGTCATCAACAAGTTGGTCCCGGCTTGGGCGAGCGCGGCGCTGCTGACGGCGGCGGTGATGAACATGATGCTGTTGCCGGCCGAGGCGGCGGTGCCGGCGCTGCTGGAGAACCGCAGCATGGCCGCGGAAATCGCGGCGGGGCGAACCAGGGTCACGGCCAGGGCGCTGATCAGCATTGGGATGAGCAGGCTGATGGTGGTCATGGCCTCAAAGCTGATGATCAGCGCCAATAACACGCCCGCGACGCCCAGCAGGCCCAGCCCGATATTGATTTGCCGCGTGAGCGAGATGTGTTTTTGCAGGGCGCTCGCCGCCACGCCGCCCAGCAGATAGGCGATGCCGTACACCATCAGCACCACCGCGTACTGGTATTCGGACAGCTTCAACTCATCCATGAAAATCAGCGGCGTCACGCTGATCAACGCGAAGTAACACGCGAATACCAGCGCGGCGATCCACCAATAGCGGATGAAGTCGCGGTTTGCGGCGATGGATTTCAGCGTGGCGATGATCGAAACCGGCGCTCTTTCAGGGCTGGCCGCCTTGGACGGCAGTATCAGCCAGGCGTGGATAAACATGCCCAGCGCCATCACCGCAAACCCATAAAAGCTGCCCTGCCAATCAAATGTGGTTTGCAGCCAGGAGCCGAGCAGCGGCGACAGCGCGACAAACGATCCACTCAGGGTCATGTAGTAGATGCGGATGCGGGCGCGGTCCTGTTCTTCGAACAGGTCTTCCACCAGCGCATGGCCGAGCACAAAAAAGCCACAGCCAATGGCCTGCAGGGCACGAAACAGCAGGAAGCTCGGGTAACTGCTCGCCAGTGCGCAGCCGATAGAGCCGAGGGTGGAAACCACGATGCAGCCCAGCAGCACTTCCTTGCGCCCGAATTTGTCTGAAAGCGGGCCGGCGATCAGTTGGGAAATCGCAAATACCAGCGTGAACAGGCTGATGGATAAGGCGACCTCGGCGGTTGAGGTGTCGAACTTCGCGGCGAGGGCAGGAAAGGAGGGCAGCAGGATATTGATCGGGAAAAAGCTGATCAGAGAGATGCTGGTGATGAGGATGAAACGCGAGAACTGTTGGCGTTTTGCGTCGCCAATCGACTGGGAATAGGACTCAGACATTGTTGTTGTTTTCCGGAGTGAAACCAGAAACCGATACTAGTCTGCGAAAAATGGAATTCAATCAAAACCGTTGCGGGAAGCTATACAGACTTGTGTGGGAGCCGGGCTTGCCCGCGATGCAAGCACCTCGGTATGTCAGATACCCTGCGGTGATGCTATCGCAGGCAAGCCAGCTCCCACATTTCTGCGAAAAATGGAATTCAATCAAAACCGTTGCGGGAAGCTATACAGACTTGTGTGGGAGCCGGGCTTGCCCGCGATGCAAGCACCTCGGTACGTCAGATACCCTGCGGTGATGCTATCGCAGGCAAGCCAGCTCCCACATTTCTGCGAAAAATGGAATTCAATCAAAACCGTTGCGGGAAGCTATACAGACTTGTGTGGGAGCCGGGCTTGCCCGCGATGCAAGCACCTCGGTATGTCAGATACCCTGCGGTGATGCTATCGCAGGCAAGCCAGCTCCCACATTTGGTCCGCGATGTTACTTAGCTATTGGGCAACAACCGGCAAGTAATGCTCTTGATATACCGGGTCTCGACAATCGCCGGGTGCACCGGGTGATCCGGGCCCTGGCCGCCGCGTTCGAGCATCTGGATATTGCGGTCCAGGTGACGGGCGCTGGTCAGCAGGATGTTTTGCAGGTCATCTTCCGGCAAGTGCATCGAGCACGATGCGCTGACCAGGATGCCGTCCTTGCTGAGAAGGCGCATGGCTTGCTCGTTCAGGCGGCGGTAGGCGCCTTCGCCGTTCTTCATGTCTTTCTTGCGCTTGATGAAGGCAGGCGGGTCGGCCACGATTACGTCGAAGCGCTCTTCGCTGGCTTTCAGCTCTTTGAGGGCTTCGAACACGTCGCCTTCGATGCAGGTCATCTTCTCGGCAACGCCGTTCAGTGCCGCGTTGCGCTCAACACCGTCGAGGGCGAAGGCGGAAGCGTCGACGCAGAACACTTCACTGGCGCCGAAGGCCGCCGCTTGCACGCCCCAGCCGCCGATGTAGCTGTACAGGTCGAGTACGCGCTTGCCTTTGGCATACGGGGCCAGGCGGGCGCGGTTCATGCGGTGGTCGTAGAACCAGCCGGTTTTCTGGCCCTGGATCACCGGCGCTTCGAACTTCACGCCGTTTTCTTCCAGTGCAACCCACTCCGGCACCAGGCCGAACACGGTTTCGACGTAGCGGTTGAGGCCTTCGGCATCACGCGCAGCAGAGTCGTTCTTGAACAGGATGCCGCTTGGCTTGAGCACTTGGGTCAGTGCGGCGATCACGTCTTCCTTGTGGGCTTCCATGGTCGCCGAGGCGATCTGCACTACCAGGATGTCGCCGAAACGGTCAACCACCAGGCCCGGCAAGAGGTCGGAATCGCCGTACACCAGGCGGTAGAACGGCTTGTCGAACAGGCGATCGCGCAGGGACAGGGCCACGTTGATGCGGTGCACCAGCAGCGACTTGTCCAGTGGCAGCTTGATGTCGCGCGACAGCAGGCGGGCGCAGATCAGGTTGTTCGGGCTCATGGCCACGATGCCGAGGGTCTTGCCGCCGGCTGCTTCCAGGATCGCCTGGTCGCCTGCCTGGAAGCCATGAAGAGGTGTGGCGGCCACGTCGATTTCATTGCTGTAGACCCACAGGTGGCCGTTGCGCAAACGACGATCGGCGTTGGCTTTGAGACGCAGGCTTGGCAGGGACATGACGTCGCTCCGGAAAAAAGAGCGGGAGTATACCGTGTTGCGTAGTACTTGGCGGCGCCGCCGGACATGTGGGTTGTGATATCCCTGTGGCAGCTGGTTTCAGTTCGGGTTTTTGAGGTGTCAGCCCGGTTGCCATAAAGGTTAGAATCGCCGCCTAGTCCAGAGTGTGCCCCCTATGTCCCAAGAGCTATCCGCCGAACAGATCCAACAGAGCCTCCAAGGCATCAGCGTACCGCCTCAACCGCAAATCATGGTGGATTTGCAGATGGAGCAGTACATGCCTGATCCGGACCTGGAAGTGATTGCCCGGCTGATCGCGCAAGACCCGGGCCTCTCCGGCTCGCTGCTGAAGATCGTCAATTCGCCGTATTACGGCCTGAGCAACAAGATTGTCTCGATCCAGCGCGCGGTGAACCTGTTGGGCAGCCGCTCTATCGTCAACCTGATCAATGCGCAGTCGATCAAGGGCGAGATGAGCGACGACACCATCGTCACCCTCAACCGTTTCTGGGACACCGCCCAGGACGTGGCCATGACCTGCCTGGCCCTGGCCAAGCGCACCGGCAGCCAGGCCGTCGATGAAGCCTACGCCTTGGGGCTGTTCCACGATTGCGGCGTGCCGTTGATGCTCAAGCGTTTCCCGAACTACATGAGCGTGCTGGAACAAGCCTACGCCAGCGCCAGCCCGGAATGCCGCGTGGTCGATACCGAGAACCGGGCGTTCAACACCAACCATGCCGTGGTGGGTTACTACACCGCCAAATCCTGGCGCCTGCCGGAGCATGTGACCGACGCCATCGCCAATCACCACAACGCCCTGGCGATTTTCAGCGACGAGTCCAACCACAAGCCGCAACTGAAAAACCTGCTGGCGATCCTGAAAATGGCCGAGCACATTTGCGCCTCCTACCGCGTGCTGGGCAACCAGGCAAATGACCATGAGTGGAACGCCATCGCCCCGCTGGTGCTGGACCACATCGGCCTGTCGGACTACGACTTCGAGAGTTTGAAGTTGTCGATCCGCGAGCTGGGCGCGCACTAACCCTTTTTCCAAGAGGTAAACATGCCCGAGTTACCCGAAGTCGAAACCACCCGGCGCGGTATTGCGCCGCATCTGGAAGGCCAGCGGGTCAGCCGTGTGGTGGTGCGTGAGCGCCGCCTGCGCTGGCCGATCCCGGAAGACCTGGATGTGCGCCTGTCCGGGCAACGCATCGTGCTGGTGGAGCGGCGGGCCAAGTACCTGTTGATCAATGCCGAGGTCGGCACATTGATCAGTCACTTGGGCATGTCGGGCAACTTGCGCCTGGTGGAAGCCGGCAGCCCGGCGGCCAAGCATGAGCATGTGGATATCGAGCTGGAGTCGGGCCTGGCCCTGCGCTACACCGACCCGCGGCGCTTTGGCGCGATGCTCTGGAGCCTTGACCCGCTGAACCATGAACTGCTGATTCGCCTGGGGCCGGAGCCTTTGACCGACCTGTTTGACGGCGAGCGGCTGTTCCAGCTGTCCCGAGGGCGGTCGATGGCGGTCAAGCCGTTCATCATGGACAACGCAGTGGTGGTGGGCGTGGGCAATATCTACGCGACGGAGGCGTTATTTGCCGCCGGTATCGACCCGCGCCGGGAAGCCAAGGGTATTTCCCGTGGGCGTTACCTGAAACTTGCGATCGAGATCAAACGCATCCTGGCGGCGGCGATCGAACGCGGCGGTACCACGCTGCGCGACTTTATTGGCGGCGACGGGCAGCCGGGGTATTTCCAGCAGGAATTGTTCGTCTATGGCCGTGGTGGCGAGGCGTGCAAGGTCTGTGGGACCGAATTGCGCAGTGTGACGCTGGGGCAACGGGCAAGTGTGTTTTGCCCGCGGTGCCAGACTTAGGCCTTCCCGGTAATCAGCCGGTACTTCTCCATCAGTTGCTCTTCCGTTTCAGGATGAGCTTCGTCCAGCGGGATGCAATCCACCGGGCAGACCTGCTGGCACTGGGGTTCGTCGTAGTGGCCGACACACTGGGTGCACAGGTTGGGGTCGATCACATAGATCTCTTCACCCTGGGAAATAGCAGCGTTCGGGCACTCGGGTTCGCAGACGTCGCAGTTGATGCAATCGTCGGTGATGATCAGGGACATGGAAACTCCTGCCAGGGCTGTCAGCCAAGGCATCTGAAAACTAATGCGCGCAATTGTGCCGCATTGGCGCCCCTGTGGCGAGGGGGCTTGTTGTGGTGAGCTGGCTGCTGTGGTGAGGGGACTTGCTGTGGTGAGCAAGCTTGCTTTGGTGAGCAAGCTTGCTGTGCTGACCGGGCTGCTGTGGTGAGCGGGCTTGCCCCGCGCTGGGGCGCGTAGCGGCCCCAACCCAGGCGACGGGGTTTTACCTGAAACCCCGCGGCGTCTTTATTAGGACTGCTTCGCAGCCCAGCGGGGGACAAGCCCCCTCACCACAAGAGCCAGCTCACCACATGAGCCAGCTCACCACATGAGCCAGCTCACCATAGAAGCCAGCTCACCATAGGAGCCAGCTCACCACATGAGCCAGCTCACCACAGCAAGCCAGCTCACCACAGCAAGCCAGCTCACCACAACAAGCCTACAGTCCGGGATTATTTCTTGAATCGCAGCGTTAGCGCATCCGCCACAGCCGGGTGCACGAACTTGGTGATATCCCCGCCCAACGCCGCGATTTCTCGCACTAATGTCGAGGATATGAACGAATAACGCTCCGACGGCGTAAGAAACAGGCTTTCTACGTCCGGCGCCAGTTGGCGGTTCATGTTGGCCAGCTGGAATTCGTATTCGAAGTCCGACACCGCCCGCAGACCGCGCAGGAACACATTGGCGTTCTGTTCCTTGGCAAAGTGCGCCAGCAGCGTGGCAAAGCCGACCACTTCAACGTTGGGCAGATGCTTGGTGACCTCACGGGCCAGCTCCACACGCTGTTCCAGGGGAAACAGCGGGTTTTTCTTGGGGCTGGCAGCGACCGCGATAATCACATGGTCGAACAAGCGCGAGGCGCGTTCGACCAGATCGCCATGGCCCTTGGTGATTGGGTCGAAGGTACCTGGGTACAACACTCGGTTCATCGCGTCGTCCTGGCGGAGTCCGTTGGGGAACCGGATGGTATCGCAGCATTACCGGTGTTCCAAGTCGCCTCGTTCAGAAGAAAGCACTATAGACACCGCGAATACCCCGGTTTTTCACGCTGTTTTCAGACGTTCGGCCAGTGCTGTCGCCAGTTGCGCGGTCAATCCGTAGACCGATAACTGCGGGTTTGCCCCAATGCTGGTGGGGAACAGCGAGCCATCGTGAATCGACAGGTTGCGCAACTGGTGATGCCGCCCAAGGCTGTCCGCCACGGCGTTTTTCGGTTCTTCACCCATCGCGCAACCGCCCATCACATGAGCGCTGCCGAGCCGCGTACGGTGCAATTCGAGGTTCAAGCCGTCGATCATGCTACGGGCCTCGGCCAACGTGTTCACGTAACGCGCGTCCCCGTGCAGCGGCATCACCGACTTGGCGCCGCCGGCAAACTGAATCTCGGCCATGCTGTGGAACGCCCGGCGCAGGCCGTCCCAGGCATAGGGCGAGACCTGGTAGTCGAGCACCGGTGTGCCATCGCCGCGTAATTCGACGCTGCCGCCCGGGCTGTCCGGGTGAAAGCCGTCCCGCAGCAGGGCAAGCATGGCGTGCGTGTTGGGCAGTTGGCCCATGTCCAGGGCATTTTGCGTGCCGTAACCGCCCAGCAACGTACTGGCCAGGCCGGGGTGCAAAGGCGGCACCTCGAGCTTGTAGGACATTTTTCCGGTGGTGCCGTCCTGCCATTGGAAGTGATCGGAATAGATCGACTGTGGGGCACCGTAGAACGGGTTGATCACCTCGTCGAACAGCCCTGCAGAAAAATTCACCAGGTGCAGGAAGGTGCGTTTGCCCAGGCGCGAATGGGGGTCGGGTGCGTCCGAGCGCATCAGCAGCGCCGGGCTGTTGATGCCGCCGCCGGCCAGTACGTAGTGCTTGGCTTTCACCGTGATTTTGCGACCGGTGGGTGCCACGCAGTATGAGTCCATGGCCACACATTCGAGGCTGGTAATGGTGTCGCCGCTGAATTTGAGGCGTTCGGCGCGGGCCAGGTACAGCAGTTCGCCGCCTTTTTCCAACGTAGACGGGATGGTCGTCACCAGCATCGATTGCTTGGCGTTCACCGGGCAACCCATGCCGCAATACCCCAGGTTGAAACAGCCGCGCACGTTGCGCGGGATCACGTGCCAGCTGTAGCCGAGCTTTTCGCAGCCTTTGCGGATTACGTCATTGTTGGCATTCGGCGGCATGGCCCAGGGCGCGATGCCCAGGCGTTGTTCCATTTTTTCGAACCAGGGCGCCATCTCGGCGCTGCTGTGGCCTTTTACCGCGTACTCGCTGGCCCAGTGGGCGAGAGTCGGGTCGGGGGTGCGAAAGCTGGAGGTCCAGTTGATCAACGTGGTGCCGCCCACGGCGCGGCCCTGCAGGATGGTGATAGCGCCGTCCTTGCTCATGCGGCCGATGCCTTCCTGGTACAGGCTGGCGTAGGCCTCATCCTCCAGCAGCTTGAAGTCGTCGCTGGTTTTCAGCGGGCCTTCTTCGATCAACAGCACCTTGTAGCCGGCGGCGCTGAGGATTTCGGCAGTGGTACCGCCGCCGGCGCCGCTGCCGATGATCGCGACGTCGGCCTCCAGGGACAGGTCCTGGTCGAGGGCGGCGCCATTGTGGGTTTTCCAGCCGCGGGCCATGCCATCGCGGAACACATCAGGTACGGGCATCAGGGGCTTCTCTTGTTTTTATAGGGATGCGAATCAGATTTTCGGTGGGCCGGGGTAGCCGCAATGGGCCCAGGACCCGGGGCGGAAATACCAGGCCATGATCACCAACTTGAGCAGCGAGCCCTGGCCCATGCGCAGCAGGTTCAGGTAGCTGTTTTCCCAGCGGTGCAGGAAGTTGCGTATTTGCTCGGCGCTGGCGTTTTCCCAACTGCCCCACACCCCGGTCAGCGGCCCGCGGGTGATGGCCATGCCCAATACGTCGAACAGTTGCTGGGTCAGCTTGAACATCTCGGGCGACAGGTGTTGCAGGCTGAAATCGAGTTTTTTCAAGGTGTCGTCGATACCGGCCACCACCGCTTCGGCGCTGGCTGCGCCTTCGAGCAGCACCGGGATCACCGCCCGTAAAAACGGCAGGTCACTGCTGCGCAACATCGCAAAGCCGCTGGCCGGGGTGCTGCTGGAGCAGCCGCTGAGGCTGGCGCCAAGCCCGGCGGTGGCCAGGAAGGCGCTGGCGCACAGGCCTATTTTCAGGACGCCGCGCCGTGACAGCGCGGGTGATTCAGTCAGGCTAGGGTTCATTCTTATTGTTATCCCGGTGATGGGGTTGTTAGCGGACGAACAGCTTCTGAATCAACTTCTGGATGGATTTGCCATAAGGCGGGTAAATCAGCTTGGCTGCGTTCAGGCGCTGCTTGATCAGCACGCCCTTGGCCTTGCTGAAGGTCAGGAAGCCCTCGTGGCCGTGGTAGTGGCCCATGCCCGACGGGCCGATACCGCCGAAGGGCATGTCGTCCTGGGCCACGTGCAGCAAGGTGTCGTTTAGGCACACGCCGCCGGAATGGGTCTCGTGCAATACGCGATTCTGTTCCGCCTTGTTGTAGCCGAAGTAATACAACGCCAGTGGGCGAGGGCGCTGATTGATGTAGGCGAAGGCCTGGTCGATGCCGCGATACGGCACGATCGGCAGCACCGGGCCAAAGATTTCGTCCTGCATCACGGTCATTTCATCGCTGACATTCAGCAGCAGGCTGTGGGCCATGCGGCGGTCCTGGCCCTGGTCGTACAGCGGGACCAGGGTGGCGCCCTTGTCGGTAGCGTCTTTGACGTAGCCGTTGAGCCGGGCCAGTTGTCGTTCGTTGATGATTGCGGTGTAGTCCGGGTTGTCGGCCAGGGTCGGGTAGAACCCGCGAACCGCCTTGCTGTAGGCCTCGACGAACCCGTCTACACGGTCTTCCGGCACCAGCACGTAGTCCGGCGCCACGCAGGTTTGCCCAGCGTTCAGTGCCTTGCCGAAGGCGATACGTTCGGCAGCGTCTTTCAGCGGTACGTCAGCGGAAACAATCGCCGGTGATTTGCCGCCCAGTTCCAGGGTGACGGGCGTGAGGTGTTCGGCTGCCGCGCGCATCACATGTTTGCCGATGCTGGTGGCGCCGGTGAACAGCAGATGGTCCAAGCGTAGTTTGGAAAATGCCATGCCTACTTCCGCTTCGCCGAGCACCACGCACACCAGGTCTTCAGGGAAGATCTTCGCCAGCAGCGTCTTGAGCAGCAGGCCAGTGGCGGGGGTGGATTCGCTGAGTTTGAGCATCACCCGGTTGCCAGCCGCCAATGCGCCCACCAGCGGACCGATGGCCAGGTACAGCGGGTAGTTCCAGGGCACGATCACCCCGACCACACCCAATGGTTGATAGATGACCTTGGCTGACGCGGGCTGGAAGGCAATGCCTACAGCACGACGGGAAGGTTTCATCCAGCCCTTGAGGTGTTTGCTGGCGTAGTGAATGCCATGCAGGCTGGGCATCAGTTCGGCAAACAGGGTTTCGTCGGCGCTGCGGTGGCTGAAATCACGGCTGATGGCGTTGATCAGCGCCTGGCGTTCATCGCTCAACAGGTCGCGCAGGGCCTTGAGCCATTGCTGGCGCTGGGCCGCCGGCGGCATCGGGTTGGCCGCGTACGCCCGGCGTTGGGCGTCGAACAGGGCCTGGAGCTGGTCCAGCGCC
Organism: Pseudomonas sp. Bout1; assembly: GCF_034314165.1. Classification (GTDB taxonomy): domain Bacteria; phylum Pseudomonadota; class Gammaproteobacteria; order Pseudomonadales; family Pseudomonadaceae; genus Aquipseudomonas. The sequence continues at coordinate 6,602,118 of NZ_JAVIWK010000001.1, read as the reverse complement.
GGGGAATCTTGCAGGTAGGCAACGTTGGCAGACATGGCGAAGTTCCCGATTGTTATTGGAATGCTTCAGTTTTTAGAGTCATTGCTCTAAATTGTCAAATAACATTGCACGAACGTACCGATTTATCCGGACAAGGATAGTCCGTAAGATGCCGGTATCACGGGTCTAGAAGTTGATTTCCCATGGCACCACGAGTAAAGACCAGCGAGCGCATTGTGCAAACCAGCCTGGAGCTGTTCAACCAGCAGGGCGAGCGCAGTGTCAGCACCAACCATATCGCTGCCCATATGGAAATTTCCCCGGGCAACCTGTACTACCACTTCCCCAATAAGCAGGCGATTATCGCGGTACTGTTTCGTGAGTACGAAGCGTTGGTGGACAGCTTCCTGCGCCCGCCCCAGGGCCGCGCGGTCACCGTGGAAGACAAGCGTTTCTACCTGCAGGCGGTGCTCGCCGGCATGTGGCGCTACCGCTTTTTGCACCGCGACCTCGAACACCTGTTGGAAAGCGACCCGGAGCTGGCCACCGGCTACCGGCGGTTTTCCCAGCGCTGCCTGATCCAGGGTTCGGCCATTTACCAGGGCTTTGTCGACGCTGGCATTCTGAACATGGACCCGGTGCAAACCGAAGCCCTGACCCTCAACGCCTGGATCATCCTCACGTCGTGGGTGCGCTTTCTGTGCACCACCAATGAAAAGTCCACGCACCTGAGCGCCGAGGCGATCAAGCGCGGTGTGTACCAGGTGCTGGTGCTGGAAGCCGGGTTTATCACCCCCAAGGCCAGGGACGCGGTGGACGCGCTGTTCAAAGAGTTTTACGTGCCGTTGAATCAGGCGCTGGAAGAAGTGAAGTAGGATGTTTCCCGAACGTTAACGTCGTCACAGGAGTCAGTCATGCCGCTTGCCCAACTGATCAGCCCCCAGCACCTGGCCGAGCGCCAGAAGTCCGGCGGGCTGGTGATCCTCGATTGCCGCTTTGCCCTCGAAGACCCGGACTACGGCCTGTGCAGCTACGCCGAAGGGCATATCGAAGGGGCGCAGTATGCGGACTTGGAACGCCACCTCAGCGGGCCGGTGACCAAGGGTGTGACCGGGCGCCATCCGTTGCCGGCGGCGGACGCGTTTACCCGGCAACTGCGGGCCTGGGGCGTTAACGCTAGCAGCGACATCGTGCTGTACGACGATGGCCCCGGCGCTTTCGCCGCCCGTGCCTGGTGGCTGTTGGCCTGGCTGGGTAAGCGCGACGGCGTGTTCATCCTCGATGGCGGCCTCAAAGCCTGGCACGCGGCGGGCTTCCCCCTGAGCCTGGATGCCCCGGTGATCGAGCCCGGGACCTTCAGCGGCACGCCGGACAACCACCTGCAACTGGACGCCGAACACCTGCAAAAGCGCCTCGGCCAGCCGGGCCTGACCCTGATCGACGCGCGCGCCCAGCCACGTTTTCGCGGTGACGTGGAGCCGATCGATCCGGTTGCCGGGCATATCCCGGGCGCGCAGTGTGCGGCGTTCAATGAGAACCTGGGCAGCGACGGTCGTTTCCTGCCGGCTGACCAGCTCAAGCGACGCTTCGCCGCCAAGCTGCAAGACCGCTCGCCGGATGAGCTGGTGGCTTATTGTGGTTCGGGCGTGACGGCGTGCCACAACCTGTTCGCGCTGTGCCTGGCGGGTTACCCGTTGGGCAAGTTGTACGCGGGGTCGTGGAGCGAGTGGATCACTGATCCACAGCGGGAAGTTGCGACAGGCGACTGAGGTCTGCCTGACCCGGTCTGATCCAAAGTGTGGGAGCAAGCAAGCCGGCTCCCGCATTTTTATCCGTGTTGTGTCAGCAGCCACTCTGGGATGCGTCGTTCCAGGTAGTAGCCCGGCTGTTTCAGCGTGCCATCCACAAACCCCACATGCCCGCCCCTGGCCAGCAATTCGAACTCGGTGCAATCCGACAGTTCGCTGGCCTCCGGCAGGCTGTGGGCGAATACAAATGGATCGTCAGCCGCCTGGATGATCAGGGTCGGCGTGCGAATCGCGCCCAGGTAATAGCGGCTGGAGGCGCGGCGGTAATAGTCCTCGGCACTGAGGAAACCGTGCAGCGGCGCGGTGACCCGGCCGTCAAAGTCCCAGAACGTGCGCATCTTTTCCAGCGAGCCCAGGTCGGCCAGGGTTTTCAGGCCAGCCTCGCGCCCATCCTTTAGGAACCGGCTCTGTTTGACGCGGATATAGGCGAGCATTTCACGCATGAAGTGCTTCTGGTACACCCGTGAAAAGCCCAGGCCGATGCGATCAGCGCACTGGTCCAGGCGAAACGGCACCGACACCGCTGCCGCACCTTGCAGCCCGGAGTCTTCGCCGGTTTCACCCAGGTGCTTGAGCAACACATTCCCGCCGAGGGAATAACCCACTGCATACAGCGGCGCCAGCGGGCGCTTGGCTCGCAAGTGAGCGATGGTTTCGGCCAAGTCTTCGCTGGCGCCGGAATGGTAGCTGCGAGCGAGCAGGTTGGGTTCGCCGGAACAGCCACGCCAGTTCAGCGCCACGCTGGCCCAGCCTTGAGCCGCCAGGGTTTTTTGCAGGCCGGCGACGTAAGGCGAGTTGGACGAACCGGTCAGGCCGTGAAGTACCAGCACCAGTGGGGTGCGCGCATCATGCGGCCCATGCCAGTCCAGGTCGAGAAAGTCGCCGTCTGCCAGCCACAACCGCTCGCGCGGGCGTTCGATGTGAGTGGTTTTGCGCCACAGCGGCCCCCACAGCGTTTGCAGGTGCGGGTTGCCGAGGCCGAAGGCGGGGGTGAAGCGGTCGGGCGTTTTTGACACGATGGTTCTCGCGGCAGGTGGCAGGGCGGATAAGCAACCTGTGGCGAGGGAGCTTGCTGTGGTGAGGGAGCTTGCTGTGGCGAGGGAGCTTGCTCCCGCTGGGCTGCGAAGCGGCCCTAAACGCTAACCCCTCAATCTCTCAGGAAACCACCGTCACCTGCTTTGGGGCTGCTGCGCAGCCCAGCGGGAGCAAGCTCCCTCGCCACAGGGTTAGCTTTGTGTCGTACGTTGCCACAACGCGTAATACACCCGCCCGGATTTCTGCTCCCGGTGCAGGCGCCACGTGCCCGGAAGGCCCAGCGTTGACGGTGCCGTCTCGCTTTCGGTGTAGATCCAGGCATCCGGAGCCAGCCACTGACGCTCTTCCAGCAGCGCACACACAGTCGGCAGCAGGTTCTGGTTAAACGGCGGATCGAGGAACACCACGTCAAACTCACGCGCTTCCTGGGTTTCCAGGTAGCGCAGCGCATCAGCAGTCTGCACCTGGCCGGTGGTACAACGCAGGGTGCCCAGGTGTTCCTTGAGGCTGGCAACCGCCACATTGCTGGCATCCAGCGCCTGGCCCAATGCGGCACCACGGGATAACGACTCCAGGAACAACGCGCCGCTGCCCGCGAACGGGTCCAGTACCTTGGCCCCGGCGATGTACGGCGCGAGCCAGTTGAACAGGGTTTCACGCACGCGGTCCGGCGTTGGGCGCAGGCCTACGACGTCGGGGAAGCTCAGTTTACGGCTGCCCCACTCGCCGCCGATGATGCGCAGTTGGCCCACACCGTTGTGAACGTTGTGGACAGGTTTTTTGGGACGGGATGGACGGGCCATTAATGCTCCGGAACCCCGAGCGGTTGCTCGGCGGGTTTATCAGTGGGGGGCGGTAGTGGCTTTTGCGCAATCGTCGGGCCGGCGGTCACGATGACCATTTTGTCGGCACTCAAATGTTTGTTCAAAGCAGCTTTGACCTGATCAACGGTCAGCGCCTGGGATTGTTTCATGAAATCTTCAAGGTAGCTCAACGGCAGGTTGTAGAAACCCATGGCGCCCAGCTGCCCGACGATGTCGGCGTTGCTCGCGGTAGACAGCGGGAAGCTGCCGGCCAGTTCGCGCTTGGCGTCGTCGAGTTCTTTTTGTGTCGGACCGGTCTTGAGGTAGTCAGCCAGCACCTCCTGCACCAACCTCAACGTACCGGCGCTCATTTCGGCGCGGGTTTGCAGGTTGATCATGAACGGGCCGCGCACCTGCATCGGTGAGAAGCCGGAGTATACGCCGTAGGTCAGGCCGCGTTTCTCGCGCACTTCGCTCATCAAGCGGGTGCCGAAGCCACCGCCGCCGAGGATCTGGTTGCCCAGGGACAGCGCGGCGTAGTCCGGGTCTGCACGGTCGATGCCCAGTTGTGCGAGCAGCAATGTTGTCTGCTTGGACGGGAACTCGATATGCGTGGTGCCAGCCTTCGGCTCCAGCGGTTGGGCAATCTTCGCCAGCGCCGGCCCTTTGGGCAAGGACGCGGACACCTTGGCGGTCATGGCTTCGGCTTCTGCGCGGGACAAATCGCCCACCACCGAAATCACCGCGTTGCCGGCGGCGTAGGCCTTGGCGTGGAAGTCCTTCAACTGCGCGAGGGTCACCTTCGGCACGCTCTGGGCAGAGCCTTCGCTTGGATGGGCGTAAGGATGGTCACCGTAGAGTTGTTTGAACAGCTCGATGCTCGCCAGTTTGCCGGGGTTCTGTTTCTGGTATTCGAAGCCCGCCAGCAACTGGTTCTTGATGCGTGCCAGGGAGTCGGCCGGGAAGGTCGGCTTGCCGATCACGTCGTCAAACAGGGCCAGGGCCGCCTCACGTTTGTCGCTGGCACTCAGGCTGCGCAGGGAAACCAGCGCCATGTCGCGATAGGCGCCATTGCTGAAATCAGCCCCCAGGCCGTCGAACCCGGCGGCAATCTGGCTGACGTCCTTGCCCGGCACGCCTTCGTTGAGCATCGCGTTGGTCAACAACGCCAGGCCCGGCGTGGTGCCGTCCTGGCTGCTGCCGGCGGCGAACAGGATGCGCATGTCGAACATCGGCAGTTCATGGGCTTCGACGAACAGTACCTTGGCGCCTTCGGCGGTGGTCCAGGTTTGCACGTCGAGCTTGCGATTGGTCGGTGCCTTGTTGTCCAGTTCTGCTAAAGATTGCAGCCTGTTGGCGGACTTGGCCTGCTCCAGCGCCGGGCTGGCAACGGATTCGCTCGGGCGCAGGAAATACACCACGCACGCAGCAGCCAACGTGACTACGATCAGGCCGGGCAGCACCAGGCGGTTGTTTTTACGTTCACTCATGAGCGGTCTCCTCAGGCAAAACATGGGCGACGCTGAGACGTTCGCGGGTGAAATAGGTGCGCGCAGCTTTCTGGATGTCTTCGGCAGTGACGCTTTGCAGCTCGGCAAGCTCGGTGTCCATGAGTTTCCAGGACAGGCCGACGGTCTCCAGGGAGCCGATGGCCGTGGCCTGGCTGGTGATCGAGTCGCGCTGGTAAACCACGCCGGCAATGACCTGGGCGCGGATCCGCTCCAGTTCGTCAGCGCTGGGTGGCTTGGCCTTCAGCTCATCCAGCAGGCGCCACAGGCCGGCTTCAGCCTGGGCAACGGTCTTTTTCTTTTGCAGGTTCGGCGTGGCGGTCAGGGTGAACAGGCTGTCACCACGGGTGTAGGCGTCATAGCTCGAAGATCCGCCGGAGAGCAGCTCTTCGCCGCGCTCCAGTTGCGTGGAGATGCGCGCGCTGTAGCCACCGTCCAGCAGGGCCGAGATCAGGCGCAGGGCGTTGACCGAGCGTTTGTCTTCAGCGGTGGCCAGGCTCGGCACGTTGAAACCGAGGATCACGCTCGGCAATTGGGTTCGCACATGCAGGGTCAGCAGGCGCTCGCCGGGCTCGGCCAGTTCCAGCGGGATTTTCGCCGCAGGCACGTCGCGCTTGGGGATCGGGCCGAAGTAGCGCTGGGCCAGGGTTTTGACTTCATCCGGGGTCACGTCGCCCACCACCACCAGCGTGGCGTTGTTCGGCACGTACCAGGATTGGTACCAGTGGCGCAGCTCTTCAACCTTCATGCGGTCCAGGTCGGCCATCCAGCCGATGGTCGGCGTGTGATAGCCGCTGGCCGGGTACGCCATGGCCTTGAAGCGCTCATAGGCCTTGGACATCGGGTTGTCGTCGGTGCGCATGCGGCGCTCCTCCTTGATCACCTCGATCTCGCGGCTGAACTCGTCAGCCGGCAGGCGCAGGCTGGCCATGCGGTCGGCTTCCAGCTCAAAGGCGACGCCCAGGCGGTCACGGGCCAGCACTTGGTAGTAGGCGGTGTAGTCATCACTGGTGAAGGCGTTTTCTTCGGCGCCCAGGTCCCGCAGGATCAGCGAAGCTTCGCCTGGGCCGACCTTGGCGCTGCCCTTGAACATCATGTGTTCCAAGGCGTGGGACAAACCGGTCTGGCCCGGGGTTTCGTAGCTCGAGCCAACCTTGTACCAGACCTGGGAAACCACCACCGGGGCGCGATGGTCTTCGCGCACGACGACCTTGAGGCCGTTGTCCAGGGTGAATTCGTGGGTGGGTTGTGGGTCGGCAGCCAAAGCTGAAAGGGGCAGACAAACTGTGCTGAACAGCAGGCCTGCAGCGCGGCGGGCTAGAGCATTCATTCGTTTTTAAACCTGTTGGGCTGCCCGCTTGGTCTTAGCGTCGGCGGGCGAGGAGGTGCTAGGATACTGGTCCGACCTAGGGACGGCCACTGTGGCTGTCTTGTTAAGGCTCTATTTAGGCCTTACAAAATGTTGCGCATGAACGAGCTGGCTAAAAAACAGTCTGTTACGCATCGAATTTTATTTACCGATACGCCCCTTGGCGCGTCGCTACCTTGAGATAGCCGTCTCCATGTTTGGTTCCAACGACGACAAGAAGACCCCAGCTGCGGCTGGCGAGAAAAAAGGCCTGTTCGGATGGCTGCGCAAAAAGCCGCAGGAAACCGTCGTCGAACAGCCACAGGTTCAAGCTGAACCGATCCCCGAATCCATAGTAGAAGCCGAACCGGTTGCCGAACCGCCCGCGCCGGTGGTGTTGCCGATGGCCGAGCCGGTGCTGCAGCCGGTGGTTGAGCCAGAACCAGAACCAGAACCTGCTCCCGAGCCTGAGCACAAACCCTGGCTGGTGTTGCCGGTGGCGGAAGAGCCCGTGGCGCTGGTTGAAGACGAGCAAGCCGAGCACGTGACGCCGCCGATTCCGGCCGTCATGGAACCGGTGGCCGTTGTGGTTGACGCGCCGCCAGTGGTTGAAGTGCCTGCGCCGGTTGTCGCCGAGCCAGTTCCGGCGGTAGTCGCCGCACCAGCGATCATCGAAGCACCGGCCGCGCCCGCCGAAACCGGCAAGACCGGCTTCTTCGCCCGCCTCAAGCAAGGCCTGAGCAAGACCAGCGCCAGCATTGGCGAAGGCATGGCCAGCCTGTTCCTCGGCAAAAAGACCATCGATGACGAGTTGCTCGAAGACATCGAAACCCGCCTGCTGACCGCTGACGTGGGCGTCGAAGCCACCGCCGTGATCATCCAGAGCCTGACCCAGAAGGTTGCGCGCAAGCAGCTGACCGACGCCGATGCACTCTACAAGTCGCTGCAGGCCGAACTGGCCAACATGCTCAAGCCGGTTGAAGCGCCGCTGGTGATCAATACGCAGAACAAGCCGTTTGTGATCCTGGTGGTTGGCGTCAACGGCGCCGGCAAGACCACCACCATCGGCAAGCTGGCCAAGAAGCTGCAACTGGAAGGCAAGAAAGTCATGCTCGCTGCCGGTGACACCTTCCGTGCTGCGGCCGTTGAGCAATTGCAGGTCTGGGGCGAGCGCAACAAGATCCCGGTCATCGCCCAGCACACTGGCGCCGATTCGGCTTCGGTGATCTTCGATGCGGTGCAGGCCGCCAAGGCGCGCAACATTGATGTGCTGATCGCCGATACCGCCGGTCGCCTGCACACCAAAGACAACCTGATGGAAGAGCTGAAGAAAGTCCGCCGGGTGATCGGCAAGCTCGACGCCGACGCGCCCCACGAGGTGTTGCTGGTGCTGGACGCCGGTACTGGCCAGAACGCCATCAGCCAGGCCAAAAGATTCCACCAGACGGTCCAACTGACCGGCCTGGCATTGACTAAGCTCGACGGCACGGCCAAGGGCGGTGTGATCTTCGCCCTGGCCAAGCAGTTCGGGTTGCCGATTCGTTACATCGGCGTCGGTGAAGGCATCGACGACCTGCGCACTTTTGAAGCCGAACCCTTTGTACAGGCACTGTTTGCCGAGCGGGAGCGTTCATGATTCGTTTCGAACAGGTCGGTAAACGCTACGCCAACGGGCATGTCGGCTTGCATGAGCTGAGTTTCCGGGTGCGTCGCGGCGAATTCTTGTTTGTGACCGGCCATTCGGGCGCCGGTAAAAGTACCTTGTTGCGCCTGCTGCTGGCCATGGAACGCCCAACCACCGGCAAATTGCTGCTGGCCGGCCAAGACCTGGCCACTATCAGCAATGCGCAGATCCCGTTTTTGCGCCGCCAGATCGGCGTAGTGTTCCAGAACCACCAACTGCTGTTCGATCGCACGGTGTTCAATAACATTGCCTTGCCATTGCAGATTCTCGGGCTGTCCAAGGCCGAAATCGTCAAGCGTGTGGACTCGGCCCTGGAGCGCGTCGCGCTCTCGGACAAGACCGACCTCTACCCGGGCGACCTGTCCACCGGCCAGCAACAGCGCGTCGGCATCGCCCGCGCCATCGTGCATCGCCCGGCCTTGCTGCTGGCAGACGAACCCACAGGTAACCTCGACCCGCGCCTGGCGGCAGAAATCATGGGCGTGTTCGAAGACATCAACCGCCTGGGCACCAGCGTACTGATCGCCAGCCACGACCTGGCGCTGATCGCCCGCATGCGCCACCGCATGCTCACCCTGCAACGCGGCCGCCTGATCGGTGACGGGGAGGCTGGGGTATGAGTGCCACACGCAGCCCCAAGGTTTCCGAGCGCGTCGCGCCAAAACCGGCTGATCCACAACCGCAGAAGAAAAAACGCGACGAAGACGACGGCCCGGATTTCGGCACCCAGGTGCACGCCTGGATCGAAAACCATCGCGCAAGCCTGGTAGACAGCCTGCGCCGCCTGGGCAAGCAGCCGATCGGGAGCTTCTTCACCTGCCTGGTGATGGCCGTGGCCTTGAGCCTGCCGATGGGTTTGTCGCTGCTGCTTAATAATGTCGAGCGCCTTGGCGGCTCCTGGCAGCGGGCGGCGCAGATTTCCCTGTACCTGAACCTGGATGCCAGTACCCAGGACGGCGAGTCCCTGCGCGACGAGATCAAAAGCATTCCGGGTGTGGCCGAGGCTCAGTACATCAGCCGCGATCAGGCCCTGGAAGAGTTCCAGCAGCAGTCCGGCCTGGGCGAGGCGCTCAAGGAGCTGCCGCAAAACCCGCTGCCGGGCGTGGTGCTGGTCACGCCTAATGAAGTCGACAAGACGACCCTGGAGGCCCTGCGACAAAAACTCGCAGAGCTGCCGAAGGTCCAACAGGCGCAACTTGATCTAGTCTGGGTAGAGCGGCTGGCGGCGATTCTCAAACTGGGCGACCGGTTTGTGTTCGGCCTGACGGTGTTGCTGGTCTCTGCATTACTTTTGGTGATAGGCAATACCATTCGTCTTCATATTGAAAACCGCCGCACCGAGATAGAAGTGATTAAACTCGTTGGCGGCACCGACAGCTATGTGCGTCGTCCATTTCTGTACATGGGCGCGCTTTATGGCTTCGGTGCGGGGATTCTGTCCTGGGGCGTGCTGGCTTTTGGCCTGAATTGGCTGAACGACGCGGTGGTAGGGCTCGCCGGCTTGTACGGCAGTGATTTTGCCTTGGCCGGGGTGCCGGCAGCCGATGGTCTGTCATTGTTGCTTGGGGCAGTACTCTTGGGGTATATCGGTGCTTGGATTGCGGTCGCACGGCATTTACGTGAGCTGGCACCGAAGTAGTTAATGTCTGGGTAATGTGGTTTCGTTTGTATTGACCGTATCAGTGGTTTAGGGAACTTGTCCTACGGTTCCCGGTCAATTTTCGCAGTGCTGAACTGCACGAGTTATGTGAGTCGGAGGTTTTTTCGTATGACCACTTCTTTGCAACCTGTCTATGCCTTGGTCCCGGGTGCCAACCTGGAAGCCTATGTGCACACGGTCAACAGCATTCCATTGCTGACGCCCGAGCAGGAGCGTGAACTGGCCGAGAGTCTCTACTATGAGCAGGATTTGGGGGCGGCTCGGCAGATGGTGCTCGCCCACCTGCGTTTTGTCGTACATATCGCCCGTAGCTATTCCGGCTACGGCCTGGCCCAGGCTGACCTGATTCAGGAAGGCAACGTCGGCCTGATGAAAGCGGTAAAACGCTTCAACCCGGAAATGGGTGTGCGCCTGGTGTCGTTTGCCGTGCACTGGATCAAGGCGGAAATTCACGAATTCATCCTGCGCAACTGGCGCATCGTGAAAGTCGCGACCACCAAGGCCCAGCGCAAGCTGTTCTTCAACCTGCGCAGCCAGAAGAAACGCCTGGCGTGGCTGAACAACGAAGAAGTGCATCGCGTGGCCGAAAGCCTTGGCGTTGAGCCACGTGAAGTGCGCGAGATGGAAAGTCGCCTGACCGGCCATGACATGGCCTTCGACCCGGCTGCTGAAGCGGACGACGACAGTGCTTTCCAATCGCCGGCCAACTACCTGGAAGACCACCGGTATGACCCGGCGCGTCAACTGGAAGACGCCGACTGGAGCGACAACTCCAACCACAACCTGCACGAAGCGCTGGAAGTGCTGGACGACCGCAGCCGTGACATCCTCTACCAACGCTGGTTGGCAGAAGAAAAAGCCACGCTGCACGACCTAGCGCAGAAGTACAACGTGTCGGCCGAGCGTATTCGTCAGCTCGAGAAGAGTGCGATGAACAAGCTGAAACTGTCGATCGCCGCCTGAACAGCTGCGAAGTGACAAAAAAATGCCCCGATCGAGAGATCGGGGCATTTTTATTTGCGCAAGGTCCGGCCATTAGCGCTACCCCGTCCCCCCGTCACCCCCCGTAGCAGCTGTCGAGCCTTAGCGAGGCTGCGTAGGCCGCGCCGAAGTCTTCAACACCACGTTGCGCCTGACGCAGCCTCGCTAAAGCTCGACAGCTGCTACGGGGAGTAGCGGCGGCCGTAGTGGTGGGTTAGTCAGCCCAAGGCGCTTTGCGCGAGTTGTTCAGCTCATTCAAATAGCTGTCGCCCCCCAACTGACTCATCTGCTGCCGGATCCACGCAGCCCGCCGCGCCACATACGAGGTTGGATGACTGGCACTCCACACCCGGGGATTAGGCAATACCGCCGCCAGGTAGCTGGCCTGCTGGCGGGTCAATGCCTTGGCACTCACGCCAAAGTGATGCCGCGCCGCCGCTTCCGCGCCGAACACGCCTTCATCCCACTCCACACTGTTGAGGTACACCTCAAGAATTCGCTGCTTGGGCCAGAAAATCTCGATCAGCCCGGTAAACCAGGCTTCCAGGCCCTTGCGGAAATAGCTGCGGCCGGTCCATAAAAACAGGTTCTTCGACACCTGCTGGCTCAAGGTGCTGGCGCCACGAATCGAGCCGCCGCGTTCGTTATGCAGCAACGCCGCCTGGATCGCGCCGAAATCAAAGCCCCAATGCTGCGGGAAGCGCTGGTCTTCGCCAGCCATCACCGCCACTTTCAGGTCATCGGAAATCTGATCCCACGGCACCCAGGTGCGCTGCACGTCAATCGGCTCGCCGTCGACCCAGGATTCGACCTTGCGCTCGACCATCAGCGCGGTGCCCGGAGGCGGCACGACACGAAACAGCAGCACCAGCAACACACTGCCGATGGCAAACCACTTGAGGGCTTTGAGAAAACGCTTGAAGAGAAGACGCAGCATAGAGATGGCTTGGCCGAACCCGTTGAGCGGGCCATTATACAGACCCTGCCCACTGAGTCTGACTGGAGTTCCTCATGTTGCGTGGCTTTCTGATGCTGGCTGCCTTTTTCGGTTTTACCGGTGTTGCCCTTGGCGCGTTTGCCGCCCACGGCCTGAAAAACCGCCTGAGCGCCGAGTACCTGGCGATTTTCCACACCGGCGTGACTTACCAACTGGTGCACACCCTGGCGCTGTTCGGCGTGGCACTGCTGGCGGCGCACATCCCAGGTCGCCTGGTGACGTGGGCGGGCGTGTCCTTTGCCATCGGCATCCTGCTGTTCTCCGGCAGCCTGTATGTATTGACCATGACCGGCATCAGCAAGCTCGGCATCATCACTCCGTTCGGCGGCCTCGCGTTCCTGCTGGGCTGGTTCTTCCTGGGGCTCGCTGCTTGGCGCTTGCAACTGACCGCTTGACGCTTGGAGCTGACCTTTAGGCCCCAATCACGCTAGAATGCTGGCCCCTAAAAACGATGGCGGCCCGTGGCATGCGCATTCAGTTGAACGGCGAACCCTTTGAACTGCCCGACGGTGAAACCGTCGGGGCCCTGCTGACCCGTCTGGACTTGACCGGGCGTCGCGTCGCAGTGGAGCTCAACCAGGATATCGTCCCGCGTAGCCAGCACGCCGAGACCGCACTCGCCGAAGGTGACCAGGTTGAAGTGGTCCACGCCATCGGCGGCGGTTAGCCGCCCGGCGCCCAAGGGCGCCACCCCGAATTCTGCAGAACCTCACCCCAACTCGAGGATTTCCCATGAGCATCGTTCGTAGCGACAAGCCTTTCGTCCTGGCCGGTCGTACCTTCCAGTCGCGCCTGCTGGTCGGCACCGGCAAGTACCGCGACATGGAAGAAACCCGCCTGGCCATCGAAGCCTCGGGTGCCGAGATTGTCACGTTCGCCGTGCGCCGCACCAACCTGGGCCAGATCGAGGGGGAGCCGAACCTGCTCCAAGTGCTGTCGCCGGATCGCTACACCTTCTTGCCGAACACTGCCGGTTGCTACGACGCCATCGAAGCCGTGCGCACCTGCCGCCTGGCCCGTGAGCTGCTCGACGGCCACAACCTGGTGAAGCTGGAAGTACTGGCCGACCAGAAAACCCTGTTCCCCAACGTGATCGAAACCCTCAAGGCCGCCGAAACCCTGGTCAAGGAAGGCTTCGACGTGATGGTCTACACCAGCGACGACCCGATCATCGCCCGCCAACTGGCTGAAATCGGCTGCATCGCGGTGATGCCGCTGGCCGGCCTGATCGGTTCCGGCCTGGGCATCTGCAACCCGTACAACCTGCAGATCATCCTCGAAGAAGCCAAGATCCCCGTGCTGGTGGATGCGGGCGTGGGCACTGCCTCCGACGCCACCATCGCCATGGAACTGGGGTGTGATGCGGTGCTGATGAACTCGGCCATCGCCCATGCGCAGCAGCCGATCATGATGGCTGAAGCCATGAACCACGCGATCGTCGCGGGCCGCCTGGCGTACCTCGCCGGGCGCATGCCGAAAAAACTTTACGCCAGCGCCTCCTCGCCGCTGGATGGTCTGATCAAGTAAGAGCCATTGATGACTGAATCAAACGAAACGCCGAACACCGTGGAAGAAGGCGACGAGTCCAAGCACCGCCGCATCAAGAGTTTTGTGATGCGCGCCGGTCGCATGACCGAAGGCCAGCAAAAAGGCCTGGAGCAGGGCACGCCGCTGTTCGTGCTGCCGCTGGTGGACGCTCCGGTGGATTACGACCAGGTGTTCGGTCGTTCGGCGCCACGCTCGCTGGAAATCGGCTTCGGCATGGGCCATTCCCTGCTGGAAATGGCGGCGGCTTCGCCGGAACAGGATTTTATCGGGGTTGAGGTGCACCGTCCGGGTGTTGGGGCGCTGCTTAACGGCGTGCTGACCCAGGGCCTGACCAACCTGCGGGTCTATGACTGCGACGCGATCGAAGTGCTCAACCGCTGCATCGCCGACAACAGCCTCGACCGCCTGATGCTGTTCTTCCCCGACCCATGGCACAAGAGTCGCCACCACAAGCGCCGCATCGTCCAGGCGTCCTTCGCGGAACTGGTGCGCAGCAAGCTGAAAGTGGGCGGCATCCTGCACATGGCCACCGACTGGGAACCGTATGCCGAATACATGCTGGAAGTGATGGACGTAGCCCCTGGCTACCGCAACCTGGCCGAAGACGGCAAATGTGTCCCGCGCCCGGCCGAGCGGCCGATCACCAAGTTCGAACGTCGCGGCGAGCGGTTGGGGCATGGGGTTTGGGATTTGAAGTTCGAGAAGGTCGACTGACAAGCCCAGGCTTGGAACACAGTCAAAATGTGGGAGCTGCTTGTGTGGTGAGCTGGCCTTTGTGGTGAGCGGGCTTTTGTGGTGAGCTGGCCTTTGTGGTGAGAGGGCTTTTGTGGTTAGCGGGCTTTTGTGGTGAGCGGGCTTGCCCCGCGCTGGGCTGCGAAGCAGCCCCAACACCAAGCACCGCATTCTTTCTGGAATAAAGTGGTGGTTCTATTAGGGCTGCTGCGCAGCCCAGCGCGGGGCAAGCCCGCTCACCACAAAAGCCCGCTCACCACAAAAGCCCACTCACCACAAAAGCCAGCTCCCCACAAAAAGCCAGCCGCCCCCAAAAAAGCCAGCCCCCACATTGTGTTTTGTCTTGTGTGGCGTCAGCGGCGATCCGCCACCACCCCGATCAACACCAGCACCACCAACAGCACCGGTGCCAGGCTGTAGTTGTTGAACTGGCTCAACCCTCGAACAATCCACGGCGTGGCGTAGATCAGCGCAGCACCGCTGCCGATCATGCACACCAGTGCCATCAGCGGCACGCGCAGCGCACCCGCGATGCTGCCCAGCCGTGCTTCGACCCAGCCCTTGATGTCGGCGCCAAACAGCACCAGCAAGCAGCCTACCAGCGCCAGGGAGATTTCCGACAGGTTGCTACGGCTCCAGCGGGACACGGTGGCGAGTAGATCGAGTACCAAATCCATTCGATTTCCTTAAGAGCAGTCAGCTCAAAAACTTCTGCAGCAGGTCATTGAGAAAGAGTTGCCCGCGGTCGGTGGCCGCCAGGCGTGACGGTTCGACCTGCATTAAGCCACTTTGTTCTGCCTCCGTGCGGGCTTCATCGAGGCTCGCCAGCTCAAGGCCAGTGCGCTCGGCGTACAGCCTGGCTTCCACACCGTCGGTGAGGCGCAGGGCGTTCATCAGGAACTCGAACGGCAGTTCTTCGTTGGTCAGTTCTTTGGACCCGGCCAGGTAGTTTTTCGCCGGGTTGAGGTAGTCCTTTGGCGCTCGGGTTTTCCAGGTGCGCACGATGCGCCCGTCCGGGTGGCTGAACTTGCCGTGGGCCCCGGCGCCGATGCCGATGAAGTCGCCAAAGCTCCAGTAGTTCAGGTTATGCCGCGCCGGCCGACCCGGTTGGGCGTAGGCCGAGACTTCGTACTGGGCGTAACCGTGTTCGGCCAGCAGCGCCTGGCCAGCTTCCTGGATGTCCCACAGGGTGTCGTCTTCCGGCAGCACCGGTGGCTGGTTCCAGAACACAGTGTTGGGTTCCAGGGTCAGTTGGTACCAGGACAGGTGCGTGGGCTTGAGGGCAATGGCTTGGCGCAGGTCGCTCAGGGCATCGTCCAGGGACTGATCGGGCAAACCGTGCATCAGGTCCAGGTTGAAGTTGTCGAACCCGGCCAGGCGCGCCATGCCGGCGGCACGTACGGCTTCGTCACCGTTGTGGATGCGGCCCAGGGCTTCGAGTTTTTCCTGCTGGAAGCTCTGGATGCCAATCGACAGCCGGTTGATCCCCAGTTTGCGATACGCCACGAACTTCTCTTGCTCGAACGTCCCGGGATTGGCTTCCAGGGTAATTTCGATGTCGCTGGCGAACGGGATGCGCGCTTCCACACCCTTGAGCAATCGGCCCAGCGCAGCGGCGCTGAACAGGCTCGGCGTGCCGCCACCGAAAAAGATCGAACTCAGCTCACGGCCATACACCGCATGCAGGTCCTGGTCGAGGTCGGCCAGCAACGCGTCGACATACTCTTCTTCCGGCAGCACTTTACTGGCGGTGTGGGAGTTGAAGTCGCAATAAGGGCATTTGCGCACGCACCACGGGATGTGGATGTACAGCGCCAGGGGCGGCAGTTGAGGCAGCGCCGCCCGAGGTGTTTGCGCGCCACCGAAAATCAGTGGCTGCGCGCAGGTGTTCTGGGTCATTTCAAACCCAGACGCTGGCGCAGCAAATCCATTGCGCGGGCGCGGTGGCTGATCTGGTTTTTGTCGGCCGGGCTTAGTTCGGCGCTGGAGACATTACGCTCCGGCACCCAGAACAGCGGGTCATAACCAAAACCGTGTTCGCCGCTCGCCGCAGGCAGGATGCGGCCGTGCCACAGGCCTTCGCAGAGGATAGGCAATGGATCATCGGCATGCCGCACCAGCGCCAGCACGCATACGAACTGCGCGCCGCGCATCGCGTCCGGCACGTCCTTGAGGGCGTCCAGCAGCTTGGCGTTGTTGGCTGCATCACCTTTGCCGTCGGCATAACGCGCCGAGTAGATGCCAGGCGCGCCGCCCAGGAAGTCCACGGCCAGCCCGGAATCGTCAGCCAGCGCTGGCAGGCCGGAAATGCGCGCGGCGTTGCGAGCCTTGAGGATGGCGTTCTCGACAAACGACAGGCCGGTCTCTTCCGGCTCTACCTGGCTGAACTCGCCGATCGAGCGCAGCTGCACCGAGTCTCCCAGCATGGCCTGGAGTTCTTTGAGCTTGCCGGCGTTATGGCTGGCCAGCACGAGTTGTGTGAGGTTCATCATTCGGCCGGAAACAGTTCCTGGTTGAAGCTGAAACCGTGGGCTTTGCCGCCGGTTTCAACGTTGATGGTGAAAACCTTGGTTTCCTGCTGCGGCACGGCGTACTGGGCGACGTAAAGCGTGGAACCTTTCTGGGTGATTTTCTTGAACGTCAGCATCTCGCTTTTGCCGCCCAGGTCTTTGATCGTGCCGGTAACGGTCGCGTCTATCGGTTCGACGCCCTTATTTACGAACACGTTGATCATGCCCTGGTCTTTGCTGCGTACGATCCCGGCTTCCTGGGCCATTTCCGGCGTCAGGAAGCTGGTGGTCAGGGTGTTGTAGTGCACCGTGATATCGCCGAATTCTTTCTGGCGATTACCATCGATAGCATCCGCTGCCATGGCGCTGACGCTCAGGCACGCGGTGAGTAGCAAAACAGCCAAACGACTCATGATCGTCCTCCTTGAAAATGGTTAGACGGCAACCTGGTGGTCCGCAAGGCCCGGGCTGCTGACGCGGTAGATCCCGATCTCACCCAGCAGGTTGGGCCATAGCTTACTCGCCCAGCCGTGACGATGCTGTTGATCGACGGCAAGGCGGTTGATGACTTTGGCGTCACGCTCGCCACACAGCGCTTCGAAGTCCTCGAAGGTGCAGAAGTGGATGTTGGGCGTGTTGTACCAGGTGTACGGCAGGAAGTCCGACACTGGCATGCGGCCCTTGGTGGCCAGGTACCAGCGGCAGCGCCAGTGACCGAAATTGGGGAAGGTGATGATGCATTGGCGGCCCACGCGCAACATTTCGTCGAGGATCCGGTCGGGGTAGTGCACGGCTTGCAGCGCCTGGGTCATGACCACGATGTCGAAGCTGTTGCTGGCAAAGTTGCCCAGGCCCTTGTCCAGGTCCTGCTCGATCACGTTGATGCCCTTGGCCACGCACTGAGCGATGTTGTCCGGGTCGTTTTCCAGGCCATAGCCGGTGACTTGCTTGTTGTCGCGCAGCCAACTCAGCAGTTCGCCATCACCGCAACCGAGGTCGAGCACGCGGCTGCCGGCGGGGATCCAGTCTTGGATGATTTCCAGGTCGGCTCTCATGGCGTTCTCACAGAGTTATGCGGTTCATGTAGTTGCTAAAGGCTTGCAAGTAACGCGGGATCGGGATCAGGAAGGCGTCGTGGCCCTGCGGTGCGTCGATCTCCAGGTAGCAGACGTCTTTCTTGGCGGCCATCAGTGCGTCCACCAGTTCCCGCGAGCGGGCCGGGGAGAAGCGCCAGTCGGTGGTGAACGACATCACGCAGAACTTGGCCGTGGCCGCCTCGAAGGTGCGCGCCAGGTCGTCGTCGAAGTTCGCCGCCGGGTCGAAGTAGTCCAGGGCCTTGGTCATCAGCAGGTAGGTGTTGGCGTCGAAACGCCCGGAAAACTCCTCGCCCTGGTAACGCAGGTAGCTCTCGACCTGGAACTCGACGCTGTGGAAGTCGTAGTTGAGCTTCTCGCTCTTGAGGCCACGGCCGAATTTCTCGCCCATGGAGTCATCCGACAGGTAGGTGATGTGCCCGACCATGCGCGCCAGCATCAGCCCGCGCTTGGGGATCACGCCCGCTTCCTGGAACGAACCGCCGTGGAACTCCGGGTCGGTGAGGATCGCCTGGCGCGCCACTTCGTTGAAGGCGATGTTCTGCGCTGACAACTTGGGCGCCGAGGCGATAGCCAGGCAATGGCGCACGCGGTCCGGGTAGGTGATGGTCCATTGCAGGGCCTGCATGCCGCCCAGGCTGCCGCCGATCACCGCGGCCCATTGGGCGATGCCCAGTACATCGGCCAGGCGCGCCTGGCTGTGTACCCAGTCTTCCACGGTCAGCACCGGGAAGTCGGCGCCAAACGGCTTGCCGGTTTCCGGGTTGAGGCTGCTGGGGCCGGTGGAGCCGTTGCAGCCGCCGAGGTTGTTCAGGCTGACCACGAAGAATTTGTTGGTGTCGATGGGCTTGCCGGGGCCGATGCAGCTGTCCCACCAGCCGGGCTTGCGCTCGTCCATGCTGTGGAAACCCGCCGCGTGGTGATGACCGGACAGGGCGTGGCAGATCAGCACGGCATTGCTGCCGGAGGCGTTCAGTTGGCCGTAGGTTTCATAGATCAGGTCGTAGGCGGGCAGCGAACGGCCGCAGGCCAGGGCCAGCGGTTCGCAAAAGTGCGCCACTTGGGGTACGACCAGTCCAACAGAATCGGGGGGGAAGGCAGCTGGCATCGACCCTGCTCTCGTTTAAATGAGGCGTAAGTCTAAAGACCGCTGCACCCAGCGGCAAGCAAAGGCCGGCGGCTGGTGTTTTTAGAGGTTTTTGGGGCAAGGGAGCAAGCTCCCTTGCCCTCCAACTATCAGATCAGGCCGAACAGTTCTTTGGGCATGAATGCATAGAACGCCAAGCGCGGAATCACCCAGCTTTGCAGCAACTGAATGGCGATAAACGCGAAGATTGGCGAGATATCCAGGCCACCCAGGTTCGGGATCAGGCGACGGAACGGCGCCAGCACCGGCTCAGTGATCTGCGCCACCAGTTCTGCGCCAGGGCTGCGGCTGCCCGGAGCGACCCAGGACAGGATCACACTGATGATCATCGACCAGAAAATGATCTTCAAGAACAGCGAGAAAATTCCGATCAATGCCCACGGCAGCAACAGCAACGTGGTGGCCTGGTAGCCGTTCAGCAGCAGGATGACCGCGAACAGCAGGATCTGCAGCAGCAGCGCCAACACCAGCGACGACATGTCCAGGCCGAACATGCTCGGGATCACCCGGCGCAGTGGCTTGAGCAGCGGTTGCGTGGCCTTCACCACGAATTGGCACAGCGGGTTGTAGAAGTTCGCCCGCACCAGTTGCAGGATAAAACGCATCAGCACGATCAGCAGGTACAGGCTGCCCAGGGTCTGGATGATAAAAATGGCAGCGTCATTGATTCCGAGCATGTTTGATTCCTATATGGGGGACGACTATTTGCCCAGCTGCTCGGCCATTTCGGCCGAACGATGTGCTGCGGCACCCAGTGCTTTTTCCACCAGGGCTTCAAAGCCCCCGGCCTGGAATGATTCGATGGCGGCTTGGGTGGTGCCGCCCGGCGAGGTCACGCGACGGCGCAATTCGGCAGCGTCGACATCACTGGCCACGGCCATCTGCGCGGCGCCCAGCGCGGTTTGCTCGGCCAGTTGTTCAGCGACTTCGTGTGGCAAGCCCAGTTTCACGCCGGCGGCGGTCATGGATTCGATCAACAGGAAGAAGTAGGCCGGGCCGCTGCCGGACACGGCGGTGACGGCGTCCAGTTGCTGCTCTTGTTCCAGCCACAGGGCAATGCCCACCGCGGACAACAACTCTTGTGCCTGGTCGCGCTGGGCGGCAGTCACTTCGCCGGTGGCGTACAAGCCGCTCACGCCCTTGCGCAGCAGCGCCGGGGTGTTGGGCATGCAGCGCACGATGGGCTGCGCGCCGAGCCAGGTGTTCATGCTGGCGCAGGTAATGCCGGCGGCGATGGACACCACCAGTTGGTGGGGCTTGAGGCTTGGGCGCAGGCTTTCGCACACGGCTTTCATGGCCTGGGGCTTGACCGCCAGCACCACCACGTCAACGCCTTCAATCGCGTGTGCGTTGTCGGCGAAGGTTTCGATACCGTGCTCGGCGCTGACGCGTGCGCGGGTGTCGGCGCCCGGGTCGCTGGCGCGAATCCGTTGTGCTTCCAGGCCCTTGGCCCGCAGGCCGCCGATCAGGCTGGCCGCCATGTTGCCGGCGCCGATAAAGGCAATACGCGTGTTGCTCATGACAGGTCCTTACTCAGATGGAAGTCAGCCATTTCAAGGTTGGCCGTAGTCGCGGGCACCAAACAGGGCGGTACCGATCCGCACCCAGGTGGCCCCTTGGGCGATGGCCGACTCAAGGTCATGGCTCATTCCCATGGAAAGTGTGTCGAGCGCAAGGCTCAGGCTTGCTTGCAGGTCGCGCACGGTGGCGAAGGCTGCGTCCTGCTCTGCACGGTCGTCAGTTGGCTCAGGGATCGCCATCAAACCGCGCAACTTCAGGCGCGGCAGGGCGCTGATAGCTTCGGCCAGGGCAGGCAGGCCGGCGGGTGTGCAGCCGGACTTGCTGGCCTCGCCACTGACGTTGACCTGGATGCAGATATTCAGCGGCGGCAGGTCAGCCGGGCGTTGCTCGGACAGGCGTTGTGCGATTTTCAGGCGGTCCACGGAATGCACCCAGGCGAAGTTCTCGGCGATCGCCCGAGTCTTGTTCGATTGAATGGGGCCGATGAAGTGCCAACTCAAGGGCAGGTCGGCTAATTCAGCCTGTTTACCCAACGCTTCCTGCAGATAGTTCTCGCCAAAGTCATGCATCCCGGCGGCATAGGCTTCGCGCACGGCGTGTGCGGGCTTGGTCTTGCTCACGGCCAGCAGGTGCACGCCGGCTGCGTCGCGCTGCGAGGCCTCGGCCGCCGCACGGATCCGCTCGGAAACCAGGCTGATGTTGTCTGCTATGGTCGACATTCAAGTTGCACCCGTGGATATGGAGTCCGCGGCATTCTACTGGAAATGGAAAGCCCTATGGATATCACTGAACTGCTGGCTGCCGGCGTGCGCCTGGGCGCCTCGGACCTGCACCTGTCGGCCGGGTGGGTGCCGATGTTGCGAGTGGATGGCGACGTCTGGCCGCTCGATTGGCCGGTGCTGGCCCCGACCCAGGTCGCGGAGTTACTCAGCCCTTTGCTGAACAATTACCAGCAAAAGGATTTCGAAACATCTCTTGAAACGGATTTTGCCTTCGAGTTGCCCGAGGTGGCGCGGTTTCGGGTGAACGTGTTCCAGCAGCACCGGGGCATGGGCGCGGTCTTTCGCACCATCCCTGCAACGGTACAGAGCCTGGAAAACCTGGGGTTGGGCGAGGTGTTCCGGCGCATCGCGGATTTGCCCCGCGGGCTGGTGTTGGTCACCGGGCCGACTGGTTCGGGCAAGTCCACGACCCTGGCGGCGATGATCGACTACCTCAACACCCATCGACGCCAGCACATCCTCACCCTTGAAGACCCGATCGAGTTTATCCATCAGCCTAAAAATGCCCTGATCAACCAGCGTCAGGTGCATCGCGACACCCATAGTTTTTCGACGGCCCTGCGTTCGGCATTGCGCGAAGACCCGGACGTGATACTGGTGGGTGAATTGCGGGATCTGGAAACCATCCGGCTCGCGCTGACGGCGGCAGAAACCGGGCACCTGGTGTTCGGTACGCTGCACACCACCTCGGCGGCTAAAGCTGTGGACCGGATTGTGGATGTGTTTCCGGCCGGGGAAAAGGCCATGGTCCGCTCGATGCTCTCGGAGTCATTGCAGGCGGTGGTGTCCCAGGTGCTGGTGAAGAAGAGCGGAGGCGGGCGAGTGGCGGCTCACGAAATCATGCTTGGCACGCCGGCGATTCGTAACCTGATCCGCGAGGACAAGGTGGCGCAGATGTACTCGGCGATCCAGACCGGCGGAGCATTGGGGATGACGACGCTGGACATGAGCTTGAAGGCGCTGGTCAGCCAAGGGCTGATCAGCCGGGAGCATGCCCGGGAGAAGGCGAGGGTGCCTGGGGATATTTGAGGTCGCGTGGGCGATGAAAAACGAATGCAGGACTGGCTTATGTGGGAGCTGGGCTTGCCCGCGATGCAGGCACCCCGGTGTATCAGTCACACCGGGGTGATGCTATCGCAGGCAAGCCAGCTCCCACACAAGCCCACTCACCACAGCAAGCCCGCTCACCACAGCAAGCCAGCTCCCACATCAGCCTTAGATCAGCGCTGCACAATCCGCAGGTTGTTCTGTTCTTTAGGCAGGACACGCTTGGCAATCACGTAGTTCTTGTCCCAGAACGGCTTCTTCAGCGTATCGATGCTCACGGACTTGCCACGACGCGGTGCATGGATGAAACGGTCGTTGCCCAGGTAGATGGCAACGTGGTTCACCTGGCGGCTCTTAAGTTTGAAGAACAGCAGGTCGCCCGGTTTCAAATCCTTGCGCTCAACCTTTTGCCCGTGGCCTGCGGCCATGGCGTTGGAGGTGCGCGGCAAATCCACGGCTTTTACATCATTAAACGCATATTTCACCAAGCCACTGCAGTCGAACCCTTTACTTGGGCTGCTGCCGCCCCAACGATAAGGAGTACCGAGCACGTTGACGGCGCGGCTGAGGACATTGCTGCTTTGCTTGGTGTTGACCGCCATCAGCCCTGGAGCTGTTTTGCCGTGGGCCTTGCTCAGTTGAGTCGGGCGCTGCACGGTCAGCTTTACCGATTTAACGGAGCTGGTGGTGGTGTGGACTTTAGGGGTGAAACCGTTAACGCTGGGAAGTCGTTGCTCACGATTGGTGGCGTGGGCGGCCAGTGGCATTAATAGGCAAATGGTTAGCCATGTCTTGAAAAATGGTCGCATCAGGCAAGGCTCTTTTTGGTTTGCGCGCAACTTTATAACAGCTTTTTGTGTCTTTCTCAGGCCGTTTGTCGACTGAACCCTGGGGTCAAATTCAGGAAAACCGTGACGAATTGCCGCGATTGTCCTACACAAGTCAGGCGGTATAAGGCTTTGAGGGAAGCGAAGATACCATTTGCCGCATGTCGGGCGCCCGTAAAAAAGTCACAAAGAAACCAGAAATATTTATCTATCGAGGCAAAAGAGGTACTGCATGAACACCTATCGACAGGATGTTTCGCAACAAGACACCCACAGCAAGGTGATCGGTTACCTGCTCTGGATTTTCGGTTTTA
Organism: Pseudomonas sp. Bout1; assembly: GCF_034314165.1. GTDB lineage: Bacteria > Pseudomonadota > Gammaproteobacteria > Pseudomonadales > Pseudomonadaceae > Aquipseudomonas. The sequence goes on along the minus strand of NZ_JAVIWK010000001.1, from coordinate 6,578,793 downwards.
CCGGTGCTCACCGCTTTTATTACGGCAAGCCGGTGACCGGGACGATCTGGTTTTTCACCTTCGGTTTATTCGGGATTGGCTGGCTGATCGACTTGTTCCTGATTCCGGCGATGGACCGGGAAGCGGACCTGCGATTTACCGCCGGGCCGATCGAATACAACGTGGCCTGGATTTTGTTGGCGTTCCTGGGCGTGTTCGGGTTGCACCGCATGTATCAGGGCAAATGGATCAGCGGGATCATTTACCTGCTGACCGGCGGGTTGTTCCTGATCGGCGTGCTGTATGACTTCTGGACGCTGAATACGCAGATTTCGATCCGCAATGCCGAGCGTAACGGCGGTCGTTAAGCACTCTAACCCAATGTAGGCGCGGTCAAATGTGGGAGCCGGGCTTGCCCGCGATAGCATCGCCTCGGTGCATCAGATGCACCGAGGTGCCCGCATCGCAGGCAAGCCAGCTCCCACACTGACTGTGCCCACATTGGATCGGATTTAAGCCTGGTAGCTGATCCGCCCATCCACCAGCGTGTACCGCACAGTCGCCGGCAGGCTATGGCCGATGAACGGGCAGTTCTCGCCCTTGGACAGCCAGTGTTCCCCGGCAATCGTGGAGCTGGCCGGATCAAACAGCACCAGGTCTGCTGCCGAACCCACCGCCAGCTTGCCCGCCGGCAGACGTAGCGCCTCGGCAGGGCCCGAACTGAGGCGCGCCAGCAGCGTCGGCAGGTCCAGCAAACCATCTTTCACCAACGTCATTGCCAGCGGCAGCAACAACTCGACGCTGCTGATACCCGGTTCCGTCGCACCGAACGGCGCCAGCTTGGCATCCCGCTCGTGGGGCTGGTGATGGCTGGAAATCGCCGAAACCACCCCGGACTTCACCGCCGCCCGCAAACCGTCACGGTCAGCACGCGTACGCAGCGGCGGCTGCACGTGATACAGGCTGGAGAAGTCGATCAGCGCCTCGTCCGTCAAAATCAGTTGGTACAGCGCCACATCCGCCGTCACCGGCAACCCGCGCGCCTGCGCCTGTGCGATCAGGGCCACGCCGCGCGCGCTGGTCAGCTGGCTGAAGTGCGCGCGTACGCCGCTTTGCTCCACCAACAGCAGGTCACGGGCCAGGGCCACGGTCTCGGCGGTTTCCGGGATGCCCGGCAGGCCAAGGAAGCTCGCGGTGGCGCCTTCGTGGGCCAGGCCGCCTTCGGCCAGGTCACGGTCCTGGGAGTGGAAAATCACAGTCAGGTCGAAGGTGGCGGCATATTCCAGCGCGCGGCACAGGGTGCGGGTGCTGCGAAAGCTCTCCAGACCGTTGCCAAAGGCCACGCAACCCGCGTCGCGCAGGGCGATCAGCTCCGCCAACTGTTCGCCTTCCAGGCCTTTGCTCAGGGCGCCGACGGGAAACACTTTGCAGTTACCGGCTTCGCGGGCGCGGTCGAGGATCAGCTCGGTCACGGCCGAGGTGTCCAGCACCGGCTTGGTGTGGGGTGGGCAGCACAGGCTGGTGACACCACCCGCAGCAGCGGCGCGGGTTTCGCTGGCGATGCTGCCTTTGCGGCTGTAACCCGGCTCGCGCAGGGCGACGTTCAGGTCCACCAGCCCGGGCGCGGCGATCAGGCCTTTGGCGTCGATGGTTTCGCTGGCGCTGAAACCGCTTGGGGCGGCACCCATGGCAATGATCTTGCCGGCTTCCAGGTGCAGATCGGTGACTTGGTCCAGGCCGCTGGCCGGATCGATGACTCGGGCGCCGAGAATGCTGAACTTCACTGGGCGTTCTCCTGCTCGAATTGACGTTGTGCGGTTTGCCCGCTCATGGCCATGGACAACACCGCCATGCGCACGGCGATGCCGTACGTAACCTGGTTGAGAATCACCGACTGCGGGCCGTCGGCCACCGCCGACTCAATCTCCACACCACGGTTGATCGGCCCCGGGTGCATCACGATGGCATCCGGCTTGGCACCGGCGAGGCGCGCAGTCGTCAAGCCGAACAAGCGGTAGAACTCGCCTTCGCTCGGCAGCAGGCCACCGGCCATGCGCTCGCGTTGCAGGCGCAGCATGATCACCACGTCCACATCCTTCAGGCCTTCGGTCATGTCGGTGTAGACCTTCACGCCGTATTGCTCGATGCCGATCGGCAGCAGGGTCTTGGGCGCGATCACGCGGATGTCCGGGCAGCCCAGGGCTTTGAGGGCCAGCATGTTCGAGCGCGCGACCCGCGAGTGCAGGATGTCGCCGACGATGGCCACCGAGAGGTTTTCAAAGCTGCCCTTGTGCCGGCGGATGGTCAGCATGTCGAGCATGCCCTGCGTCGGGTGGGCGTGGCGGCCGTCGCCGCCGTTGATGATTGCGACGTTCGGGCACACGTGCTCGGCGATGAAGTGTGCGGCGCCGGAATCGCCGTGGCGCACCACAAACATGTCGGCGGCCATGGCTTCCAGGTTGCGCAGGGTGTCGAGCAGGGTTTCGCCCTTGCTCGCCGACGAGGTGGACACGTTCAGCGTGATCACGTCAGCCGACAGCCGTTGGGCCGCCAGCTCAAAGGTGGTGCGGGTGCGGGTCGAGTTCTCGAAGAACACGTTGCAGATGGTCTTGCCGCGCAACAGCGGGACTTTTTTCACCGCCCGGCCGCCGACTTCGAGGAACGAGTCGGCCGTGTCGAGGATTTCAGTGAGCAGTTCGCGGGGCAAGCCGTCGAGGGACAGGAAGTGTTGCAGCTGGCCCTGAGCATTGAGCTGCAGCGGGCGCTTGGCATCTAGAGGCGTCATCGCGGGGACTCTTTACAAGGCGGTTTAAAGGGCAAGGTCTTGCAGTTCGAGTTCGAGCGGCGTGGGACCGGACAATTTTACCCGCTGGTGGGCTTCAAGGGACAGTGTGGCGCCGACTACGTCCGGGCTGATCGGCAATTCGCCGGCGTCCAGGTCCAGCAGGCAGACCAGGGTCACGCTGGCCGGGCGACCGTAGTCGAACAGTTCGTTCAGCGCGGCGCGGATGGTGCGGCCGCTCATCAGTACGTCATCGATCAGCACCAGGTGCTGGCCTTCGATCTCGAAGGGCAGGGCCGAGGGGCGCACTTGGGGGTGCAGGCCGTTCTGGCTGAAGTCGTCGCGGTAGAAGGACACGTCCAGGGTGCCCAGGGGCGAGTCGCTGCCCAGTTCTTCCAGCAGCGCCTGGGCTACCCATACACCACCGGTGCGAATGCCGATAAAGCGCGGTTCGCCGATGGCGCGGTGTTCCAGGTGCGCCTTGAGGCGGATCGCCATCTGGCTGATCAGGTCGGCGGGATTGGGCAGGCTCATGGTGGCTCCTTCAAGGCCTTGCGCGGCGGGGGTTGTCTGCAAGGACCGGGCTCAAACGTAAGAGGACGCGGCAAGCCGCGTCAGTCAGGATTCAAATAAAGCGGTGTTTTCATCCAGCCAGCCCTGCAACAGCAAGGCGGCAGCGATGGCATCCACCGGGTTGTCGCGGTAACTGCCTTTCTGCCCGCCACGGTCACGGCGCTCGCCCTTGGCCTCGAACGTGGTCAGGCGTTCGTCGTGGGTATAGAAGGGCAGGTTGTAGCGGCCATTCAGGCGGCGGGCGAATTTTTCGGCCCGCAGGCACATCTCGCTTGGGGTACCGTCCATGTTCAAGGGCAGGCCGACCACTACCGCGTCGGGCTTCCACTCCTTGATCAGGGCTTCGACCTGGTTCCAGTCCGGCACGCCGTTCTGGGCTTTCAAGGTGCACAGCTCGCGGGCCTGGCCGGTGATGACCTGGCCGACAGCAACGCCGATCTGTTTGGTGCCGTAGTCAAAGCCTAGGATCAGACGCAAGGCCATCAGGCGTGCCCCGCCTGGCTGGTCAACAGGCTGAGGTTGACCCGCAGTTTGGCGGCGGCCGCTTCCAGGCGCAGTTCGCTCGGGGTGTTGAACAGGATGTCGGCATCAAACGGGCAGGTCAGCCAGGCATTGCTCGCAAGCTCGGCCTCCAGTTGCCCGGCTTCCCAACCGGCGTAGCCCAGGGTGATCACGCTTTGATCAGGCCCGACACCGTCGGCGATGGCGAACAGCACGTCCTGGGACGTGGACAGGGACAAGCCTTCAAGGTCCACGGTCGCCTGGAATTTCGGCCCGGTGGGGTGCAGCACAAAACCCCGGTCAGTCTGTACCGGCCCGCCGATGTAGATCGGTACGTGCTGGCAGCTGGCTGGCGGGTCGATGTCCGGGCGCAATTGCTCGAGGATATCGGCCAGGCTCAGGTCTTGCGGGCGGTTGACCACCAACCCCATCGCACCATTGGCGGTGTGCTCGACGATGTAGGTCAAGGTCTGCGCAAAGTTCGGGTCGGCCATATGGGGCATGGCGATCAGGAATTGGTGCTTGAGGTAGGTCGGGCTGACATTTTTCATGTCCGCTAGTGTGGCGTTGGAGGGGCGAACTGACAAGCCGGGGATGCGCAGGAAATCGGCGAAGTGCTCAATTGCTCGACAGCCGATCACCCTTGGCAAAGCGCCAGGTGCGAATGATTTCCAGGCGGTCGATGTCGCTCAAGTCGCCGGTAAACGGCGCGAAAGGCGCCGCCAGACGCACGATGCGCTGCGCCGCCTGGTCCAGCAGCGGTTGGCCGGAGGACTCCAGCACCTGCACTTCGTACAAAGTGCCATCGCGGTTGATCGACACCAGCAGTCGCAAATTACCGTAGATCTGCTGGCGGCGGGCTTCGTCCGGGTAGTTCAGGTTGCCGATGCGCTCGACCTTCTTGCGCCATTCGTCCTTATACCAGGCGCCTTTGTCGCGCATGGTGGAGGCGGCGTTGAGGCGGTAGATGCGTGGGCGCTTGGCGTACAGCTGTTGTTCGTGGGCCAGTTCGGCTTCCAGGCTGGAGATTTCACTGGAGAGCTGCGAGCTGTCAAACGTCGGGGCCGGCGGGGTGGGTGCGGGTTCGGTCTTGGTCTTTTCGCGCTGGGTCGGGGCTTTTTGCGGCTTGGGTGCAATCGTGGTGACGGCGGCCTTGGGTGCAGCCTGTTTCACCTCGGGCTTGGGCGCCGGCGGTGGCGTGACCTTGTTGACCTTGTTGTCCTGGAATGGCGCCACTTCAGTGGTCTTGGGCACGGCCTTCTTGTCGAGGGTACCGCTGCCTTGCTGATTGTCCTGGGCGAGAAAATCAGCCTTCTCGGGCTTCTTTTCGCTCTTGAAGGTGGCGAGGGTGATTTCCAGGGTCTTGGTGATTTGCTTGGGCTCGGCAAAGGTGAAGCCCAGGCCGAGGATCAACGCCAGGTGAATCAACGCCGCCAGGAACAGGGTAAATCCGAGCCGATCAGCCGGGCGCACGCCGCTGTGGGAGAGTTCGGGGGGCAGATCGGGCGGGAGCGTCATGACAAGAAAACCAACATCGCGCGTTTCACAGGTGGCGCATGATAACGCAATGTTGGTTTGTGTCCGGCTGTTCTATGTCACTTGGCTTGTAGCTTGGAGGCAATCGCGGCCATCAGCATTTCGCCGATGTTCGTGCCAAATGCGTTGTCGATCTCGCGAATACACGTCGGACTGGTGACGTTGATTTCGGTGAGATTTTCGCCAATTACGTCCAGTCCTACGAACAGCAGGCCTTTTTCGCGCAGGGTTGGGCCGACTTGGGCTGCAATCCAGCGATCCTTGTCGGTCAGTGGGCGGGCTTCACCCCGGCCACCGGCCGCCAGGTTTCCGCGGGTCTCGCCGGCTGCCGGAATGCGCGCCAGGCAGTAAGGCACCGGCTCGCCGTCGATCATCAGGATGCGCTTGTCGCCGTCCTTGATCGCCGGGATATAGGCCTGGCCCATGATCTGCTGGGTGCCCAGCGCGGTCAGGGTTTCCAGGATCACCGACAGGTTCGGGTCGCCGGCGCGGTGACGGAAGATCGAGGTGCCGCCCATGCCGTCCAGCGGCTTGAGGATCACATCGCCGTGCTTGGCGGCAAATTCACGCAGCACATCGGCGCGGCGGCTGACCACGGTTGGCGGCGTGCACTGCGGGAACAAGGTGGCAAACAGCTTTTCATTGCAGTCGCGCAGGCTCTGCGGCTTGTTGACGATCAACACGCCCGCGCGTTCGGCCTGCTCCAGCAGGTAGGTGGAGTAGACGAACTCCATGTCGAACGGCGGATCCTTGCGCATCAGGATCACGTCGAGGTCGCTCAGGGGGCTGTCGATTTCGTCTTGCAGTTCGAACCACTTCTCGGGGTTGGCAAACACCTGCAGGGGGCGCATGCGCGCCCGCGCTTCACCGTCGCCCTGGTAAAGGTCCGGCTGCTCCATATAGAACAGGCTCCAGCCGCGGGCCTGGGCGGCCAGCAGCATGGCCAGCGAGCTATCCTTTTTATAGGAAATGCTGGCGATAGGGTCCATGACAATGCCGACGCGAACGCTCATGGGGGATTTCCTCTAGCAAATAAGGGCGCATAAAAGTGGCGTCAGAGTGGCGCTGCGGCTGTTGTGGGTCAAGGAAAAACCACCGCGCGGGTCGGCCGATAGATTGCGTTCTGAGACTGTGCTAAAAAGGCTGCCATGGCGCATCAGCCCTTGAATCCCGAGGCTTCTGGCGCGCATGCGGTGCAACATCAGGCAGTACACACCGAAAACCTATTCGCTGTGGCGATGGTAGAGCAGATATGGAACAGCATTCCAACGCCTTGAAAGTGATGGTGATCGACGATTCGAAAACGATTCGCCGCACGGCCGAAACACTGTTGAAGAACGTAGGGTGCGACGTCATCACGGCCATCGACGGTTTCGATGCCCTGGCCAGGATTGTTGACCATCACCCGCACATTATCTTTGTCGACATCATGATGCCGCGCCTGGATGGTTATCAGACCTGCGCGCTGGTGAAGAACAACCCGGCGTTCAAGTCGATCCCGGTGATCATGCTGTCCTCCAAGGATGGGCTGTTCGACAAGGCCAAGGGGCGCATCGTTGGTTCTGATCAATTTTTGACCAAGCCTTTCAGCAAGGAAGAACTGCTGAGTGCGATCAAGGCCTATGTGCCGGGCTTCGCCGCAGTAGAACAAGCACACTGACGGGGCCCCACGAGGGCTTGCGTCTACTAGAAAAGTGGGGAAAACCATGGCACGTGTTTTGATCGTCGACGATTCGCCGACTGAAATGTACAAACTGACCGAGATGCTCGAAAAGCATGGTCACGAAGTCCTCAAGGCCCAGAATGGCGGCGATGGCGTCGCGTTGGCCCGCCAGGAAAAACCCGACGCGGTACTGATGGACATCGTGATGCCGGGCCTCAATGGCTTCCAGGCTACCCGGCAGCTGACCAAAGACCCTGAAACCGGGCACATCCCGGTGATCATCATCACCACCAAGGATCAGGAAACCGACAAGATCTGGGGCGAGCGCCAGGGCGCCAAGGACTACCTCACCAAGCCGGTGGACGAAGAAACCCTGATCGCCACCCTGAACAAGGTGCTGGCCGGCTGACGGCACGTTCCCATGACCGAGTCGCAAACCGCCTTCGAGCTGCTGCTGGACATCGACCGCCGCTGCCGCTTGCTGGCCGCCGACCTGCCGTCCCAGGAGACCCGCCTGCACAGCTGGAGCGGGATCGGGTTCCGCCTGGGCGGGCACTGGTACGTGGCGCCCATGGGCGAAGTCGCAGAGGTGCTGCACGAACCGCGCTGCACCTTGATGCCCGGGGTCAAGCCGTGGGTCAGGGGCGTGGCCAACCTGCGCGGGCGCTTGCTGCCGGTGATGGATTTGGGCGGGTTCCTCGGCCTGGACCTGTCGGTGGCGCGCAAACAACGGCGGGTGCTGGTGGTGGAATATCAGGACGTGTTTGTCGGCCTGTTGGTGGACGAGGTAGTGGGCATGCAGCATTTTGCACAAGACGCATTGTCGATGCGCAACGCGAGCAGCGCGGCGTTTATCCAGGGCGAGTTTGACGGCGACCAGCTGTGGCAGGTCTTCAGCCCCTTCGCCCTGGCCCAGGCTCCAGGCTTCATGGATGTTGCCGCATGAGTACCGTCACCCCCGCCAAACCCCAGGAAGCTTCCCGCAGCCGCTCCCAGATCATCGTGCTGTTTATCGCGCTGATCGTGTTCATCATGCTGCTGTTCGCCAATTTCGCGTACCTCAATACCCAGTCCACCTACGACAAGCAGTACATCGGCCACGCCGGGGAACTGCGGGTGCTGTCCCAGCGCATCGCCAAGAACGCCACCGAAGCCGCCGCCGGCAAAGCCGCTGCGTTCAAGCTGCTGGGGGATGCGCGCAACGATTTTGCCCAGCGCTGGGGTTACCTGAAAAAAGGCGACCCGGCCACCGGCCTGCCTGCCGCGCCCATCGCCGTGCGCGCAGAAATGCGCGCTGTGCAGACCGACTGGGAAGCGCTGCTGAAAAACGCCGATGCGATTCTGGCCAGTGAGCAAACCGTGCTGTCGCTGCATCAGGTGGCCGCGACCCTGGCGGAAACCGTTCCACAGTTGCAGATGGAGTCGGAAAAGGTCGTCGACATCCTCCTGCAACGCGGCGCCCCGGCCAGCCAGGTGGCGTTGGCCCAGCGGCAATCGTTGCTGGCCGAACGCATCCTGGGTGCGGTGAACACCGTGCTGGCGGGCGACGAGACCGCCGTGCAGGCTGCCGATGCGTTTGGCCGCGATGCCAACCGTTTCGGCCAGGTACTCAATGGCATGCTTAACGGCAATGCCGGGCTGCGCATTACCCAGGTTGAAGACCACGATGCCCGGGCCCGGTTGGCGGAAATTTCCGAGCTGTTCGAGTTCGTCTCCGGCTCCGTGGACGAAATCCTCGAAACCTCGCCGCAACTGTTCCAGGTACGCGCCTCGGCGAGCAATATTTTCAACCTGTCGCAAACCCTGCTGGACGAAGCCTCACACCTGGCCACCGGCTTTGAAAACCTGGCAGACGGGCGCACCTTCGACACCATCGGCGGTTACGTGCTGGGTTTGCTGGCGCTGGCCTCGATCATCCTGATCGGCCTGGTGATGGTCCGCGAGACCAACCGCCAGTTGCGCGAAACCGCCGAGAAGAACGAGCGCAACCAGAATGCGATCATGCGCCTGCTGGACGAGATTGAAGACCTGGCCGACGGCGACCTGACCGTCACCGCGTCGGTGACCGAAGACTTCACCGGCACCATCGCCGACTCCATCAACTATTCCGTGGACCAACTGCGCGACCTGGTGGCGACCATCAACCTCACCGCCGGCCAGGTGGCCGGCGCGGTGCAAGACACCCAGGCCACCGCCATGCACCTGGCCCAAGCCTCCGAGCATCAAGCGCAGCAGATTGCCGAAGCCTCCACCGCGATCAACCAGATGGCCCAGTCCATCGACCAGGTGTCGGCCAACGCCGCCGAATCCTCGGCCGTGGCCGAGCGCTCGGTAGAGATCGCCAACAAGGGCAACGAAGTGGTGCACAACACCATCCACGGCATGGACAACATCCGCGAACAGATCCAGGACACCGCCAAGCGCATCAAGCGCCTGGGCGAATCGTCCCAGGAGATCGGCGACATCGTCAGCCTGATCGACGACATCGCCGAGCAGACCAACATCCTCGCGCTCAATGCTGCGATCCAGGCCAGCATGGCCGGTGATGCCGGGCGGGGTTTTGCGGTGGTCGCCGATGAGGTGCAGCGCCTGGCCGAGCGTTCTTCGGCGGCAACGCGGCAAATCGAAACCCTGGTGCGGGCGATCCAGACGGACACCAACGAAGCCGTGATTTCGATGGAACAGACCACCACCGAAGTGGTGCGCGGTGCGCGGCTGGCCCAGGACGCCGGGGTGGCGCTGGAAGAGATCGAAGGCGTGTCGAAAACCCTGGCGGCGTTGATCCAGAGTATTTCCAATGCGGCGCAGCAGCAGACGTCTTCGGCAGGGCAGATCTCGCTGACGATGAACGTGATCCAGCAGATCACCAGCCAGACGTCGTCGGGCTCCACGGCCACGGCCGAGAGCATCGGCAACCTGGCAAAAATGGCCAGTCAGTTGCGGCGGTCGGTGTCGGGGTTCACCTTGCCGGCGGCGAAGCAGGTGGATGAGTGAAATGCTATCTGCCAAGCACCACCGAACCCCTGTGGGAGCTGGCTTGTTGTGGTGAGGGGGCTTGTCCCCCGTCGGGTTCACCACTGATTGATGGGGCTGCTTCGCAGCCCAACGCGGGGCAAGCCCGCTCACCACAACAAGCCCGCTCTCACATTTGACCTCCATTGATTCTGGAATCGGTGGTCACACAGCAACTCATGAATTCAGACGGGAGCGGTTATGGTTGATCGGCACGACTACGTGGCCCTCGAATGGGTCAAGGGCGAAATTGCCGAAACCCTGAAGCAGGCCCGTTCGGCGCTGGACGCCTATGTGGAAGACGGCAGCAGCGAGGCTATCGGCCAGTGCCTGGAATGCATCCATCAGGTGCATGGCAGCCTGCTGATGGTTGAGTTCTACGGCGCGGCCCTGTTTGCTGAAGAAATGGAACAACTGGCCCTGGCCCTGCAAGGCGCGCGCGTCAGCCAGCGCGACGAAGGTATTCGCCTGCTGCAACAGGGCCTGGGCCAACTGCCGCTGTACCTCGACCGCGTGCACAGTGCCCGGCGCGACCTGCCGTTGGTGGTGTTGCCGCTGCTCAACGACCTGCGCAGCGTGCGCGGTGAAAGCCTGCTCTCGGAGACCAGCCTGTTCAGCCCGCAACTGCTGGTGATCCCGCCGTTGCCCGAGGAGGCACTGGCCCAGCGCACGCCGGAGGATTTCCCCGGGTTGCTGCGCCAGTGGCGGCAGATGCTGCAACAGGCGCTGGTCGGCTTGCTGCGCGAAGACCACGGGCCCAGCAACCTGGAAGACATGGCGCGGGTGTTCGCGCGCCTCGAAGCCCTGTGCCATGGTGCGCCGCTGTTACCGTTGTGGCAGGTGACCTCGGCGCTGGTGGAAGGCATGCTCATCGGCGTGGTCGCCAACAGCCCGGCGTTGCGCAGTTTGCTCAAGGCCTGCGACAAGCAACTCAAGCGCCTGTTGGTCCAGGGCATCAACGGCATCAACACCCCGGCCCCGGATGAGTTGCTCAAGAGCCTGTTGTTCTATGTCGCCAAAGTCACCCGACCGACTCCACGGATGCAAAGTTTGAAAGAACGTTATGGCCTCGATGAAGCCCTGCCCGACAGCGCCGTGGTGGATGCCGAACGCGCCCGCCTGGCCGGGCCGGACCGCGATGCGATGGGCTCGGTGCTTGGCGCGCTGTGCGAGGAGCTGGTGCGGGTCAAGGAGCGCCTGGACCTGTTCGTACGCAGCGACCGCCAGCATGCCTCCGACCTTGAGGCCTTGCTGGCGCCCTTGCGCCAGATCGCCGACACCCTCGCCGTATTGGGTTTCGGCCAGCCGCGCAAAGTGATCATCGACCAACTGGCGGTGGTGCTCGGCCTGGCGCAAGGGCAGCGCGAGCCCAACGACGCGGTGTTGATGGACGTCGCCGGCGCCTTGCTCTACGTCGAAGCCACGCTGGCCGGGATGGTCGGCACGGTCGAGCCGGAACGCCGCGAAGAAAGCCGCCTGCCCACCACCGACCTGACGCAGATCCACCATCTGGTGATCCGCGAATCCTGCCAGTGCCTGACCCAGGCCAAAGAGCTGGTGATCGACTGCATAGAGGCCCACTGGGACCGCCAGCGCCTGGAGTCGTTGCCCGAGTTGCTGACTCAGGTGCGCGGCGCGCTGGCGATGATTCCGCTGCCCCGTGCGGCGAGCCTGATGCGTGGCTGCAATGACTACGTCAATGAGCAACTGATGGTCAGCGAGGCCGCGCCTTCCGAGGCGCAGCTTGAGCATTTTGCCGATGTGCTCACCAGCCTTGAGTACTACCTGGAACGCATGCTCCAGGACCACGACGCTCCTGGCGAACGTGTGCTGGAAGTCGCCGCTGAAGGCCTGGCAGCGCTGGGCTATTTGCCCGCCGAAAAGCCGTGGCGCCAGGCACTGCTCGCCCAGGATGACGCGCCAGCGGAACAAACCCCGTTTCTCGCGGATGCGCTGGCCAGCCCCACCTCACGCCTCAACCCGCCCGCCCTCCAGCGGCCTGGCAGCCTGCTGCCGCCGCCCGCCGGTGAGGAAGCCATCGACGATGAACTGCGCGACGTGTTCCTCGAAGAAACCGCCGAAGTCCTCGATGTGCTGCACCGCTACGTGCCCGTCGGCACCGCGAGCCTTGAAGACAAAGCCTGCCTGAGTGAAATGCGCCGTGCCTTCCACACCTTGAAAGGCAGCGGCCGCATGGTCCGTGCTTTGGTGTTGGCGGAGTTGGCCTGGGCGGTAGAAAACCTGCTCAACCGAGTACTGGAACGCAGCGTCGCGCCGGGCCCGGATGTGCAAGCGGTGCTGGATGACGTGGTGGAATTGTTGCCGGAGCTGATCAGCGATTTTGCCACCGATGCCCAGCGCCAGCGCGATGACGTAGACGAGCTGGCAGCCAGGGCGCACGCCCTGGCCAGTGGTGTCGAGCCGTCGGCCACAGACCCGGCCGCCCTGGACCCGCAGTTGCTGGAAATCTTCCGCAACGAAGCCCAGAGCCACCTCGACAGCCTCAACCATTTCCTGCAACAAGCCACCGAGCACGTGCCGCTGCAAGTCAGCGATGAACTGCAACGCGCGCTGCACACCCTCAAGGGCAGCGCCTACATGGCCGGTGTGTTGCCCATCGCCGAGCTGGCGCGACCACTGGACCACCTGACCCGCGAATACAAGGCCCACCGCCTGCCGCTGGACCTGGATGAAGTCGAATTGCTGCTGCAAGCCGAGGCGCTCTTTCAGCGCGGGGTGCGCCAGCTGGACACTGATCCCCACGCGGCCATCAACGGCGCGGCGGGTTTGATCGAGCGTACGCAAAACCTGCTGAACAACCAGCTTGAAGCCCTGCTGAATGCGCCTAATACCGGGCTGCGTATCAAGCGCGATCCGCAGTTGATCGCCAACTTCCTGGCCCAGGGCATGGACATCCTGCTGGACGCTGAAAGCCTGCTGCGCCGTTGGCAACAACACCCCGGCGAGCGCCAGGAACTGAGTGCGCTGCTGGACGAATTGACCACCCTTGGCGAAGGCGCACACCTGGCCGACCTGCACCCGATGGACGAACTGTGCGAAGCCTTGCTCGACCTCTACGGCGCGGTCGAAGAAAGCAGCCTGGCGGTCAGCGAGCGCTTCTTCCACGAGGCCGAGCAGGCCCACGAAGCCCTGATCAACATGCTCGACCAACTGGCTGCCGGCCAGGAAATCAGCGCGGCCCCGGCGCGGGTGCGAGCCCTGCGCGAGTTGCTGGATGAAGGCCTGGACCCATCGGCCACCGGCCTGATCAAAACCGATGGCAGCCGCGCCCTGAGCATCTCCGAACTGGGTGCCGCCACGGCGAAGCTGGACCAGGGCTTTGTGGTGGATGACGAGATTGTCGAGATCTTCCTTGAAGAGGCGGTAGACATCCTCGACAGTGCCGGCCAGTCCCTCAAGCGCTGGCTGCTGGACCCGGATAACGCCGCACCGCTCTCGTCGCTGCAGCGCGATTTACATACCCTCAAGGGTGGCGCACGCATGGCTGAAATCGGCGCGGTGGGCGACCTGGCACTGGAGTTGGAAAACCTTTACGAAGGCTTGGTAGACCGGCGCTACAGCTACTCCAGCGAACTGGCGAACGTGTTGATGGCCGGCCACGAACGCCTGGCGCTGCTGCTTGAGCAGTTGCAACACCAGCAGCCGCTGAACGACCCCACCGACCTGATCAGCAACTTGCGTGAACTGCGCCAAGGCACCGGGCACGTGGCGCCCGCAGTGGCAGCCGAAGTCGAGACGCCAGGCACCGATCCGGAGTTGCTGGATATCTTTCTCGAAGAAGCCGCCGACATCCTCGACAGCTCCGGCGCCGCGCTGCTGCGCTGGCAGGCCGAGCCGAAAAGTCGCCAGGAAGTCGAGACCCTGCTGCGCGACCTGCACACCCTCAAGGGTGGCGCCCGCATGGTCGAGATCGGCCCCATTGGCGACCTGGCCCATGAGCTGGAATTTCTCTACGAAGGCCTGTCGGCAGGGTTGCTGGCGCCCTCGGCGGACCTGTTTGCGTTGCTGCAAGGTTGCCACGACCGTCTGGCGCAGATGATCGATGCGGTGGCGGCGGGGATGCCGGTGGGCTCGGTGGATCAACTGATCGAGCGAATCAAAGGCCTGGTGCATCCGGCTGAAGTGACAGCCGCACCGGTGGCGTTGGCGGCGACCAAAACCGAGGTGGTACCGGCCAGCGATCCGACCGCCGACATGGTGAAAATTTCTGCCGACTTGCTGGATGACCTGGTCAACCTGGCCGGTGAAACCTCGATCTTCCGTGGGCGCATCGAACAACAGGTCAACGATGCGAGCATCGCCCTGCATGAAGTGGAAACCACCATCGAGCGCATGCGCGACCAACTGCGCCGCCTCGACACCGAAACCCAGGGGCGCATCCTCAGCCGCCAACAGGCCGAGGCCGAGCGCCTGGGTTACGAAGAATTCGATCCGCTGGAAATGGACCGCCATTCCCAGTTGCAACAACTGTCCCGTGCCTTGTTCGAATCGGCCTCTGACTTGCTCGACCTCAAGGAAACCCTCGACCGTCGCAACCAGGACGCCCACAACCTGCTGCAGCAACAGGCGCGCATCAACACCGAGTTGCAAGAAGGCCTGATGCGTACGCGCATGGTGCCATTCGAACGCGTGCTGCCGCGCCTTAAACGTATCGTGCGGCAAGTGGCGGGCGAGCTGGGCAAGGACGTGGAGTTTGTCGTTGGCAACGCCGAAGGCGAGATGGACCGCAACGTGCTGGAACGCATGGTCGCGCCGTTGGAACACATGCTGCGCAACGCCGTCGACCATGGCCTGGAGTCTCGTGATGCGCGTCTGCTGGCGGGCAAGCCGGAGAAAGGTCGCATCACCCTGGACCTGACCCACGAAGGCGGCGACATCGTTTTTGACATGCGCGACGACGGCGCCGGCGTGCCGCTTGAAGCTGTGCGGCGCAAGGCGATCAAGCGCGGCTTGCTCGACCCCAACCTGGAAATCAGCGACCGCGACGTGTTGCAGTTCATCCTGCAACCGGGGTTTTCCACGGCCGAGAAAATCACCCAGATTTCCGGGCGTGGCGTGGGCATGGACGTGGTGCATGAGGAAGTGCGCCAGTTGGGCGGCTCGATGGTCATCGACTCGACGCCGGGGGAGGGCGTGCATTTTCGCATTCGCCTGCCGTTCACGGTGTCGGTCAACCAGGCGATGATGGTGCAGTGTGCGGACGATCAATACGCGATCCCGCTGAACACCATCGAAGGCCTGGTGCGGGTCATGCCCCACGAGCTGGAAGGGCACTATCAGCTGGACCCGCCGCGTTATGAATACGCCGGCCAACGCTACGAGCTGTTCTACCTCGGCGACCTGCTGCACACCGTCAGCCGCCCGAAACTGCTGGGCCAGTACCAGCCACTGCCGGTGCTGCTGGTGCAGTGCAACGAGCGGCGCGTGGCAGTGCAAGTCGATGCCATGGCCGGCACCCGGGAGATCGTGGTCAAGGGCCTGGGGCCGCAATTTTCTGGAGTGAAGGGATTGTCTGGCGCCACGATTTTGGGCGACGGCCGCGTGGTACTGATCATCGACCTGCTGGCGCATATCCGTGCGCGGCCACCGGCCTTGCCGGCCCAGGCGGCCGATACACCGTTGCCCCTCAACGACCCCCTGAAAAAGCGCCCGCTGCTGGTGCTGGTGGTGGACGACTCGGTCACCGTGCGCAAAGTCACCAGCCGCCTGCTGGAGCGCAACGGCATGAACGTGCTCACCGCCAAAGACGGCATCGACGCCATGGCCGTGCTGGAAGAACACACCCCGGACCTGATGCTGCTCGACATCGAAATGCCGCGCATGGACGGCTTCGAAGTGGCCATCCAGGTGCGCGACGACCCACGGCTGATGCGGATGCCCATCATCATGATCACCTCCCGCACCGGGCAAAAACACCGTGATCGTGCGATGGCCATTGGCGTCAACGACTACCTCGGCAAGCCTTATCAAGAGTCGGTGCTGCTGGAAAGCATCGCGTATTGGAGCAAGTCCCGTGCTTGATCACCGCGCAACGCAACTCACCGGCTTGCTGCTGCCGTTGGCCGACCGCCACCTGTTATTGCCCAACGTCGCCGTGGCCGAGCTGATCGACTTCCAGCGCGGCGAACCGGCCAGCGACGCGCCGCCGTGGTATTTGCGGCAAGTCACGTGGCGCGATCGGCAGTTGCCGTTGATCAGCTTTGAAGCGGCGTGTGGCGAGTCGGGCGTGGTGGGCGAGCGGGCACGGATTGTGGTGCTGAATGCCCTGGGCGGGCGGCCGACGTTGAAGTTTATCGCGTTGGTGATCCAGGGAATTCCGCGTTCGTACAAGCTCGACAGCCAGTTGAGTTATGTAGACGTGCCGTTGTGCCCGCTGGAGTTGGCGGCGGTGCAGGTGGGGGAGCATGTGGCCAGGGTGCCGGACCTGATGGGGTTGGAAGCGTTGTTGGTCGAGGCCGGATTGGCCTGACACCCCCATTTCCCAAGCCCAATCAAGACCCCTGTGGCGAGGGAGATTGCTCCCGTTGGGCTGCGAAGCGGACCCAAAACCGGCAACCTCTTACAACCAGACACTCACGGGCCTTTTTCCTTCAGAGAGGATGCAGCACCAGAAAATCAGCAATCAGCATCCCTGCCAGGTACACCATCAAAACCGCCACACCCGCGTCCAGTAAACGCCAGACCGTTGCCGAACGAAACAACCCCGTCAGCCTTTGACATCCCAATGCCAAAACCACAAACCACACCAGCGACGCGGTCATCGCCCCGCTGGCGAAGGACGCTTGTTGGCTGATGGGCTTTGCCGCACCAATAGAGCCAATCAGCACCACGGTATCCAGCCAGGCATACGGATTGGCAAATCCAAGTATCACCGCCGTGCGCAATAATCCTCGTTGTGAGGTGAGGTCACCCTGAGTCTCTGGCATCGACTGGTTACGCACGCACGCCAATAACCTCTGCCCACCGAACCACAATAGATAGGCCGCTCCTGACAGCAGCAAAAAAGCTACCAAACCTGGCTGGCTGCCGAGCAATGAGCCCAAGCCCGTAACGCCAAGAGCGATGAGGATGATATCGGCGAACACGCATACCGCCACCACGCCCCAGACGGGACCGCGACTGACACCCTGGCGAATGACCAGGGTGTCCTTCGGTCCAGGAGCGGCGAACAATCCGATGCCTAATATCAGACCTTCAAGATAAAGGGCGTTGAAGTCAGGAATCATGAAGTGCTCGGCCACCTGGTTATCAGGTCAATTGAAGGGGTTGATTACCGAAACCGGTGTGGCGCGCGTTGACGGCGCCTTTCAAGTCGATCGTCTGGTGGCGGAAAAAACCTGTCAGTTCCTGCTCCGCATCAGGGTTAACGAAGTAAATCAGAGAGCTGCGTGGTATTGGTGTTCGAGGAGTCAAAACCGCGTGGTATGCAGCGGGAATCGCATAGTCTGAGAGCTCAGTGAGTAACGACCCGGCCAAGATTGCTATCTCGTTCTCCAAGAGGCGTACCGGCTCCTCACTTCTTGTGAACTCAAAAGCCTTTCGTTTTGATGAATGCGCAGGCCAGTAACAAAATCGCTCACACAGGTCTGGCTGATCCTCAACGCTCGAGTACTCAGCGCCAAAGGGGAAAAATCCATCGGTGTCTTTCGCGAAGGAAAACGAGGCCTTGGTGGCTGCCGATATTGAGGAGTATCCATCAACGATTTTTTTGTAATCCAGCAGCATCGCTTCTGATATTTGCAGGGTGCCAAAGCCTGTTCGAGCAATGGATTCACAGCACGCTTTGATGTGGGTCATGGCTATATCCAAAGGTAGATGTAAAGGAATGCAACAAACACTAGGTTCGCAAGCATGCGAGAAACTACGACACTGGATATGACCGACTAAAAGGGAGCCATCCATGTCCTTCACAACATCGCCAGCAGGTGGCGAGTGTGCATGGTTCAAGACACGTGGCGACGGGCAGGTTGTCTTTTTTTTTGGCGGACAAAAAAATGACGTTCACCTAAAAGTGGGAACCGAAAACTCCGTATGAATATAAAAACGCGAGATACCCTCAGGTCACTGGTTGCGCGACGCAGCCGAGAGTTGGGCAAGCCCCTGACGACGTTGGCCAAGGAGGCGGGAATCTCCAGGACCTACCTGTACGGTCTGGCGGGCGGTGCGTCCAAGGACCCGTCGGTACGGACGTTGATCAAGTTGGCCAAGGCGTTGCAGGTTTCTCCTTTGCTGCTGTTTCGCTACTTCGCTGACCTGACAGGCGCTCCCGCCAATGCGTGCTCAATGGCTGCCACCAATCGCGCTGTAGGTATTGATGATCCGGAAGACGTTGCGGTCTTCAATGCGGATGTCACGACGCCTGATCAGACGGTGGTGTTGCCGGGGGAGGTTTTTCAGAAAACCTGGGAGATTCAGAATCTGGGCACACGACCGTGGCGTGGGCGGCGACTGGTGCGTGTTGACGGGGAATATGTGATTGCCCGTCGTGCTGACGCACAAGGCCAGCTGGAGGTGGTGATGGATACTCACCTGCGTAGCCTGCACAGCGAACTCCCTATTGCCGATACGCTGCCGGGTCAGCCGGTGCATATCAGTGTGGAGTTTGCAGCACCCAGGGAAACCTGCACGGTGGCTTCAATCTGGAGAATTGAGGATGCGCAGGGGGAACCTTGTTACGGGCCTGCGTTCATTTTGCATGTGTTGGTTAATGTCATGGCGCGTTGAGTGCCCGATCGGATTTTTGTCAGTCAATCCGTGCAAACCGCTCGATTTTTGGTTGCTCTCGATGCTCTGCTTGCCACAGGTCATAGGCACTTTGCATCGATAGCCACAACCGAGCTTTGCTGATACCTGCTCGTTCAAGCCTTACGGCAATATCCGGGCTGATGGGCGCATGCCCGTGGAGGATTCTAGAGAAGGTCTCTCTGGCGAAGCCAAGGCGCCGTGCCATTTCAGTAATGGTGATGGCCAAGGCCGGGATCACTTCTTCAAGCAGAGTTTCGCCTGGATGAGGAGGGTTGTGCATATCCATTCAGTCGTGTCCGGCAGCTATCTCATATAGCCATGAAGGCCAGACAGGGCGATTCCGAGCAACAACCCTAAAAGTCTGTCGGAGCAATCTGCGCAACCTGTCAGAGCCGAATCGATCCTACAAGTGGCCTCTTTTTTGCTCTGGAGAATCTTGGCGCCCTCAGTGTGCGAATGACGTTTTATCCGGCCTCCAAAACCGATTGATCGAGCGAGTCCGAGTTTTTGGCAATTATGTGTGGGAGATTTCGAATCTACCGGATGTCCTAAACAGATCCGGTCTTGCACACCTGCACATGGTTGCCACCCACCTGTTGGCATACAGCTCTTTGGGCGCTTATCGGATTTTTCCTGCAACCTCTCACGCTGTACATGAACTTGTTGTGCCCTGCGATCGCGCCTAGTCTTCGTCTGTCATCGCAAAAAACGGTGACGCGGGGTTGTTGGAGCAACTGATCGCGCATACACAAGCGTTGTTGAAGTGGGTTGAACAGTTGGTGACTCAACAGGAATGGCGTTGATCGGAATGACATCCCTGCGCACAACTGCCACCCTACGAGCACACTGCTTTACCGATTAATCTCAATCTCCGTCGGGTGGCAACATACGCTCAACTGCGCACGAAAGCCTGAAGCGGGCCGTAGTCATTTATGTCGGCGGCACGCAGTGCATGGATATATAACGTACGCACTTCATTGGCTGCTATCAGATTCGCGCTTCCCCAAGAGAACGGAGCGAGCCCTTGCTGCCTCAGGAGGCAGTCGGCCATAAGGCGTGAGTGTCGTCCGTTTCCATTGGGGAATGGGTGCAACGACACGAGTTGGTGGTGGAAGCGCACAGCCACCTCTTCGGCAGGGAACACGTCGTGCTCCAGCCAGTAGGTCGTGTTATCGAGTAACTGGCGCAGGTTGACTGAGATTTTTGTCCAGTCGCAGCCAACATTTTTGTCGGACTTGCGAAACGTCCCGGCCCAGATCCAGGTATCGCTGAACATTTTGATGTGAAGTTGACGGCAGAAGTGTTCGTCCAGGACGTCCAATTTTTTTTGCCGCCCAAGCCAGCGCATCGCTTTGATGATGTTTGCCGCTTCCCATTCATCAAGTTCACCTTGAGTACCGATGTGCTTTGGCTTCAGGCCTGCGGCTTCATCAGGGTCTAACGGTGTTTGCCCAGGTTTGAGTTCAAGCCCTATCGCCATAGTCGAGCCCACGATCCGGAGAGCAGTTCTTTTCGTCGATCCTCCACTTGGCTTTCGATGAACGTATCTGAAGGCCGCTGATCTTCAAGGCTCATTGTGTGGGTGACACCCATAATCTCTTGTCTGGCCAGCCATTCGGCGCGGGCTTCAACCGTCTGGTGCAGTGGTTTTCGTGGCACCAGGGCGTAGACGAGTTCGCAGTCCAAACCCGCCGCCAGCTTGCGTAATTGCGCGAGTGTGATCCGATCTTCGGCTTCGGCCCGCTCCGACTGTTGCAAGGTTGCGAAGGCTACGCCAACCAAGGCGGCTTGAGCCCTTAACGATCGGCCCAGTGCTTCCCTGATGGAGCGCAGCCAGCCGCCCGGCGGCGTGGGCTTGCCTCGCAGTGCTTCAAAGGGTTCGAGGGCCCGCTCCACTTGGGTCAGGCGCAATTTAGAGAGATCGGATGAGGCCATGAGATGCCACCTTTTTTAGCCTGGAAGTATTCGTATGTAGCGTATTGTATGCCTTTAAGAATACGTTTCGATATTTATTGATTGGTTATGAGCATACAAAACTAATTATTCTGTATGCGTAAATACGATCTAAAATAAATATTTAGTATAGTTATAGGCAATCAATATGGATGGGTTCCTGTGACCCTTGTAATGAGCGGGGTGGGGCTGCTCACTACAACTGCTTTGCCGCTTGTCGTTGGCGCTTTGCATTCGGCCGCTTTCAGCGGCTATGCGATTTGGACATGAAGGCTAGATGGGACGATTCCGAGCAACAACCCGAAAAGCTCGTAGGAACAATCGGCGCGTGTTTGCGTTCGGATTTTTCCTGCAACTTCTCGCGCTGTGCATGAACTTGTTGTGCCCTGCGATCACGCCTGGTCTTCGTCCGTCATCGCAAAAAACGGTGACACGGACGTGCAAGTCCGGTTACATATCGGCGCACCAACGCCCATAGCCATTCAACGGGCGTTTTTTATGCCTGCTGTATTTCTTATGGCGGCTGTGCGTGGGAGATCCCTCGGGGTCTGCCGGGTCCGATATGCCCGGTCTTGCACACCTGCGCACAGCTGCCACCTTATTCGCGTGCAAGCGGACGGTGTCAGCTTCCCTAATACATATCGGAGCTGCACATCATGTTCAAACCTACCCCCAATCCGCCCCACAACGCTGAAATCGAACACCGCAAACTCCAGGCCGCCGCCGAGCGTGCCATGGATCATTACTTTCCGACTTCCGCTTCATCTTCATTCTTTACCGTCACGCCCTCTCAATCCACCGAAGCCTTGCTGGCCAACGCTTCTGAACCCTTTGCCTCACTCAACGCCCTGACCTCCGACCTGACCTTCGAATTGGAAGGCTCCCAGCGCGGCGTGGTGCTGGCTATTCAACAGATGAGTGAGCTGGGGCAGTTACTGGTTGATCAGGCTCTGGAGCAGGTGAGCCCAGCGGCGATGTGACGAAGTGGGATGAGTCCCAATTTGGCACTCATGTGTACGTTCTTAAGCACACAGCCGATCAAAATGTGGGAGCTGGCTTGCCTGCGATGCGGGCGACTCGGTGAGTCAGGCTCACCGCAGTGATGCCATCGCAGGCAAGCCAGCTCCCACATTTGATCTCTGTCGGTTCTAAACCAGCGTTTGCTGAAGAACCATTACTCCAATCGTAACAATCCACCGTCCAGCTTGATTGATGCCCCCCCCATACCCTCCTAAGGTACAGCCCACGACAGCACATCCCGTGGAGCGACCATGACAACAACAACTTCCCCCGACTCGCGCTGGACGCGGCGGCGCGATGAGAAGCAGCGCCGCCTCGCATTGGTGCGATCGTTCGCCGACGGCGCCGTGCTCCCCAGCGACCGTATCGTCGAAGCCCTGGAAGCCCTGATCCTCCCCGGCGACCGTGTGGTGCTGGAAGGCAACAACCAGAAGCAGGCGGATTTTCTCTCCCGCTCCCTGGCCAAGGCCGACCCCGCCAAGCTTCACGACTTGCACATGATCATGCCCAGCGTGGGGCGCTCCGAGCACCTGGACCTGTTTGAAAAGGGCATCGCCCGCAAGCTGGATTTCTCTTTCGCCGGCACCCAATCCTTGCGCATCAGCCAGTTGCTGGAAGACGGCCTGCTGGAAATCGGCGCGATCCACACCTACATCGAACTCTATGCGCGGCTGGTGGTGGACCTGATCCCCAACGTGGTGCTCTCCGCCGGTTTCATGGCCGACCGCGCCGGCAATATCTATACCGGCCCCAGCACTGAAGACACGCCAGCGCTGATTGAACCGGCCGCCTTCAGCGATGGCATCGTCATTGTGCAGGTCAACCAACTGGTGGATGACGTCACCGACCTGCCTCGCGTCGACATTCCCGCGAGCTGGGTCGACTTCGTGGTGGTCGCTGATAAACCTTTCTATATCGAACCGCTGTTCACCCGCGACCCACGGCACATCAAGCCCGTGCATGTGTTGATGGCGATGATGGCGATCCGTGGCATCTATGAAAAACACAACGTTCAGTCGCTGAACCACGGCATCGGTTTCAACACCGCCGCTATCGAGTTGATCTTGCCCACCTACGGTGAATCCCTGGGCCTGAAGGGCAAGATTTGCCGCAACTGGACCCTCAACCCACACCCAACCCTGATCCCGGCCATCGAAAGCGGCTGGGTGGAAAGCGTGCATTGCTTCGGCACCGAGCTGGGCATGGAAAACTACATCGCCGCCCGCCCGGATGTGTTCTTCACCGGTCGCGACGGCTCGCTGCGTTCCAACCGGATGTTCTGCCAACTGGCCGGCCAATACGCGGTGGACCTGTTTATCGGCGCCACCTTGCAAGTTGATGGCGACGGTCATTCCTCCACCGTTACCCGTGGCCGCCTTGCCGGTTTTGGTGGTGCGCCAAACATGGGCCACGACCCGCGCGGTCGCCGCCATGGCACACCCGCCTGGCTCGACATGCGCCACGACGACGCTCCCGAGGCCTTGCTCGAACGCGGCAAAAAGCTCGTGGTGCAGATGGTCGAGACGTTCCAGGAAGGCGGCAAACCGACCTTCGTCGAAACCCTCGATGCGGTAGAAGTGGCACGCAAAAGCGGCATGCCGCTGGCGCCGATCATGATCTACGGCGACGACGTCACCCACCTGCTCACCGAAGAAGGCATCGCCTACCTGTACAAGGCTCGCTCGCTCGAAGAGCGCCAGGCGATGATCGCTGCCGTGGCCGGTGTGACGGCCATCGGCATGCGCCATAACCCCAAGGACACCGCTCGCATGCGCCGCGAAGGCTTGATCGCGCTGCCCGAAGACCTCGGCATCCGCCGCACCGACGCCACCCGTGAGCTGCTGGCCGCCAAGAGCGTGGCCGATCTGGTGGAGTGGTCCGGTGGCTTGTACAACCCGCCCGCCAAGTTCAGGAGCTGGTAAATGCACGCACTCAAACTGCACGACCTGACCCTGGCCGAACGGCTGGCCGACATGGCCGTCGACGCCTTGATTGATGAGGCCGACCTGTCACCAAAACCCGCCCTGGTGGACCGTCGCGGCAACGGCGCCCACACCGATTTGCACCTCGGCTTGATGCACGCTTCGGCGCTGTCGTTGTGGCCGGCGTTCAAGGAAATGGCCGAGGCGGCTATCGAGTTTGGCGAAGTGGGTTTGCCCTTGCGTGAAGCCCTTGGGCGAATCGGTCGCGAAGGCGAACAGGCGATGCTCGTCACCACCAACGGCGTGAACACCCATCGTGGTGCGATTTGGGCGATTGGCTTATTAGTCGCCGCCGCCGCATTGCATCCCGAATCCGGCACCGCCAGCGCGCTGACGTTACGCGCCGCCCGCCTGGCCTTGCTCAACGACCGCTACGCACCACAACCGCTAAGCCATGGCGCCCTGGTCGCACAACGCTACGGCGCTCGCGGTGCTCGTGAAGAAGCGCAATTGGGCTTCCCCTCGGTGCTGCAACGCGGCCTCCCGCAGTTGCAAAAAAGCCGCGTGCAGCAACACGGCGAACAGAACGCTCGCCTCGATGCCTTGCTGGCGATCATGACCGACCTGGCCGACACCTGCGTGCTCTATCGCGCTGGCCCCGAAGGCTTGCAGGCCATGCAACAAGGCGCCCAAGCGGTGCTGGACGCCGGTGGCAGTGCAAGCCTCGCCGGCCGCCGCCAATTGCACGAGCTGGACCAGCAACTGCTGGCGCTGAATGCCTCCCCCGGTGGCGCCGCCGACCTGTTGGCTGCCTGCCTGTTTATCGACCGCCTCGACGGAGCGCTGTGATGGAAACCTTATCCTTTGAATTCCCCGCCGGGCCGCCTGGCAAGGGCCGTGCGCTGGTGGGGTGTGTCGGCTCCGGCGACCTGGAAGTGCTGCTGGAACCGGGCACTGCCGGCACCTTGACGATTCAGGTGCAGACCTCGGTCAACGGTGCGCAGCTGCGTTGGCAGCACCTGTTTGAACGGATCTTCCAGGAGCAAACACCTCCCGCATTGAACATCGATATCCACGACTTCGGTGCGACCCCGGGCGTGGTGCGCCTGCGCCTGGAGCAAGGCTTCGAGGAGATCGGTCATGACTGATTTGCTGAATAAACACAGCTTCGTCGAACTCGGCGCGCGGCAACGGGCCGAGGCCTTGCTCGACGCGGGCAGCTATCGCGAACTGATCGACCCGTTCCAGCGCGTCATGTCGCCCTGGCTGAGTCGCCAGGGCGTAGTGCCTCAGGCAGATGACGGCGTGGTGATTGCCAAGGGCAGCATCGCCGGTTTGCCGGTGGTCATCGCCGCTATCGAAGGCAATTTCCAGGGCGGCAGCCTCGGTGAAGTCGGCGGCGCGAAGATGGCCGGCGCCCTGGAGCTGGCCGCTGAAGACAACCGCAACGGCATCCCGACGCGCGCCATCCTGCTGCTGGAAACCGGCGGCGTGCGCTTGCAGGAAGCCAACCTGGGCTTGGCCGCCATCGCCGATATCCATGCGGCGATTGTCGACCTGCGCCAGTACCAGCCGGTGATCGGCGTGGTGGCGGGCAGTGTCGGTTGTTTTGGCGGCATGTCCATCGCGGCCGGCCTGTGCAGTTATCTGCTGGTGACCCGCGAGGCGCGCCTTGGCCTGAACGGCCCGCAGGTGATCGAACAGGAAGCCGGGCTTGAGGAATACGACTCCCGCGACCGGCCCTTCATCTGGAGCCTGACCGGCGGCGAGCAGCGCTTCAACAGCGGCTTGGCCGACCGTTATGTGGCCGACGACGTGGCGCAGATTCAGCAGCACGTCACGCAGCTGCTGCAACAAGGCTTGCCGCAAACACAGCGCAGCCGTCAGGTCGAACATTACCTGGAGCGCCTGGCTGCACTGAACGCCGAACCGCAAATCGACCCGGCGACGGTTCGCGATCTGTATCAGGGAGAACGCTCATGAGAGGCTTGCAATGGTTCAACGCGTTGAGCGGCGATGCAACGCCGGTGAGCGGTTTGCCGAACTCGCTGAGAGTTGCCGACGGTGCACTCGGTGATCAGCCGGTGCGCTTTATCGCGGTGGTCACCGATGCACAAAACCGCTTTCCTCGCGCTCGCAATGGTGAGGTCGGTTTGCTCGAAGGCTGGGGCTTGGCCAAGGCGGTTGATGAGGCGATCAACACCGGCGACAAGCGTCCGCTGATTGCGATTGTCGATGTGCCGAGCCAGGCTTATGGCCGGCGCGAAGAAGCGTTGGGCATCCACCAGGCATTGGCCGCCGCTGCCGACAGCTACGCCCGCGCCCGCTTGGCCGGTCATCCGGTGATCGCGCTGCTGGTAGGCAAGGCGATGTCCGGCGCCTTCCTCGCCCATGGTTACCAGGCCAACCGGCTGATTGCCCTGCGCGACCCCGGCGTGATGGTGCATGCCATGGGCAAGGCGTCGGCGGCGCGGGTGACCCTGCGCAGTGTCGAAGAGCTGGAAGCCCTGGCCGCCAGCGTGCCGCCGATGGCCTATGACATCGACAGTTATGCCAGCCTCGGCTTGCTCTGGGAG
Organism: Pseudomonas sp. Bout1; assembly: GCF_034314165.1. GTDB lineage: Bacteria > Pseudomonadota > Gammaproteobacteria > Pseudomonadales > Pseudomonadaceae > Aquipseudomonas. Next base: position 6,552,510 of record NZ_JAVIWK010000001.1, on the reverse strand, counting down.
ACCTTGTCGGTCAGCCAGATTGAACAGCCAACCCCCGAAGATATAGCGCGGGTCAGTGATTGCCTGGTGCAGGCGATCAAGGATGTGCAGGCGGGTGGCCGTGACCTCAGCGGTCGCCTGGGCGCCACCAACCGCGCCGCCTCAAGCCATGTGCGCCAATTGCTGCGGGAGCAATGGTGAACGCCCACGACTTGCTCTGGGGCATGACCCCGGCGCATGCGCCCGCTGATGCGCCGGCCTGGGTGCTGGAGGCGTTGGACGCCGGGCATCCGGTGGTGGTGCGGCGCGCGATTGCGCCGCCAGGTCATGTGGCGGTGGGTGTACGCGGGCGCTTGCGCGAACAGCGTTTCGCCGCTGTGATGCCGACTTCGGCGGTGCATCGGTGCGTGGTGCCGGAAGCCCTGCGCGGTGTGATTTCGCCCCGGGATTTACCGGCGTTGCAGGCACTGGCTCAATTGCGACCGGTGCTGGTGAAGGAGACTTGGGGCGTCACCGGCAGTGCCGGTTTTGAGCTGGCCAGCGGCATCGACGCGCTGCACGCCAAGAGTGATCTGGATTTGATTCTGCGCACGCCCGAGCGGCTTGATCGCGGCGACGCCGAGGACCTGCTGGCGATACTGGACACGGCGGTGTGCGCCGTGGACCTGCAACTGCAAACGCCTTTTGGTGCGGTCGCCCTACGTGAATGGGCCGGTGGTTCTCGCCGTGTGCTGCTGAAGAATGCCAGCGGCGCGCAGTTGGTGACCGACCCGTGGCAGGGCGTGGCATGAGCAGCCTCCTGGCATTCCCGGGGCAGGGCGCCCAGCGTCCCGGCATGCTCCAGCAATTGCCGCGCGCGGTGCTGGAGCAAGCCAGTGCGGCCTTGGACGAGGACGTGCTGAGGCTCGACTCTGCGCAAGCGCTGGCCTCGACCCGCGCCGTGCAGTTGTGCCTGTTGATCGCCGGCGTCGCCAGTGCGCGCCTGCTGGAACACACACCCGATTATGTCGCCGGCCTGTCTATCGGCGCCTATCCCGCAGCCGTTATTGCCGGCTCCCTGGACTTTGCCGACGCGCTGAAACTCGTCAGCCTGCGCGGCGAATTGATGCAACAGGCGTATCCCCACGGCTACGGCATGACCGCGCTTATCGGCCCTGACCTGTCCACCGTCGAAGCCTTGCTCGCCCAGGTCCACAGCCCGCGAACCCCGGTGTACCTGGCCAATATCAATGCCGACAGCCAGACCGTTATTGCCGGCAGCGACGAAGCAATGAAGGCCGTGGCCAATCTGGTCCGCGGCAACGGCGTTGCCAAACGCCTGGCCGTCAGCGTGCCGTCCCATTGCGCGCTACTGGAAAAGCCCGCCGAGGCACTGGCCCAGGCGTTTGCCGAAGTGACACTGAAAACGCCGAGCATCACCTACCTGAGCAGCACCCGCGCCCGGCCGATACACAACACAGAACACCTGCGCGACGACCTCGCCTTCAACATGTGCCGCATCGTCGATTGGCGCGGCACTGTGCAAAGCGCCTATGAGCGTGGCGTGCGCCTGCATATCGAACTGCCTCCCGGCGCCGTGCTCACGGGCCTGGCGCGCCGGGTGTTCGAGCAAGGCACCGTCATTGCCTTCGAAGGCGCCCGCCTGGACACCTTGCAGGCCTTGCTGCGAGAGGAGGGCCACCGCCACCAATAAAGCACCACCAAGGCTAGTGCCGGTCGGTTAGAGATAGAGCGGGTCACCCGTGACCTGTGGCGAGGGAGCTTGCTCCCGCGGGAGTGCGCAGCGCTCCCAAGATTTCAGGGCCGCTACGCAGCCCAGCGGGAGCAAGCTCCCTCGCCACAGGTAGGGTATTCGTGCTTAACGGATCGGCATTGCCACCCAAGGCTTTCGAAGCACAAAAACAACAATTTCGATGAAGCACTTTGAGGACAACCATCATGATTATTTACGGTGTGGCGTTGCTGGCGATCTGCATGTTGGCAGGCGTGATTCTGGGAGACATGCTCGGCGTGCTGCTGGGGGTAAAATCCAATGTGGGCGGGGTGGGCATCGCGATGATCCTGCTGATCTGCGCTCGGCTATGGATGCACAAGCACGGCGGCATGACCAAGGAATGCGAGATGGGCGTGGGCTTCTGGGGCGCGATGTACATCCCGGTGGTGGTGGCGATGGCGGCGCAACAGAACGTGGTGACCGCACTGCACGGCGGCCCGGTGGCGGTGCTGGCGGCGATTGGTTCGGTGGTGGTGTGCGGTTGCACGATTGCCTTGATCAGCCGCACGCACAAAGGTGAACCGCTACCCGATGAAGAGCCGCTGATTGCGGCTGCACCTGTCGCGGGAGGTCGCTGATATGTGGGACCTCATCGAGAAAGGCCTGGCAAATAACGGCTTGGTCACCGCCTTTGCATTTGTCGGCGTGGTGATGTGGATTTCGGTGGTGCTGTCCAAGCGCCTGACGTTCGGGCGCATCCACGGTTCGGCCATCGCGATTGTGATCGGGCTGGTGCTGGCCTGGGTGGGCGGCACGCTGACCGGCGGGCAGAAAGGCCTGGCGGACGTGGCACTGTTTTCCGGGATCGGCTTGATGGGTGGCGCGATGCTGCGGGACTTTGCCATCGTGGCCACGGCGTTTGAAGTGCAGGCCACCGAGGCGCGCAAGGCCGGGTTGATTGGTGCGATTGCCTTGCTGCTGGGCACAGTGTTGCCGTTTATTGTGGGCGCGAGTATTGCCTGGGCGTTCGGTTATCGCGATGCGATCAGCATGACCACCATCGGTGCGGGCGCGGTGACGTATATCGTCGGGCCGGTGACCGGGGCGGCGTTGGGCGCCAGTTCGGATGTGGTGGCGCTGTCCATTGCGACCGGCTTGATCAAGGCGATCCTGGTGATGGTCGGCACGCCGATGGCGGCACGCTGGATGGGCCTGGATAATCCGCGCTCGGCCATGGTGTTTGGTGGCCTGGCCGGCACGGTGAGCGGCGTGACGGCGGGCTTGGCCGCAACGGATCGGCGGTTGGTGCCGTATGGCGCGTTGACCGCCACCTTCCACACCGGGCTGGGCTGCTTGCTGGGGCCTTCGGTGCTCTACTTCATCGTGCGCGGGATTGTCGGCTAGAGAGGTGGCCAGGGGGCTTTTCTGTGGTGAGCAGGTTTCTGTGGTGGGCGGGCTTCTGTGGTGAGCGGGCTTGCCCCGCGCTGGGCTGCGAAGCGGCCCTAAAACCTGCCCACTCAGTCTGCCTGAAAGAACACCGCTGTCTTAATGGGCCTGCTTCGCAGGCCAGCGCGGGGCAAGCCCGCTCACCACAGAAGCTGGCTCACCACAGAAGCCGGCTCACCACAGAAGCCGGCTCACCACAGAAGCCCCCATCACAGACACCCTCTCATACAGGTTTTGCATCAGTCAGAGAATGTGCGGTGTCAGGCCTGCCGATTGGCATACATCCGGCACTCTGCCAACAGCGCGAGCAAGTTCGGGTCGCGCTCCTTGGCCTTCAGAAATACCACGCCAATGTGCTGCTGCAAACGGTAGCGCGGTTGCAGCGGAATCAGCTTTACCCGGTTCTCGTACACCGCCGCAATTCGCCCCGGCAGCAGCGCATACCCCACGCCCGAACTGACCATGCTCAGCAGGGTGAAGATGTCGTTGACCTGCATCGCCACCTTGGGCTCGAACCCTGCCTGCTTGAACACGCGGTTGCCGTCCTGATGGGTGGCAAAGCCTTGGGTGAGGGTGATGAAGGTCGCGTCGCGCACATCCGCCAGGTCGATTTCCTGCTCGCGGTCGAACGGTGAATCGGCTGGGGTGGCGAGGAAGATATCATCGGAAAACAGTGAGATCTGCTCGCAGTCCGGATCGTTGGCGTGCTCGTCGAGGGCGATCAGGATCGCGTCGACTTCCATGTTTTTCAGCTTGTACAGCAGGTCGAAATTGGAGCCGAGGATCAGGTCGATGTTCAGCTCGCTGCGCCGGATTTTCAGCCCCATGATCAACTGCGGCACGGTCTTCACCGTCAATGAATACAACGAGCCCAGCTTGAAGCGCTCGGCGGAAAAACCGGCGGCTTCGCGGGTCACCCGCACGCTGTCGACCACGTCCTGCACCAGTTTTTGTGCGCGCTCCTCCAGCACATAGGCGCTTTCCAGCGGTGTGAGGTTACGCCCTTCGTGCTTGAACAGCGGGCAACGCAGGGCGTTTTCCAGGGAGTGAATCGCCCGGTGCACGCTGACGTTGCTGGTCTGCAACTCAGCCGCCGCCCGTGCCAGGTTGCCGGTGCGCATGAACGCCAGGAAGATTTCCAGCTTCTTGAGGGTGAATTCTTCGTCGATCAGCATGGGTGCGACTCTTGTTCGAATGCCGTCGATTGTGCCCCTAAAACCAGTTCACTCCCAGCCATGCGCTGCACAGGCCCAACACCACGCCGAGGATGATCAGCCAGATTGCGTTGAGCCGTGTGTAATACACCACGGCGGCGCTGGCCAGGGTCAGCAGCAGGCTGGTGGCATTGTTTTCCAGGCTGTTCATCAGGATGTAGCTGGCGGCCAGGATCAGCCCGATGGAGATCGGCAGCAGGCTGCCTTTGACCCGCTGCACCCACGGCGTATGGGTGTGTTTCTCCAGCCAGCCCGCGCCGAAGTAGGTCAGCACCGAACAGGGCACCAGCTTGGCGGTCAGCGCCACCAGCGCGCCCGGCAACCCGGCGGCTTGCTGGCCGATAAACACCAGGAACATGCCGTTGGGCCCCGGCAGTGCCTGGGACAGGGCGAAGAAGGCGACAAATTGGGCGTCGGTGATCCAGTTCATGTCGGTGACGGTGTAGCGGTGGATATCGCTCAGGGCCACGGTGTTGCCGCCAATCGCCATCAGCGACCACAGCGCGCATTGGATCATCAGGTGAAACAGCACGCTTTGCATCAGCCGGCCACCTTTTGCTTGCCCATGAAACTCAAGGCCAGGGAGCTGGGAATGCAGATCAGCAAGACCATCCACAACGGCAGCACCCACACGGCCATCAACACAAAGGTCAGGACGAATGCGCTGTAGTTGGCCAGTGTCCGGGGCATCGCCTTGAGCAGGCGCAAGGTGGTGCCGAGCATCAGCCCGGTGGCGATTGGCATCACCGCGCCGAAGACCTGCTGCACCACGTCATGGCTCCACCATTTGGCATAGGCGAAGCCCGCCAGCACGGTGATCAGCGAGGGGAACAGATACAAGCCGACGACGGTCACAACCGCACCCGGCAAGCCGTGCAGGCGCCGGCCATAGATAATGCCGACGTTGGCGATATTCGGCCCGGGGAAGAATTGGCCAGTGGTCAGCAGCTCGTTGAAGCCTTGCTCGCTGACCCACTGCCTGCGGTCGACCATCATTTGCCGCGCCCAGGGCATTACGCCGCCGAAGCCCAGCAGGCCGACCATGGCGAAGTTGTAAAACAACTGCCACAGGCTGGGGTGAGGCTGGGCAGGCTCAAGGTCGGGCATGGGGATTACCGATGGGGTCGGGAGCGGGGTGTTTTTATGTGGGAGCTGGCTTGCCTGCGATAGCGGTTTATCAGCAACAGATGCAAGGCTGACCCACTGCTATCGCAGGCAAGCCAGCTCCCACAGGATGAAGCGAATCATCTATCGGCGTGTGCATTTGGGCAAATGAAGAAAGGTTGTTACCCGATATTGGTTGGCGGACGTCAGAATGGGTGAGGTGATAACCGTTATTCGAGGTGAGTGACACATGTATCACGGGGAACGATTCAACGCCTGGAGCCACTTGCTCGGGGCGGTTGCGGCTTTTGTTGGCGCGGTATGGATGTTGGTGGTGGCCGGGATGGACGGCAGCCCCTGGAAGATTGTCAGCGTGGCGATCTACGGTTTCACGTTGTTGGTGCTCTACAGCGCATCGACCGTGTACCACAGCGTGCGCGGGCGCAAGAAAGAGATCATGCAGAAGGTTGATCACTTTTCGATCTACCTGCTGATCGCCGGCAGCTACACGCCGTTTTGCCTGGTGACGCTGCGCGGCCCGTGGGGCTGGACGCTGTTCGGGATTGTGTGGGGGCTGGCGGTGATCGGCATTTTGCAGGAGATCAAGCCACGCTCCGAGGCGCGGATTTTGTCGATTGTGATCTATGCCGTGATGGGCTGGATCGTGCTGGTGGCGGTCAAGCCGCTGATTGCAGCGCTGGGCCCCACCGGGTTTGCCTGGCTGGCGTCGGGCGGCGTGCTGTACACCGTGGGCATTATTTTCTTTGCCCTGGAGGACCGCATGCGCCATTCCCACGGGATCTGGCATTTGTTCGTGATCGGCGGCAGCTTGCTGCATTTTGTGGCGATCATGGGGTATGTGTTATAGCCGGTCCAACTGCTCCTGGGCCCGGCTGCCGAAGATTTCCAGCAGGCTCGCCAGCATATGCGGCGGCGGTTCGTTGGCGCGAGTCAGGGCGTACAAGGTGATCGGCAGCGGCGGCGCCAGCGGGCGAATGCAGGTGGTGGCCGGTGACGCACCGAGGGCCGTGAACGGGTCGATGACGGCCAGCCCGGCGCCGGATTCGACCATAGCCCTGGCCAGTGAATAGGTCTGCACCGCGATGCTGACCCGTGGCGGCGGGTCGACCGCTTCCAGGTAGCTGTCCAGCTTCGCCGACAACGGGTCGGCGCTGGACAGGCCAATCAACGGCGCACCCGCCAGGGCCATCAGCGGCAGCGGTTTGCCCAGCTCGTTTTCCTTCCAGTAATCCCTGGGCGCCAGCGCCACCAATACGCCATGAGCCAACGGCTGCGCGGTGAGTCCCGGGTGATCGGGTGGTTGCAACGTCAGCGCTACATCCACTTCACGCATCAACAGGTTCTGCACCAGCTCGCGGCTGTGGGCGCTGGACAGCTCGCACGCGATGTCGGGGTAGCGCTGGGTCCACTCGCGGATGGCCGGCGGCAGCAACGACAAGGCCAACGCCGGCGTCGCGCCGATACGCAGGCTCTGGCCTGGCTCGCGGCGCAGGTTTTGCGCCAGGCGTCGCACGCCTTGCAGGCTCTCGGTTACTTTGTCGACTTCGCGCTCCAGCGCCAGCGCTTCCGGGGTTGGTTGCAGCTTGCCGCGTATGCGCAAGAACAGCGGGAACCCCAGCTGCAACTCGGCGTGCTGCAGCACCTTGCTCACGGCCGGCTGCGAGACATGCAGCAACTGGGCGGCGGCGCTGATGGAGCCGGTCTGGCGGATGGCCTGGAAGATTTCGATATGACGCAAGCGCATGGGCAGTCCATAACCTTTGTTTATGGGTGACCCATCTTTATTCATTGTCTTGCCGCTGTCACCTGCCCCTAACCTTCAAGCCTGACATCGCACGGTTAGGGGAAGCACATGGTTCAGCAGGTCTGCATCATCGGTGGTGGGGTTATCGGCCTGGCGAGTGCCTACGCGCTGGTGCGTGCCGGTATGCAAGTGACCGTGGTCGAAGCCCGGGACACATTCGCCAGCGAGACCAGTTTCGCCAATGGCGGGCAATTGTCCTACCGCTATGTTGCGCCCCTGGCCGACAAGGGCGTGCCGCTGCAAGCCATTGGCTGGATGCTGCGTGGTGACTCGCCGCTCAAGCTGCGCCCGCGCATGGACCCGGCGCAGTGGCGCTGGATGGCGTCGTTCCTGGGCGCCTGCCGTGGCTCGGTGAACCAGCGCAATGCGGCCCATTTGCTGCGCCTGGCGTCCTTGAGCCAGGAGACCCTGCAACGCTGGCGTGAAGAAGACCAGTTGGGCGACTTCCACTGGCGGCGCAACGGCAAGCTGGTGACCTTTCGCCGCCTCGAAAGCTATGAGCGCGCACTGAACAAAGTGACTGACCCTTTGCAACAGCAAGTGCTCTCGGCGCAGGACTGCGCGCGGCTGGAGCCGACCCTGGCCAGCACCCGTTTTGCCGGCGGCATCTATACGCCCAATGAAGAAGTCGGCGACTGTCATGCATTTTGCCAGCAGTTGGCGGCGCGTCTCGAGGCATCTGGGCGCTGCACCTTCCTGCTGGGGCGCAAGGTGACGGGGATTCGCCACAGCGCAGGCACCGTGCAGGCGATCGAGATGGGCTGTGAAGTGCTGCCGGTGCAGCACCTGGTGCTGGCCGCCGGGCACCGCAGCCCCGAGCTGGCCTTGCCCGGCCTGTCGCTGCCGCTGTATCCCCTCAAGGGCTACAGCCTGAGCGTGCCGATTGGTGCGCAGCATCAGGCGCCCACTATCAGCATCACGGATTACGACCGCAAGATCGTCTACGCGCGTATTGGTGAGCAACTGCGGGTGGCGGCGATGGTGGACATCGTCGGCTTCGACACCCGCCTGGAACCCAAGCGCCTGGCGCTGATTAAACGCCAGGCACTTGAGACGTTCCCGCAGGCTGGCGATTACCAGCACGCGGTTGAATGGGCCGGCATGCGTCCTGCTACGCCCACCGGCGTACCGCTGATTGGTGCCAGTGCCTACAGCAACCTGTGGCTTAACCTCGGCCATGGTGCCCTCGGGTTCACCCTGGCCTGTGGCAGCGGCCAGGTGCTGGCCGAGCTGATCGGCCGGCACATACCTTCCATTGATATGCAGGGCTTTGCGCCCCGCGCCGCTTGAGGATGCCTCGATGACCATCACCCGAATCAACAGCAACAATCGCCTGTCTGGCGCAGTGGTTTTTCAGGACCTGGTGTTCTTGTCCGGCCAGGTACCGGGGGACGGGCGCGATATAACGACCCAGACCCGTGAGGTGCTGGCCAAGATTGATGGGTTGCTGGCCGAGGCCGGCAGCGACAAGGATCATCTGGTGAATGCGACCATCTACCTCAACAATATCGAGGAGGGATTTGCGCCGATGAATGAAGTCTGGTCCGCCTGGCTGTCGCCGGGGCAGGCGCCGACGCGTACCACGTTGCAGGCGCAGTTGGCGCGACCGGACGTGCTGGTCGAGATCAGTGTCATTGCCGTGCGCCGTACCTGAACCTTTAACCACCAACGGAGAATAACAATGCAAAAAAGCACGTTGATCGGCTGCACCCTTGGGCTGTTATTCGGCGCTCAGGCCCACGCCACCGAAGCACCTCTGGAAGGCACACTGAGCAAGATCGCCAACGCCCGGAGCATCACCCTCGGCTACCGCGATGCCTCGGTTCCGTTCTCCTATGTGGGGGATCACAGCGGCAAGCCCATGGGGTATTCGGTGGACCTGGCGAACAAGATCGTCGAGCGCATCCAACAGAAAACCGGCGTGCCGAAGCTCAACGTGAAGTACAACCTGGTGACTTCCCAGACCCGCATTGCCCTGGTGCAAAACGGCACCGTGGACCTGGAATGCGGTTCAACCGGCGTGACGGCGGAGCGGCAGAAGCAGGTGGCGTTTTCCTACGGGTTTATCTACGTGAAGGGCCAGCTGCTGACCGCCAACGACAGCGGTATCAAAGGCTTTGCTGATCTTAAGGGCAAAAACGTGGTGACCACCGCGGGCACCACCAACGAGCGGTTTCTCAAGAGCTACAACGTTGATCACAAACTGAACATGTCGGTGATCAGCGCCAAGGACCACGGCGAAGCTTTCCAGATGCTGCAATCGGGCCGGGCGGCGGCGTTCTACATGGATGACGCGTTGCTTTATGGCGAGCGCGCCAAGGCCAGGGACCCGCATAAGTGGGTGGTGGTCGGGGAGGAACAGTCGCGGGAAATCTACAGCTGCATGGTGCGCAAGGATGACCCGCAGTTTCTCGCGGTGGTCAACGAAACCCTGGCCGGGCTGTACAGCTCGGGGGAGATCAACGGCATTTACCAGCGCTGGTTTGAACAGCCGATTCCGCCCAAGGGCTTGAACCTGGAATTCCCGATGACCAGTGAGCTGAAGGCGATTATTGCGACGCCTGTGAGTGATCCAGTGGAGTAGCGGAGTGGTAACCCGATCAAAGTGTAGGAGCTGGCTTGCCTGCGATAGTGGTGTATCAGCAACAGATGTGTAGCTGACCCACCGCTATCGCAGGCAAGCCAGCTCCCACATTTGATTGGGTTTGCAAGGCAGGGTTTAGAAGTCGCCCCACAGTTGCTGGGCCACGGCCAGCGCCACGACTGGCGCTGTTTCGGTACGCAGTACGCGTGGGCCCAAGCGGGCGGCGTGAAACCCCGCACCTTGGGCCGTCTCGACTTCCCCATCGGTCAAACCACCTTCCGGCCCGATCAGGAAGGCCAGGCTCGCGGGCTTGGCATGGCTCACCAGCGGCTCGGCCACCGGGTGCAGCACCAGCTTCAAATCCGCATCGGCCTGCTTCAGCCAATCCGCCAGCAGCAGCGGTGGGTGAATCACCGGCACCCTTGAACGCCCGCACTGCTCGCAGGCGCTGATCGCCACCTGGCGCCAGTGCTGCAGGCGCTTGTCGGCGCGTTCGTCTTTAAGGCGCACTTCGCAGCGCTCACTGAAGATCGGGGTGATTTCGTTCACCCCAAGCTCGGTGGCTTTCTGAATCGCCCAATCCATCCGCTCGCCACGGGACAGTCCCTGGCCGAGGTGAATCTGCAACGGCGATTCGACCTGCCCGGCGAAGCTTTCGGTGACCTGCACCACCACGCGCTTTTTACCGACTTCCAGCAAGCTGGCGCGAAACTCCAGGCCTGCGCCGTCGAACAGTTGCACGGCGTCGCCTTCGCTCATGCGCAATACGCGGCTGATGTAATGCGCCTGGGCTTCCGGCAACTCGTGGTCGCCAAGGCTCAGTGGGGCGTCGACAAAAAAGCGGGACAGTCTCATTTCTGTTCTCTGTGGAGGTTCATGTAGGAGCGAGCTTGCTCGCGAAGAACGTAAGGGCGCCGCGTTTAAACAGGATACCCGCATTATCGTTGACGATTTTCGCGAGCAAGCTCGCTCCTACAGGTCAGGCAGCAGCGGCACCCGATTAATCAAGTGAACTCACTCAGCCCGGATCACGAAACCCCGGGTGGAAATCCTGGGGCACCGCCACGCTGACCTTGCTGTTGGTGGCGATATCGATCCCCTCGCTGGCCACTTCAGCCAGGAAGTCGATCTGCTCCGGGGTGATCACATACGGTGGCAGGAAATACACCACGCTGCCCAGCGGCCGCAGCAGCGCACCACGCTCCAGCGCATGCTCGAATACCTTCAGGCCACGGCGTTCCTGCCATGGGTAGGCAGCCTTGGTGGCCTTGTCCTGCACCATCTCGATGGCCAGCACCATGCCGGTCTGGCGCACTTCCGAGACGTGGGGGTGGTCCACCAGGTGCGCAGTGGCGGTTGCCATGCGCTGGGCCAGGGCCTTGTTGTTCTCGATGACGTTGTCTTCTTCGAAGATATCCAGCGTCGCCAGTGCCGCCGCACACGCCAGCGGGTTGCCGGTGTAGCTGTGGGAATGCAGGAAGGCGCGCAGGGTCGGATAGTCGTCGTAGAAGGCGTCGTACACATCATCGGTGGTGACCACGGCCGCCAACGGCAGGTAGCCGCCGGTCAGGGCCTTGGACAGGCACAGGAAGTCCGGGCGGATGCCGGCCTGTTCACAGGCGAACATCGTGCCGGTGCGGCCGAAGCCCACGGCGATCTCGTCATGGATCAGGTGCACGCCATAGCGGTCGCAGGCTTCGCGCAGCAGCTTGAGGTACACCGGGTGGTACATGCGCATGCCACCGGCGCCCTGGATCAACGGTTCGACGATCACGGCGGCGACGGTGTCGTGGTTGTCGGCGAGGGTCTGTTCCATGGCCTGGAACATGTTGCGGGAGTGCTCTTCCCAGCTCATGCCGTCGGGGCGCAAGTAGCAGTCCGGGCTCGGCACCTTGATGGTGTCCAGCAGCAAGGCCTTGTAGGTTTCGGTGAACAGCGGCACATCGCCCACCGACATCGCGGCGATGGTCTCGCCGTGGTAGCTGTTGGTCAGGGTGACAAAACGCTTTTTGTTCGGCAGGCCGCGGTTGAGCCAATAGTGAAAGCTCATCTTCAACGCGACTTCGATGCACGACGAACCGTTGTCGGCGTAGAAGCAGCGGGTCAGCCCTTCGGGTGTCATTTTCACCAGGCGCTCGGACAGCTCGATCACCGGCTGGTGACTGAAGCCGGCAAGAATCACGTGTTCCAGCTGGTCGACCTGGTCTTTAATGCGCTGGTTGATGCGCGGGTTGGCGTGGCCAAACACGTTGACCCACCAGGAGCTGACGGCGTCGAGGTAGCGTTTGCCTTCGAAGTCTTCCAGCCACACGCCTTCGCCGCGTTTGATCGGGATCAGCGGCAGTCGCTGGTGGTCTTTCATCTGGGTGCAGGGATGCCACAGCACCGCAAGGTCGCGTTGCATCCACTGGTTATTCAAACCCATCTTTATTCTCCTCGAAGCGGCTCGCGGCGTGCGCGGGCGAAACAATCGCGCAAGCCTATGCAATGCAGGGCTGTGTCACAACCCAATTGCATGCTTGTAGGGTAAATCGCAGTAAACACAGGACGGTCTGTCACGTTTCTTGGGAATAGTCCTTAATCCCTTGTTAACTTATTGTGCATACGCTCTTGATCGTATTTCTCGATATTTCAAAGCGAAATTTTCCGCTTTAATTCGATAGGTAAGTCGATAGTCTTGGGCACAGCTCTTACGGGATATGGGACATGCAACTACGTAACTCATCGGCCCGCTACGGCTGGGTCAGTATTGTTTTGCACTGGGGCGTAGCCCTGGTGGTGTTCGGTCTGTTCGCCTTGGGCCTGTGGATGGTTGGTCTCGACTACTACAGCACCTGGCGCAAAGACGCCCCGGACTTGCACAAAAGCATCGGCATCACGCTGTTTGCCATCATGCTTGTGCGCATTGTCTGGCGTTTACTCAGCCCGCCGCCGCCACCGCTTGCCAGCTATAGCCGCATGACGCGGCTGGGGGCTGCGTTTGGCCACGCATTCCTGTATCTCGGGCTGTTTGCCGTGATGATTGCCGGTTACCTGATTTCCACCGCAGACGGTGTCGGGATCCCGGTATTTGGCCTGTTTGAGATTCCTGCACTGGTTTCCGGGCTACCGGACCAGGCAGACACCGCAGGCGTGGTGCATTTGTACCTGGCCTGGGTATTGGTGGTGTTCTCCGGCCTCCACGGTGTGGCTGCGTTGAAACACCATTTCATTGATCGTGATGTGACCCTGGTTCGTATGCTGGGGCGCAAAGCCTGATGTTCAACCTCGACTCACAAGGAATAGAAAGCATGTTGAAAAAGACTCTCGCCGCTCTGGCCATCGGTTCTGCCCTGCTCACTGCCGGTCAGGTGATGGCAGCTGACTACGTTGTCGACAAGGAAGGCCAGCACGCCTTCGTTGACTTCAAGATCAGCCACTTGGGCTACAGCTTCATCACCGGTACCTTCAAGGACCTGGACGGCAAGTTCAGCTTCGATGCTGCCAAGCCTGAAGACAGCAAGATTGAGTTCAACGTCCGTACCGCCAGCGTGTTCACCAACCACGCCGAACGTGACAAGCACATCGCCAGCAAAGACTTCCTGGACGTTGGCAAGTTTGCCGATGCCAAGTTCGTCTCCACCAGCGTCAAGACCACCGGTAAGAACGCTGCTGGCCAAGTCACTGCTGACGTGACCGGCGACCTGACCTTTCACGGCGTGACCAAGCCGATCGTCGTCAAGGCGACCTTCCTGGGTGAAGGCAAGGATCCATGGGGCGGCTACCGTGCAGGCTTTGAAGGTACTACCTCCTTCAATCGCCAGGACTTCGGCAAGCAGATGGACTTGGGCCCAGCGTCCAACACCGTTGAGCTGTACGTGACGTTTGAAGGTGTGAAAGCGAAGTAATGCTTCGTCTGTAGGAGCCGGCTTGCCGGCGATAGCGCCCGCGCGGTACGTGGCGTTCTCAAGATCGTCATCGCCGGCAAGCCGGCTCCTACAGTTTTAAAGCTTCAATAAAAAATGCCCCGGATCTCGCGATCCGGGGCATTTTTTATGACGCGTTGAAAATCAGCGGTTGCGGGTCAGCAACGCTGGCTTTTCACCACGTGGACGGCCCGGCAGTTGATCCAACTGTTCAGGTGTCAGCGTGCGATCGCTTTTCGACTCTTTGTGGATGATCTTCGGTGCCGGGCCGCCGCGCGGGTTTTGCACCGCAGGCTCCGACAGGTGAGGTTGATCATCACGGGCCGGGCGACGGTTGCGCGACTCTTCGCGACGGGCCTGGCCGTCACGCGGTGCACCGTTGCGCGGGCCGCTGCGCTTGGCCGGCGGGGTGCCGGTGGTCGCGCCGCTGCTGCTGCGCGGACCGTTCTGGCGACCTTGTGGCTGGCCGCCAGTGCGTGGCGCAGAACCTGCGCCTGCACCGGCGCCTTGGGCTGGCGCGCCCGGACGACGACCACGACCCTGGGCCGGCTTGGCCTGGGGCACGTAGTCAACGCGGTTACCGAAGTTATCCACGTCGTCGTCCAGGAACTCGTCCGGCGCACGGTCGGCGGCAGCACGTGGTGGCTGGCTCGGCTGGCGCTGTTCGCGGGCCGGGGTGCCTTCACGGGGCTTTTGCTCACGGGCCGGGCGTTCGCCACGGCCATTGGTTGCAGCCTTATCCTTGCCGCCCTTGTCCTTGCCCTTGTCTTTACGACCGCCACCACCGCCGCCGCCGTTCGGGCCATCGCCCTTCGGACCGCGTGGGTTGTTGCGCGGGTTACGCACGTCCGGACGTTCGCGCACTTCAGGCTTCTCAGCCTCAACGGCGCTGGAGTCGAAGCCCATCAGGTCGCCATCGGCGATTTTCTGCTTGGTCATGCGCTCGATGCTTTTCAGCAGCTTTTCTTCGTCCGGTGCGACCAGGGAAATGGCCTCGCCCGAACGACCGGCCCGGCCAGTACGGCCGATACGGTGCACGTAGTCTTCGTCGACGTTTGGCAGCTCGAAGTTGACCACGTGTGGCAGTTGGTCGATGTCCAGGCCGCGCGCGGCGATGTCGGTGGCTACCAGGATGCGTACTTCACCGGCCTTGAAGTCGGCCAGGGCTTTGGTGCGCGCGTTCTGGCTCTTGTTGCCGTGGATGGCGACGGCGGTGAGGCCGTGCTTGTCCAGGTACTCGGCCAGGCGGTTGGCGCCGTGCTTGGTGCGGGTGAACACCAGCACCTGTTCCCACGCGCCGGCGGTGATCAGGTGGGCCAGCAGCGAACGCTTGTGGGCGGCGGGCAGGCGGAATACGCGCTGCTCGATGCGCTCGACCGTGGTGTTCGGCGGCGTGACTTCAATGCGCTCGGGGTTATGCAACAACTTGCCCGCCAACGCGGTGATGTCGTTGGAGAACGTGGCCGAGAACAGCAGGTTCTGGCGTTTGGCCGGCAGGCGCGCGAGGACTTTTTTCACGTCATGGACAAAGCCCATGTCGAGCATCCGGTCGGCTTCGTCCAGCACGAGGATTTCCACGTGGGACAAATCGACGCTGCCTTGGCCGCACAGGTCGAGCAAACGACCCGGGCAGGCAACCAGTACGTCGACACCCCGGGACATGGCCTGAACCTGTGGGTTCATGCCGACGCCGCCGAAGATGCAGGCGCTGACGAACTTCAAGTCGCGGGCATACAGCTTGAAGCTGTCATGCACTTGGGCGGCGAGTTCGCGGGTAGGGGTCAGGACCAGTACGCGCGGTTGGCGCGGGCCGTGACGCTGGGATTTGTCCGGGTGACCGTTGGGGAACAACCGCTCCAGGATCGGAAGGGCGAAGCCGCCGGTTTTACCAGTACCTGTCTGAGCCGCAACCATCAGGTCGCGGCCTTGCAACACGGCGGGAATGGCCCGCTGTTGCACCGGAGTAGGCTCGGTATAGCCCGCTGCCTCGATGGCGCGGACTAAAGCCTCGGAGAGACCGAGGGAAGCAAAGGACATGAGTAATCCTGTTTTAGTTAGGGCTTGGCCCAGAGGGATAGTCTTGCCTGGCGTGAATGGCGTTTAGATGAACGCAATCCCGTCCGGTCCTGCTGGGGCTGGCGGGCACTCAGACGGCTCGCGCGGGCTTGAAAGCTGCGCTGTAGCGGGGTCGGGTGCCTTTTGCAAGACCGAAGCGTCCGGGCGTAAGCCTGGCGGAAAGGCCGCAGTATAACAGAGCAATCACTCTGCGCTGCTTTCCTGCTGCTCAACGGTGTGCGCGGGCAGGGCCGATGCGCTGGTTTGGAGGCTTGTACCTGCATATTTGGCGCTCAAGGCCGCGTAGGCCGGCTCTTGCTTGAAGCGTTTGAGTTCGGCGGCAAAGCGCTGCACCAGCAAGTCCATGCCTGCACCGCGGCGCACCGCGAGAAATTGCGGCTGGCTGCTGATGACCGTCGGCGCCTCGGTGACCTGGCCCAGGAGGCCCAGTGCCTTGAGCACGTGCTGGCCGACCCGGCGGTCGGTGATCACCAGGTCGATGCGGCCAAGGGCCAGCTTGCCGAAGTTGGCCTCATGGCTGGCGGCCGGTTCCTGCTTGAACAGGCTGGACTCACTGAATTGCGGGCCATAAAGGTAGCCCGGCGAGGTGCCGATGGTCAGGCCGCGCAGGTCTTCAAGGCTCTGGAACGGGTGCGGGCGGTCGTTGGCGTAGAACAGCACGAACTCCACATCGGACAGCGGCTCGCTGGGGTACAGCAATACCGAGTCGCGCTCGTGGCTGTGGAAAATGTCCAGCGCGCCATCGGCCTGGCCCTGGTCGAGCATTGCCAGGCAGCGCTTCCAGGGCAGGAATTGCCATTGCACATCAATGCCCAGGCGTTGGAACACAATCACCGTGGTCTCATAGTCGAGCCCGCGCATCGTGCCGTTGTCGTCATACACATAGGGGGCCCAGGGTTCGGTGACAATGCGCAGTTTCTCGCCATGGGCGCCGAAGCTCAGGCAAGCGAAAAGGACAGCAGTCAACATCCGGGAAATCACAGGCATACCCTGAGATTACGACTGTCTCAGGCGAAAGAGAAGCTCTGGCACAGTGATCTTGAGGCATTAAAACCACAAAGGCCCTCGTCGGGACGAGAGCCTTGGTACGTCGAAACTGGCCTTAACGAGGCAGTTTCAGGTTGTTCCATATCGCCAGGCTCGGTTCGGCCTGGTTCAGGGTGTAGAAGTGCAACCCCGGTGCGCCGCCTTGCAGCAATTGTTCGCACATCTCGCTGATGACCTGTTCACCGAACGCCTGGATGCTCTTGACGTCGTCGCCGTAGGCTTCCAGTTGTTTACGAACCCAGCGTGGGATTTCCGCGCCGCAGGCGTCAGAGAAACGCGCCAGTTTGCTGTAGTTGGTGATCGGCATGATGCCCGGCACGATCGGGATGTTCACGCCCATCGCCTGTATGCGTTCAACGAAGTAGAAGTAGCTCTCGGCGTTGAAGAAGTACTGGGTGATCGCGCTGTTGGCGCCGGCGTTGGCCTTGCGCACGAAGTTCTGCAAATCGTCTTCGAAATTGCGGGCCTGGGGGTGCATCTCCGGATAAGCGGCCACTTCGATATGGAAGTGATCGCCGGTTTCTTCACGGATGAAGCTCACCAGGTCATTGGCGTAGCGCAGCTCGCCGCTGGCCATGCCCATGCCGGACGGCAGGTCACCGCGCAGGGCGACGATGCGCTTGATACCGGCTTGCTTGTACTGGGTCAGCAGGCTGCGCAGGTCGGCCTTGCTGTCGCCCACGCACGACAAATGCGGAGCCGCAGGTACTTTGGCTTCGCTTTCCAGCTGCAACACGGTGTTGATCGTGCGGTCGCGGGTGGAGCCGCCGGCACCATAGGTGCAGGAGAAAAAATCGGGGTTGTAGCTGGCCAACTGCTTGGCAGTCGCCATCAGTTTTTCATGCCCAGCATCGGTCTTGGTCGGGAAGAACTCGAAGCTGTAGCGACGGTCTTGGGACATGGTCATACCTATGGAAACTCAGAATACCGGTGTGGGAGCGGGCTTGCCCGCGATGCAGGCACCTCGGTGTTCCAGCAATATCGAGGCGATACTATCGCAGGCAAGCCAGCTCCCACAAAAGCCAGCTCCCCTATGGCAGCTGGCACTGGGCCGATCAGTAACGGTAAGCGTGCGGCTTGAACGGACCTTCAACACCAACACCGATGTAGTCGGCCTGGGTCTTGGTCAGTTGAGTCACAACGCCGCCGAAGCCACGGACCATTTCCAGGGCCACTTCTTCGTCGAGTTTCTTCGGCAGTACTTCCACGGTCAGGCGCTCGGCTTTCTGGGCTGGCGACAGGTCGGCGTATTTCTGGCCGAACAGGAAGATCTGGGCCAGTACCTGGTTGGCGAACGAGCCATCCATGATGCGGCTTGGGTGGCCAGTGGCGTTGCCCAGGTTTACCAGGCGGCCTTCGGCCAGCAGGATCAGGTAGTCATCGTTCTGCGGGTCGAAATCGCCAGCGCCGGTACGGTGAACCTTGTGTACCTGAGGCTTCACTTCTTCCCATGCCCAGTTCTTGCGCATGAAAGCGGTGTCGATTTCGTTGTCGAAGTGGCCGATGTTGCACACCACGGCGCGCTTTTTCAGGGCCTTGAGCATGTTCGAGTCGCACACGTTCACGTTACCGGTGGTGGTCACGATCAGGTCGATCTTGCCCAGCAGGGCTTTGTCGATGCTCGCTTCGGTGCCGTCATTGACGCCATCGATGAACGGCGAAACCACTTCGAAACCGTCCATGCAGGCTTGCATGGCGCAGATCGGGTCAACTTCGGAGACTTTAACGATCATGCCTTCCTGACGCAGGGACTGGGACGAACCCTTGCCCACGTCACCGTAGCCGATCACCAGCGCTTGCTTGCCGGACAGCAGGTGGTCGGTGCCGCGCTTGATCGCATCGTTCAGGCTGTGACGGCAGCCGTACTTGTTGTCGTTCTTGCTCTTGGTCACCGAGTCGTTGACGTTGATGGCCGGGATTTTCAGCTCGCCCTTGGCCAGCATGTCCAGCAGGCGGTGAACGCCGGTGGTGGTCTCTTCGGTCACGCCGTGGACGCGGTCGAGGATTTGCGGGTACTTCTTGTGCAGCAACTCAGTCAGGTCGCCGCCGTCGTCGAGGATCATGTTGGCGTCCCATGGCTTGCCATCCTTGAGGATGGTTTGCTCCAGGCACCACTCGTACTCTTCTTCGGTCTCGCCTTTCCAGGCGTAAACCGCGATGCCGGCAGCAGCGATAGCGGCTGCGGCCTGGTCTTGAGTCGAGAAAATGTTGCACGACGACCAACGCACTTCGGCACCCAGGGCAACCAGGGTTTCGATCAGCACGGCCGTCTGAATGGTCATGTGGATGCAGCCGAGAATCTTCGCGCCCTTGAGCGGCTGTTCAGCGGCGTACTTGCGACGCAGGCCCATCAGGGCTGGCATTTCGGATTCGGCGATAAAGGTTTCGCGACGGCCCCAGGCAGCGAGGGACATGTCGGCGACTTTGTAGTCGGTAAAACCTGCAGGCGTGATTACAGCGCTCATGAAGAGCCTCCATTCGTAGTGTGCGAATGGGCGCCGTTGTGCGTTTAGTATCCAGCTGGCTAACCAGGCCGGACAACGCCCCATCCGAGCCTGACAGGTCGAGCCTGCTGCAGCGCCCCTCGGACAGGTGGCGGGAGAACGGTATCAATCGAAGATGACCGTTTTGAAGCGGAGGCGATTATAGCCGCGTGCGCCTGACTTCTAAAGCCTTTCTGTCGGCGGCATGAAGATAGCTCATGGGGTTGATAGGCAATGGCTCATAGAGCTTGGGCCCGGCCTCTGCCATGATGTTGCCCATCATTTGCCAACACGCTTTGGAGTGAACATGAACTTCCACACCCGCAAATGGGTTAAACCCGAAGACCTCAACCCCAACGGCACCCTGTTCGGCGGCAGCCTGCTGCGCTGGATCGACGAAGAAGCGGCCATCTACGCGATTGTCCAGTTGGGCAACCAGCGGGTGGTGACAAAATACATCTCTGAAATCAACTTCGTCAGCGCCTCGCGCCAGGGCGACATCATCGAACTGGGCATCACCGCCACCGAGTTCGGCCGCACCTCCATCACCCTGACCTGCGAAGTGCGCAACAAGATCACCCGCAAGAGCATCCTGACTGTGGAAAAAATGGTCTTCGTCAACCTGGGGGAAGACGGCCTGCCGGCGCCCCATGGCCGCACCGAGATCAAGTATGTGAAGGATCAGTTCCAGGAAGACGGCATCAGCGAATAAGCTCGGCCGGGAGCGACTTGTTTTACAAGACGCTTCCGGATGGATCTTTCCCATGTTCTCTCGTCACACAGGACTACACCCTGAAGAGAGAGTCGACACATGGCATTGTTAAATCCTGCCCAGCCTTCATTCCCTCAATCGCTGCTGCCCGCTCCCCACGACATCGTTGGCAGCGGCCTGGCGGCGGCGCGCGACACGGCCTTGGCGCCGATTATCGAAAGGCATGGTCACGCTACCGTTGAACCCCAGGGTACGAAAACCTCCCTGGTAGACGGTGCAGGCGAACGCAAGTTGGCGTTGAGTCGCTACCCGAATGGCGTGGTGGAAGTGACGGTTTCCCCACCGCCGATCACCCAATTGGTACTCAGTGGCGGCGGGGCCAAGGGTATTGCCTACCCGGGCGTGGTCCAGGCGCTTGAAGACGCAAACGCCTTGAAGCATATCCGCAGTATTTCAGGCTCATCCGCCGGCGGTATCTCGGCAGCCCTGCTGGCCAGCGGGATGGGGGCGAAGGCCTTCGACACGCTGTCGGACAACCTCGAGCTTCCCAAACTGATGAACAGCAAGCACGCCATTCCCGCTTGGCTGCAAAATGCCAGTTCGAGTGTCGGCAAGGTCGCCGGCAAGGTCAGCAGTCTGGCAGAGGTTGTATTTAACGTATTGCCACGGCTGGGTTCCAAGGCCGAACCTCTGGAGGACCTGGTACGCGAGGAGTCGCGAAAGACCGTGCTGGCGCACATTGGCGACCTGCCCAGGGAGCTTCGCACACCACAGGTTTTGGCGATTGCCGACAAATTAGGTGCGGGCGGTGCGACCACGTTCGGTGACCTGCAGGCATTGAGCCTGCATATTCCGGCAATCAAGGAACTCAATATCACCGGCACCGGTTTGTTCGATGGCCGCCCGCAGTTGGTGGTGTTCAATGCCAACCTCACGCCGGACATGGATATCGCGCGCGCCGCGCATATTTCGGGGGCGCTGCCGCTGGTGTTCAAGGCGCCCGAGGAGAAGGGGCACGGGTTTCAGGCAGACGGCGAGAAGACCTTCTTTCAGGATGGCGGCTTGCTGCTCAACACCCCCGTGGCTGACTTTTACCAGCGCACGTTTCCCGGCAGTGCAATCGCCGATACCGAACAACTGATTCTGAAGTTCAGCGGTGATAAGTCTGCGGCCGTGCGCGGCAGTCACTTGGGCAGCTTAAAGGATAGCTTTCTCGGGATCCCGAACGCGGCCAATAGTGAGTTGATGGCATCGAAACTCAGTAGGATCAAGGATCAGACGGTTGTCATGCCATTAAAGACCGAGATCGGCGACTTCAGTGGCTTCCTCAACGGCACGATCAATTTCACCATGCCGCTGGAGGTCAAGAATCAGCTACAGGAACTGTCTCGGGCTGCGGTGAATACCCACTTGGAGAAACGCTCGCAAGTGCGAGAGCAGCACTCATTCAGCTCGATTGACAGCGCCGTGCTGGCCATGAGCGATTCCATGCTCGCCAGCGTCAAGGACGCGCTTGACCAGGACGACGCCTCCCGTAGCGTGCTGCGCTTTCGAAGCGAAGCCCGGCAGGGGCTTGGCATGCTGGATAAGGCTGTGGCATCGGCCAATACCGGCGAGCGGCTGCACATGACGCCTGAATTGGCCTCGGCATTGCGCAACCTGGACGCCCTGGCCAGTCGCCCGGAATACGTCGAGTGGCTGGGTGCCCGCCTCAATGATGCAGGCAACCCCAATTTCCAGCAGTTGCTACAAGCGCCGCATCAAACGGCCTCACGGGTGCTGGCCAGTGGCATCAGCGAAATGAAAAAACGCGATATCGCTGTGATCGCCGATAACTTCACGCGGGAAGTGCTCTACCCCTCGCTGTTTCGCCCGGGCCAGCCAGATTCGAATGTTGCACTGCTGCGCCGGGTTGAACACAACCTGGGCCGGGCAACGACGCCGGCCCAGGTCAACCAGGCGCTCGATGACATCGTTGACAACTACGTAGCACGTAATAAGCCCTGGTCGCAGCCGGGACGCTCCACGACAGTCGAAATGGCCAAGGCATGGCGCCTGGCGGTTTAGTTGCCACGTCACTGAACAGCCCTGAACCCCGCGTGTCGTAGCTACAGGCACACAACGGATTCAGGAACGCCATGGCCACCGAAAAAGACGGCAAGACCCCCAACCTGTCGCAGGAAGAGCAGCACGATGTCGACAAGAACCAGCCGCCCCGCGCGGCGGTTCTGCATGAAATCATCCGCACTCAAGGCGACCAGGAGCTGGAACGCACCGTGGCGGCATTGTGGTGGTCGGCGCTGGCCGCCGGCCTGACCATGGGCCTGTCGTTGATGGGCATGGGCTTGCTCAACTCGCGGCTCCCGGAGGGCGAAGAGTTCAAGGTAATTGCCAGTTTTGGCTACTGCGCGGGCTTTTTGGCGGTGATCCTCGCTCGTCAGCAGCTGTTCACCGAAAACACCCTGACGGCGGTGTTGCCCGTCATGAGCAAACCCACGCTGAACAATTTCGCACGGTTGCTGCGCTTATGGGCCGTGGTGCTGGTGGGCAACCTGTGCGGCACTTTGCTGGTGGCGTACGTGATGTTGCACTTGCCGATTTTTGACGCCAAGACCGACCTGGCCTTCCTGGAAATCGGGCGCAAGGTCATGGAGAACGACACCTCCCAGATGTTCGCCAAGGGCATTGTGTCTGGCTGGATGATCGCCACCATGGTGTGGATGATCCCGTCCATGGAAAGCGCCAAGCTGTGGATCATCATCCTGATCACCTACCTGATGGCGCTCGGGGACTTCACCCACATCGTGGTGGGATCGGCAGAAGTGTCCTACCTGGTATTTGCCGGCGAGTTGCCATGGAAAGACTTCTGGCTGGTGTTTGCCGGGCCGACGCTGGCGGGCAACATCATCGGCGGCAGCTTTATCTTTGCGCTGATCAGCCATGCGCAGATTCGCAGCGAAAGCAGCTTGCCCGGTAAAGCCGCTGCGGACCCGAGGCATCCGCAGCAGATCAACAAGGATCAGTGAGTGTCGGGTACCGGCGCATCTTTGGTCACGCGCTTGACCAGTTTGCCGATGCTCAGGCCCTGCAACAGGATCGACGACAGCACCACGATGTAGGTGATGCTCAACAGCAAGTCGCGTTCCGGGCCCAGCGGCAGGGCCAGGGCCAGCGCCACGGAAACCCCGCCGCGCAAGCCGCCCCAGGTCAGGATGCGGATGGTACCGCGGGGCACCGTGCGCCAGCGCCGCAGCAGCAGGATTGCCGGGGCCACCGTCAGCAAACGTGACAACAGGATCGCCACTGCCAGCAGACTTGCCGCCAGCACATGCAGCCAGTTGAACGGCAACAGCAATAGCTCCATGCCGATCAGCGCGAAGAGCAGGGCGTTGAGCATGTCATCGAGCAACTCCCAAAAACCGTCCAGGTAACGCCGGGTCATGTCGTTCATCGCCAGCTTGCGGCCCAGGTTACCGATGATCAGTCCCGCCACCACCATCGCAATCGGTGCCGACACGTGCAGTTCGGTGGCCATCGCCGAGCCGCCGATCACCAACGCCAAGGTCAGCATCACTTCGATCTGGTACTGCTCGATGCTCTTGATCATCAGGTACACGAGGTAACCGATCAGCCCGCCGAACACCACGCCGCCAATCGCCTCATGGGCAAACAGCATGGCCGTGGCGCCCACGGTGGGCGTCTCGCCCAGTTGCGCAATGCCCAGCAACACGGTGAACACCACCACTGCCGTGCCGTCGTTGAACAGTGATTCGCCGACGATGGTGGTTTTCAGCGGCTTGGACGCGTTGGCGGTTCGCAGTACACCGAGTACCGCGATCGGGTCGGTGGGGGAGATCAGCGCACCGAACAGCAGGCAGTACAGGAAACTCACGTGCCAGCCGAACAGGGCGAAGATGTAGAACGCCAGGCTGCCGATCACCACGGTGGCGATCAACACACCGAAAGTAGCGAGCAGGCCAATGGGCCAGCGGTAGCTGCGCAGGTCACTCAGGTTAACGTGCAAGGCGCCGGCGAACAGCAGGAACGAGAGCATCCAGTTCATCAGCAAGTCGCCGAAGTCGATCTGGCCAATCAACTGCTGGACGCGCTCCTCAAGCCCGGGGTAACCGATAAAGCTCAGGCCTTGCAGCAGCAGGGAAAACATCAGCGCCGTCACCATCACACCGATGGTGGGCGGCAGGCCGATGAAGCGGTAGTTCACATACGTGAGCAGGGTGGTGAGGCAAATAAACGCAGCGACAAGTTCAAGCATCCGGGGTCCTTGGATGGAGGAGTGGGAAATCTACTTCGCAATAACACGTAGGAGCTGTCGAGCCTGAGCGAGGCTGCGATGGGAGCACCGCGCTGTTGCTGTCAGACCGCAGCGCTGCCATCGCAGCCTCGCTTGGGCTCGACAGCTCCTACGCAAGCTTTAGCTTTTAGTTGGGTAAGTGGACCGCAGCAGGGCGGCGACGTTGCAGTTCGATGAACAAAAGTGCCGCCACCACCATCCCGCCGATCCAGGCACCGAGCGGCATGCGAGGATCTCCTTCGGTAATCGTTACGCTCTGATCAGGCATACGCATGCCGGCGCCCGGATCGGCGAAGATCGGGCAGCAGCCAAATTTATTGGTCTAGGTCTTTGCGCAACTGAGTGCGGCGTGGTCGGCTTTAGTATAAACAGGTGCTGAAATATGGCGAATCAATTCCGCTTTTTATGACTGGGGAGTCACCGTGATTGCAACAGCTCTGGTACTGGTAGCGGCGTTGTTGCATGCGACGTGGAACACCTTGATCAAATTCAGCGGCGAGCGCCTGTTGGTCATCGCGTGTATGGACACGGTGGCATTGCTGTTCGTGGTGCTGGCGGTTGGGTTTGTGTCGTTGCCGCCGCTGCAGATCTGGCCGTGGATCATCGCCTCGGCGTTGTTTGAGTTGCTCTACCGCTACCTGCTGATCCAGGCCTATCGCGTGGGTGACCTGGGCTTGGTGTACCCATTGATGCGCGGCTTGTCGCCTTTGGTGGTGCTGGCGCTGACGCTGGTGTTTGCCGGTGAGGTGCTCAGTACCCAGCAGATTCTCGGCATTGTGCTGATTCCGTTCGGCATGCTGTGCCTGTTGTGGCAGGGCGGCGGTGGCGACCGGTTGCCTTGGTCGATGCTGCCGGTGGTGGCGTTGATCGGCCTGTGTATCGGTTGCTACACCTTCCTCGATGGCCAGGCATTGCGCCGTTGGTCACACCCGCTGGACTACCTGGTGTGGCTGACGCTGATAAGCGCATGGCCGTTTCCGTTGCTGGCGATGGTGCGCAAACGGGCGGCGTTCGGGCTATTTTGGCGCACGCAGTGGCGGCTGGGGCTGAGTGTCGGGCTGTGCGTGCTGTTGAGCTACGCTCTGGTGCTTTGGGCCATGCAGTTGGGCTCGATTGCCGAGGCTGCCGCGTTGCGGGAAGTCAGCGTGATCCTGGTGGTACTGTTCGGCATGCGTTACCTGAAAGAACCTTTTGGCCGGCCACGGCTCATAGCCTGTGGGTTGGTGCTGATCGGCATGTTCGTGATGAAACTCTAACCGTTGAGTAAAACTAAAAAAGGAATGGGTTATGACAGTCGCTTTCTGGTGTGTGTTGATCGCAATCTTTCTGCCGTACCTGTGCACGGGCCTGGCCAAGTTCAGCGGTGGCAAGTTCGGGCCCCGGCAGAACCATGACCCGCGAGCATTCCTGGATACGCTCGACGGCTTCGCCAAGCGTGCCCACAGTGCGCAACTCAACAGCTTTGAAGTAACCCCGGCGTTTGCGGCGGCGGTGATCATTGCGCATTTGGCCGGCGGCGCGTCGTTGGTGACGATCAACGTACTGGCGGTGCTGTTTATTACCAGCCGGTTGCTCTACATCATCTGCTACCTGGCGGACTGGGCAATGCTGCGGTCGCTGGTGTGGGCGCTGGGAATGGCGTTGATTGCGAGTTTCTTCTTCGTATCGATCTAGGGCGTGACGCTGTTCAAATGTGGGGGCGAGCAAGCCCGCTCCCACACAAGCCCTCCACACAGTGAGTTTGTGGTGTGCTTCAGGTTCCTGTCGGCGCATCCGGCACTTTTGGCAGCGCTGCGCCTTTAGGCCACAGCATCCAGATCTGGCCCTGCTGCTTCATGTTGCCTGCCAATTCCCCGGCAGCTTCACCGGTTCCCCAGAACAGGTCGGCGCGCACTTCGCCGGTAATTGCACCACCGGTATCCTGCGCAGCCACCGGCCGGGCAATCGGCGCACCGTCCGGCTTCGTAGTCGACAGCCACAGCAGGCTGCCCAGCGGAATCACCTTGCGATCCACCGCAACGCTATAACCCGCGGTCAGCGGCACGTTCAGAGAGCCACGCGGGCCTTCGTTGCTGTCGGGGCGGGCGCTGAAGAACACGTAGCTGGGGTTGCTCGCCAGCAGTTCAGGAATGCGCTGTGGGTGCGCCTTGGCCCACGCGCTGATGGCGCCCATGGTCACGTCTTCTTTTTTCAACTCGCCTTGCTCGACCAGCCAGCGGCCAATGGGGCGGTACGGGTAACCGTTTTGGTCGCCGTAACCGACACGCAATTGGCGGCCATCGGCCAGTTGGATGCGGCCCGAACCCTGGATCTGCAGAAATTGCAGGTCCATCGGGTTGGTCAGCCAGGCGATCGGCTTGGCGCTGGAGCCTTGCTGGTTGATGGCGCTGGCGTCGTCATAGGGTTTGAGCACCCGACCCTCCAGGCGACCGCGCAGGCGCTTGCCCTTGAGTTCCGGGTAGATGCTCTCAAGGTTGACGATGATCAGGTCGTCCGGCACGCCGAACACCGGCACATGGGCGGTGGCGGTTTCGGTGAGGCTGCCGGGGTAAACCGGTTCGTAGTAGCCGGTGATCAGGCCGTTGGGGCTGTTGTCGGCCGAGCGCAGGCCGTAGACATCCAGGTTGGCCTTGAGGAAGTCGCGAATCGCCACTGCGGTTGACGGCACGGTGGCCGATGCAGCGCATGTTGCGCCCCACACCGGGTCAGCCTTGAGCCGTTGGCAGGCACTGCGCCAGGACTCGAAGCCGGCTTGCAGGTCGCTGTCTGATACAGCCGGGAGGTTTTCCCAGGTGGCACCGACATAGGTCGCGATGGCGTGAGGTTTGGCTTTTTCGTCCTTGCCGGTGTCGCAACCGGCCAGCAACGCGATCATTGGCAGCGCCCACGCCAGGCGGCGGGTCCAGGGGTTGAAGCGGATACTCATACAATCAATTCCTGAAGCGATTGCCCGCGCTGGTCGGCGCTCGAGCAACCCTTATTATTAATAGGGGTATTGGTCTTTGTGGGCGGGGCGAGGATACTGGCCGCCGTTTCCCGTGACCTTGAGCCATCATGACTTTTAAAAGACTGACCGTTGTATTGCTGGCCTGCCTGACACTGTCCGCCTGCGGCGGGGTTGACCCGAATTCGCCCCTTGGCCAGCGCAAGGCTATTTTCAAGCAGATGCTCAAGACCGGCGAAGACCTGGGGGGCATGCTGCGTGGGCGCATTCCGTTCGACGGGGCAAAATTTGCCGAAGGCGCGGTCAAGCTCGATGCCTTGTCCCACGAACCGTGGAAGCATTTCCCGAGCGTGCGCGAAGAAGACCATACCAGCGCCAAGGACAACGTGTGGCAGCAACAGGCACGCTTCCAGGAGCTGGCCCGAAACCTTGAAGCGGCCACCGGTGAATTGGTGGTCGCAAGCCAGGCCCAGCCTTACAAGGCGAGCAACCTTGGGCCGGCGGTGCAGAAAGTCGAAGATGCCTGCACCGCCTGCCATAAACAGTTCCGCGATCACTGAGGCGTCTTACTTGTCCAGTTCGTCCAGGGCTTCCTGCAAGTCCTTGCGTGACTGGGCGAGCTTGTCCTTGCGCTTGTTGATCTTGTCGGAGTCACCCTTCTTCATTGCCTTGTCGAGGTCGGCCTGACGGCGGCTGACTTCGTGCTTGGCGTCGAGCACCTTGTTTTCGCGCTCCTTTTTCAAAGAGGCGTCGGTGCAATTGGCAGTGACTTCACTCAAGGCTTTTTCCAGGCCGGCTTGCTGCTCGCTGTTGCCGTGGGCCTTGGCTTGTTCGATCTGGGTGCTGATGGCCTGGCGCTTGGCGGCGCAGCCAGTGAGTGGCGAGGCTTCTTCGGCCGCCAGCAGCGGCGTAGCCATAAGGGTAGCGACGGTCAACAGGGCAAAAGGTGCAAGAAATTTCATAAATGCTCCAAGGGACACAAGGTCTCGATCAGGTGGGCAGGATGACTTCTGCTGGCACCGGTTAATGCTGTAGGGCAGAGGTTAAAACCCCTCTACTCCGGCAGCCCGTAATGTTTCACTCAAGGCCAGCACCTGCGGGTCGCGAAAAAAAGCGCTCAGTTGCGCCGCGCGCCCCGGGCCTATGCCGTCTTCGGCCAGCCAGGCTTGAGTGTCTTTGGCGGCCAGGGTTTGCCAGCCGCCGCGTAGATTGTTGCGGGCCGTGGGCGGTACTCCCAGGGCCATCAGCCATTGCGCGAACGGTCGCTGCCGGGCACTGCGCAAGCTGTCGAGTAAACGCGCACTGCTGCGTTCACCGAAGCCATCAATGTTAGCAAGCTCTGCCTCATCCAGGGTTAACCAATCGAGCAGCCCACCGATTAGACCGGCCTGGATCAAGGTGTTCCAGGTTTCGCGGCCAATGTGTGGCAGGGCCAGGCCCTGGGCGCCACTCAGCCAGGTCAGGCGCGCGAGCAACTGTTCTTCACAGCCGGGAGCCAACTGCCAGCAACTCAAGGGGTGGAAATCCTCGGCCCGCGGGACCTGCAGTTCGACCCGTGGCTGGCTGCGCAGGATGACGTGGTCAAGGCGCGGGATGACTTGCCCCGCAAGGCTGATGGAGACCTGGTCGCCCGGGCGAATATCCAGTGCCTGCCAGCGTTTCAGGGAGCCAACGCTGACCCGGCTGATTTTCCGGTCATCGAGCCGTACCGGTTCCACCTCCAGCACGGAGGTGATGCGCCCGGTGCGGCCAATCTGGAAGTGCACCTTGCGCACATGGGCCAGCGCCTTGGCCACCGGGTATTTCCAGGCAATCGCCCAATAGGGCGCGCTGATGCCCCAGCGCTCGGCAGGAGCCCGTTGGCCTTGGTGCAACACCACGCCGTCGCTGGCGAAGGGCAGCGGATGGTTGTACCAATAGCTGCGCCAGTGGGCCGCGTCGGTGATCTCCTTGATCGGGTGGCTATAGCGCCCGCTGTCAGTGAAGCCCCATTGCGCTAGCTGGCTCAACCGTTCGGCAAAATCGTCTGGCCCCTGGGGCCAGGCCCAGACAAACAGGCCAATTCCAGCGGCTTCGGCTTCGCTCAATTGCCGGCGATTCATCAACCCGGCTATTTTGCCGCGGGCGCCGACGCCGCCTTGGGCTGCCTGCACATGATCATTCAGTTGCCAATAGAGTTCGCCCTGCAACAACAGGTCAATGGCCTCGGGCAGTTGCTGGACGATCCCGGGGATCTTGCGTGCAGAGGCTGACCAATCCTGGCCTAACCGGCCGTCGCCACGGCTGATGACCCGGCTCAACCGGCCCTTGCGGTAAACCAGCGTCACGGCCACGCCATCGACCTTGGGCTGAATCCACACGTCCTGGCGAGTGTTCAGCCAGGTTTCAACGGCGGGGTCATCCAGCAGTTTTTCCAGGCCTGTGTGGGGCGTCGGATGGTTGAAGGTGCCTCGCGCGCTGGCCAGCGGGTTCTCCATGACCGGCACCGAGGGGTCGAAACAACTGCGCCATTGGGCAAGGCGCTGGCGAGCCTGGTCATACAGCTCATCGCTGATCAGCGACTGGCCAAGCCGGTGGTAGCTGTCATCCCACAGGCGCACTTGCTGCGCCAGGGTGTTGACCTGGGCCCGGGCGTGGCCCGTTTCCCAGTCGGGACACTCTTGCGCCCACGCAATGAGCGGCGAGAAGCTGAGTAAAAAAAACAATAGCGAGCGCATAGGCGAGGTCATCATGAGCATCCTTGCTCTGAAAGGGCGTCCAGCCTAAGCCATCCCTGCAGGCATAAAAAAGCCCCGCAACCGCAAGGCTTTTTACTCGATGTTGCTGCTTGCCTGAACAGACCGGCCTCGCCCGGTTAATCATCCGGACAAACACCGGGCAATAAAAAGCCCTGCAGGGAGCACCCGGCAGGGCTTTGTGTACACCGTAGGGCTTACAGGCCGGCGGCAGTGCGCAGGTCGTTGGCGCGGTCGGTCTTTTCCCAGGTGAACGTGGTGAAGGTGTCGTTGCCGACGGTCTTCTGCTCTGGGGTACGACCGAAGTGGCCGTAGGCTGCGGTTTCCTGGTACATCGGGTGCAGCAGGTCGAGCATGGTGGTGATTGCGTACGGGCGCAGGTCGAAGATTTCACGCACCAGCTTGACGATCTTGTCGTCGCTGATCTTGCCGGTACCGAAGGTGTTCAGCGAGATCGACGTAGGCTGGGCCACACCGATAGCGTAGGAAACCTGGATCTCGCAACGCTCGGCCAGGCCGGCAGCCACGATGTTCTTGGCCACATAACGACCGGCGTAGGCCGCGGAACGGTCAACCTTGGATGGGTCCTTGCCGGAGAACGCGCCACCGCCGTGACGGGCCATGCCGCCGTAGCTGTCGACGATGATCTTGCGACCGGTCAGGCCGCAGTCGCCCACCGGGCCGCCGATGATGAACTGGCCGGTCGGGTTGATGTGGAACTGGGTGTCCTTGGTCAGCAGTTCGGCAGGCAGCACGTGCTTGACGATCAGCTCCATGACGCCTTCGCGCAGGTCGTTGTAGGAAACGTCCGGATTGTGCTGGGTCGACAGTACGACCGCGTCGATGGCAACGACTTTGCCGCCTTCATAACGGCAGGTCACCTGGGACTTGGCGTCTGGGCGCAGCCACGGCAACACCCCTGATTTACGGGCTTCAGCCTGGCGTTTCACCAACTGGTGGGAGAAGGTGATCGGTGCCGGCATCAGTACGTCGGTTTCGTTGCTGGCGTAGCCGAACATCAGGCCCTGGTCGCCGGCGCCCTGATCTTCAGGCTTGGCGCGGTCGACACCCTGGTTGATGTCGGGGGACTGCTTGCCGATGATGTTCATCACGCCGCAGGTCGCACCGTCGAAGCCGACGTCGGAGCTGTTGTAGCCGATGTCGATGATCACATCACGAACGATCTGTTCCAGGTCGACCCAGGCAGAGGTGGTGACTTCACCGGCGATGATTGCCACGCCCGTTTTCACCAGAGTCTCGCACGCCACTCGGGCGAACTTGTCTTCAGCAATGATGGCGTCCAGCACCGCGTCAGAGATCTGGTCGGCGATTTTGTCCGGATGCCCTTCAGACACGGACTCGGAGGTGAAAAGGGAGTATTCGCTCATCTCGATGTTTTCCTGATATTTACCGATGGTGAGTGTCGCCAGCCGGCCGCTGAAAATGGCGGACCTGAATCTGGAAACCATTACGTAAACCTACATAGAGGCTTTCCCCGGGAACGAGTCCCGCAGCGGTGGCCCAACGGGCCAGATCGTCCTGTTCAAAACCCAGCCAGAGATCACCGCAGGCCTCCCTGGCCCAACTCTGGTTGTGGCTGCATAAATCTGTGACCAACAGGCTGCCGCCTGGTTGCAGCAAATTCGCCATCTGCCTCAGGGCTTCTGCCGGGGCGGCGAAATGGTGCAGGACCATGTTCAGCACCACGCAATCGGCCCGCAGGCTGGTGTCGCTCAGGGCGTCCGCCAACTGCAGGCGGACATTGCCCAGCGCTTCGCGCTCACACAGTTGGCGCGCCAGCTCCAGCATCGCCGGGCTGTTGTCCAGCGCCGTGACCTGATGAAAACGCCGCGCCAGCTCCGGCAGGAAACCTCCGTCTCCTGGGCCTACTTCAACCGCCGTGGCCTCATCACTGAAGCCCAGCTTGTCTAAAAGTGCCAATACGCTTTCGCGGTATTGCGCCAAGCCGGCGATCAAGTCCTGTTGGGCGCGAAACTTCTCGGCTACCCGTGAGAAAAAGTCCTGGCTGGCCGCAGCGCGTTGTCCGTGCACCTGGCTGATGCGCGACTGCACGTCAGCCGGCAGGGCCAGGCTGTCTATTTCTTCGAGCAGCGCGGCGTGCAGCTTGCCGCCCAACTGTTCAGTGTGGGGCAGGGCGCGACGGTAAAAAATCGCATTGCCTTCACGGCGGGTCGCCACCAGGTCGGCCTGCGCCAGTACCTTCAAGTGGTGGCTCATGCCGGACTGGCCGATCGCGAAGATCTGCGCCAGCTCCAACACTCCGAACGAATCGTTGGTCAGCGCGCGCAATACATTCAGGCGCAACGGATCGCCGCCGGCCTTGCACAGGGCTGCCAGCTCGTCGCTGTCGTCGGGGCGAATGGAAGGAGCGCTTAAGTTCATAAGGCCAGCAGTCTAGTGAGGGTGGGAAAACCCCGCAAGGGCAATATCAAAAAGTTTTGATATTGGTCGATAATCGGTGGTTATAAGCAGCCGCTATAACCTCTGGACGAAGCGGTAATCGTTTTCTCCAGCCATTGCGCAGGAAAAACACCCTCAAGTGACTATCTGTCATTGCCCCGAGGGCCGTGGCTGAGGGAAAATGCCGATCCTTTTTTCCGTTTCTTTTATTCAACTCCAGGAGATCAGCGATGCCCAGCCGTCGTGAGCGTGCCAACGCCATTCGTGCCCTCAGCATGGATGCCGTGCAAAAAGCCAACAGCGGCCATCCCGGTGCCCCGATGGGCATGGCGGATATCGCCGAGGTACTTTGGCGTGACTTCCTGAAACACAACCCGAGCAACCCGGCGTTCGCCGACCGTGACCGATTCATCCTGTCCAACGGCCACGGCTCGATGCTGATCTACTCGTTGCTGCACCTGACCGGCTACGACGTCACCATCGACGACCTGAAAAACTTCCGCCAGATCCACAGCCGCACCCCGGGCCACCCGGAATACGGCTACACCCCAGGCGTCGAGACCACCACCGGCCCACTCGGCCAGGGCCTGGCCAACGCCGTGGGTTTTGCCCTGGCTGAAAAAGTGTTGGGCGCGCAGTTCAACCGTCCAAACCACAACGTTGTCGACCACCACACCTACGTGTTCCTGGGTGATGGCTGCATGATGGAAGGCATTTCCCATGAAGTCGCATCCCTTGCCGGCACCCTGGGCCTGGGCAAGCTGATTGCCTTCTACGATGACAACGGCATCTCCATCGACGGCGAAGTCGAAGGCTGGTTCACCGACGACACGCCAAAGCGTTTCGAAGCCTACAACTGGCAGGTGATCCGCAATGTCGACGGTCACGATCCTGAAGAGATCAAGACCGCCATCGAAACTGCCCGCAAGAGCGAGCAGCCAACCCTGATCTGCTGCAAGACCACCATCGGCTTCGGCTCGCCGAACAAGCAAGGTAAAGAAGACTGCCACGGCGCCCCATTGGGTGACGCGGAAATCGCCCTGACCCGCGCTGCGCTGAAGTGGAACCACGGCCCGTTTGAAATCCCGGCTGACATCTATGCCGAGTGGGACGCCAAGGAAGCAGGCCTGGCTGCCGAAGCCGAGTGGGACCAGCGTTTCGCGGCCTACTCCGCCGAATTCCCGCAGCTTGCCAACGAACTGGTACGCCGCCTGGCCGGTGACCTGCCTGCCGACTTCGCTGAAAAAGCCTCGGCCTACATCGCCGAAGTGGCTGCCAAGGGCGAAACCATCGCCAGCCGTAAAGCCAGCCAGAACGCCCTGAACGCTTTCGGCCCGCTGCTGCCTGAGTTCCTCGGCGGTTCGGCTGACCTGGCCGGCTCCAACCTGACCCTGTGGAAAGGTTGCAAGGGTGTCTCGGCGGAAGACGCCAGCGGCAACTACATGTACTACGGCGTGCGCGAGTTCGGCATGAGCGCCATCATGAACGGCGTTGCCCTGCACGGCGGCCTGGTGCCTTACGGCGCGACCTTCCTGATGTTCATGGAATACGCACGCAACGCCGTACGCATGGCGTCGTTGATGAAGAAGCGTGTGATCTTCGTCTATACCCACGACTCCATCGGCCTGGGCGAAGACGGCCCGACGCACCAGCCGGTCGAGCAATTGACCAGCCTGCGCACCACGCCGAACCTGGACACCTGGCGCCCATCGGACGCCGTCGAATCGGCTGTGGCCTGGAAGCACGCGATCGAGCGTAAAGACGGCCCTTCGGCGCTGATCTTCTCCCGTCAGAACCTGCAGCACCAAACCCGCGACGCGGCGCAGATCGAAGGCATCAGCCGTGGTGGCTACGTGCTGAAAGACTGCATCGGCGAGCCTGAGCTGATCCTGATCTCCACCGGTTCCGAAGTGGGCCTGGCGGTTCAGGCGTACGACAAACTGACGGCCGCCGGGCGTAACGTGCGTGTGGTTTCCATGCCGTGCACCAGCGTTTTCGAAGCGCAGGATGCCGACTACAAGCAATCGGTATTGCCGTTGCAGGTCAGCGCGCGTATCGCCATTGAAGCGGCTCACGCCGACTACTGGTACAAGTACGTGGGCCTGGAAGGCCGCGTGATCGGCATGACCACCTACGGTGAGTCGGCGCCGGCGCCAGCGTTGTTCGAAGAGTTCGGTTTCACCCTGGAAAACATCCTGGGTCAGGCTGAAGAGCTGCTGGAAGACTAAAGCCCGTCCCCTTGTAGGAGCGAGCTTGTTGTGGCGAGGGAGCTTGCTCCCGCTGGGCTGCGAAGCGGCCCCAAGCCGTGCGATCGAGGTGTGTCAGATACACCTCGTCAGCCGGTCTGGGAGTGCTTCGCACTCCAGCGGGAGCAAGCTCCCTCGCCACACAAGCCAGCTCCTACAATGGGTTGTGTCGCCCACAATGCGAGAACCCCATGCCTCAACCGCGTCCCTACAAAGTTGCACTCAACGGCTACGGCCGGATTGGTCGTTGCGTCTTGCGTGCTCTGTTCGAGCGAGGGGCGGCTGCCGGGTTTGAAATTGTTGCGATCAACGACCTGGCGGATATGGCCAGTATCGAATACCTGACACGCTTTGACTCCACCCACGGCCGGTTCCCCGGCGAAGTGCGGGTCGAGGACGACTGTCTGCATATTAATGGCAACTGCGTGAAGGTATTACGCAGTGCCACCCCCGAGGGCATCGACTGGGCGGCGCTGGACGTCGACCTGGTGTTGGAATGCTCCGGTGCTTATCACACCCGTGCCGATGGCCAGCGTTTTCTCGACGCCGGCGCGCCACGCGTATTGTTCTCCCAGCCGATGGCCAGCGAGGCGGATGTCGACGCCACCATCGTCTACGGCGTGAACCAGGATTGCCTGACCGGCGCCGAGCTGCTGGTGTCCAACGCCTCCTGCACCACCAACTGCGGCGTGCCCCTGTTGCGCCTGCTGGACCAGGCGATTGGCCTGGAGTACGTGTCGATCACCACCATTCACTCGGCGATGAACGACCAGCCGGTAATCGACGCCTACCACCATGAAGACCTGCGCCGCACGCGTTCGGCGTTTCAGTCAGTGATTCCAGTGTCTACCGGCCTGGCGCGCGGTATCGAGCGACTGTTGCCGGAACTTGCCGGGCGAATCCAGGCCAAAGCCGTACGGGTACCGACGGTGAACGTGTCGTGCCTGGACATCACCATGCAAACCGTCAGCGACACCGACGCCGGCGAGGTCAACCGGATCTTGCGCGATGCCGCCACCAGCGGCCCGCTCAAGGGGCTTTTGGCCTACACCGAGTTGCCGCATGCCAGCTGTGATTTCAACCACGACCCGCATTCGGCCATCGTCGATGCCAGCCAGACCCGCGTTTCCGGCCCACGGCTGGTGAACATCCTGGCTTGGTTCGACAACGAATGGGGGTTTGCCAACCGTATGCTGGACGTTGCAGAACACTACCTGCAAACAGCCTCTCCACAACTTTAGCTCTCAGGAATTGCCCCCCATGACCGTGTTGAAGATGACCGACCTCGATCTGCAAGGTAAGCGCGTACTGATCCGCGAAGACCTCAACGTCCCAGTCAAGGACGGTGTTGTCACCAGCGATGCGCGAATCCTGGCCTCGCTGCCGACCATCAAGCTGGCCCTGGAAAAAGGCGCGGCCGTGATGGTCTGCTCCCACCTGGGTCGCCCGACCGAAGGTGAGTTCTCGGCAGAAAACAGCCTCAAGCCTGTAGCCGACTACCTCAGCAAGGCCCTGGGCCGCGACGTGCCGCTGGTCGCCGACTACCTGAACGGCGTGGACGTGAAGGCCGGCGACATCGTGCTGTTCGAAAACGTGCGCTTTAACAAAGGCGAGAAAAAGAACAGCGACGAACTGGCCCAGCAATACGCTGCCCTGTGCGACGTGTTCGTGATGGATGCCTTCGGTACCGCTCACCGTGCCGAGGGTTCGACCCACGGCGTGGCCAAGTTCGCCAAAGTCGCCGCGGCTGGCCCGTTGCTGGCCGCTGAACTGGACGCCTTGGGCAAGGCGCTGGGCGCTCCGGCCCAACCGATGGCCGCCATCGTTGCCGGCTCCAAGGTGTCCACCAAGCTCGACGTACTCAACAGCCTGAGCCAGATCTGCAACCAGCTGATCGTCGGCGGCGGCATTGCCAACACTTTCCTGGCCGCTGCCGGCCACCCGGTGGGCAAATCGCTGTACGAGCCGGACCTGCTGGACACCGCCCGCGCTATTGCCGCCAAGGTCAGCGTGCCGCTGCCGGTAGACGTGGTAGTGGCCAAGGAATTCGCAGAAAGCGCCGAAGCTACCGTCAAACTGATCGCTGACGTAGCCGCCGACGATATGATCCTGGACATCGGCCCGCAAACTGCAGCCAACTTCGCTGAACTGCTGAAGTCGTCCCGGACCATCCTGTGGAACGGCCCGGTGGGCGTGTTCGAGTTCGACCAGTTCGGCAACGGCACCAAAGTACTGGCCCACGCCATTGCTGAAAGCTCGGCTTTCTCCATCGCAGGTGGCGGCGACACCCTGGCGGCCATCGATAAATATGGCGTTAGCGATCAGATCTCCTACATTTCTACCGGTGGTGGTGCATTCCTCGAATTCGTCGAAGGCAAGGTACTGCCGGCGGTTGAAGTGCTGGAAAGCCGGGCGAAGGGCTGAGGCACTTGCCGGGGAAAAGGAGCATTGCGATGATCAAGTCGTTGGCACTGGTGATCGCAGCGGGCCTGTTGGCCGGCTGCGGCAGCGCGCCGAAAGCGGCGCCCGAGGCTGATAAGCCCGGGGCTGCGCCGCGAAAGAGTTGCTACCAGGCCGATTGGCAAGCCGAAACCATGCCGGTGATCAACAAGCGCATCGGGCCTGACGGGTTGGAGAAATACGATTCCCCGCCCAAAGGTCAGGAACAGGGTTGCCCTTGACGGGTCTGATTCAATAACCGACAGCAGCGGTGGCCGCAGGCAGCCGCTTGAGGATTGGCAATGAAAGGCGTTTTCGCCCTGGCAGCACTGGCTTTATTGGCCGGATGCACCAACCTGAACATGTTCGACAAGAAGGCAGAGCCGGTAGACAAGTGGACCACCTGGACCTGTGACAGCCAGGCGCAAGTCAACTGGCGCTTTGCCGACCAGGCCCGCACCCAGGTGGATGTGCGCCTCGGCGGCTCAGACCAGGTGTATCGCCTCAAGCAGGACGTGGCGGCTTCGGGCGTGCTGTACAGCGACGGCCAGTTGGCGTTTCACACAAAAGGTGAGGAAGGCCTGGTTTACTGGGTTGCCACCGACGATTTGATCGGGCGCGGCTGTAAAGCTCAATAAAGCGCCGCGATAACCTGTAGGAGCCGGCTTGCCGGCGATAGCGTCAGCCACCATCGCCGGCAAGCCGGCTCCTACAGGCAGGTTTAACGATTAAGCAGGGCAGGCATTGAAAGCCTGACCTTCAATAACTTGAATAGCAGCCGCCGCTACGGCAGGCTTGCACGATTAACGACCCTCGACCGGGAGAGAGACTCACAATGGCACTTATCAGCATGCGCCAGATGTTGGACCACGCAGCCGAATTCGGCTATGGCGTTCCAGCCTTCAACGTCAACAACCTTGAGCAGATGCGCGCCATCATGGAAGCCGCTGACAAGACTGACTCTCCAGTGATCGTCCAGGCTTCGGCCGGCGCGCGCAAATACGCCGGTGCCCCGTTCCTGCGTCACCTGATCCTCGCCGCGATCGAAGAATTCCCGCACATCCCGGTGTGCATGCACCAGGACCACGGCACCAGCCCTGACGTGTGCCAGCGCTCCATCCAACTGGGCTTCAGCTCGGTAATGATGGACGGCTCCCTGGGCGAAGACGGCAAGACCCCAACCGACTACGAATACAACGTACGCGTTACCCAACAAACCGTAGCCATGGCTCACGCCTGTGGCGTTTCGGTTGAAGGCGAGCTGGGCTGCCTGGGTTCGCTGGAAACGGGCATGGCCGGGGAAGAAGACGGCATCGGCGCCGAAGGCGTACTGGATCACAGCCAAATGCTGACCGACCCGGAAGAAGCTGCTGACTTCGTGAAGAAGACCCAGGTCGACGCCCTGGCCATCGCCATCGGCACCAGCCACGGCGCGTACAAGTTCACCAAGCCGCCTACCGGCGACGTGCTGGCCATCGACCGCATCAAGGAAATCCACAAACGCATCCCTAACACCCACCTGGTGATGCACGGTTCTTCCTCGGTACCGCAAGAGTGGCTGGCGATCATCAACCAGTACGGCGGCGACATCAAAGAAACCTACGGCGTGCCGGTTGAAGAAATCGTCGAAGGCATCAAGTACGGCGTGCGCAAGGTCAACATCGACACCGACCTGCGTTTGGCGTCCACGGGTGCGATGCGTCGCCTGATGGCCACCAACCCGAGCGAATTTGACCCACGTAAATTCTTCGGTGCTACCGTGACTGCCATGCGTGACGTGTGTATCGCACGTTACGAAGCCTTCGGTACTGCGGGCAACGCTTCGAAGATCAAGCCGATCTCCCTGGAAGCGATGTACCAGCGTTACCTGAAAGGTGAGTTGAACGCCAAGGTCAACTAAGCCTTACGCGTTAATGAAAAGCCCGCAGCGATGCGGGCTTTTTTGTGGCTGAAATTTGATCAGGCGGCTGCGGGGGCGTCGAAGCCGCGGTATTCGATGACGCGGAATACGTCGCTTACGTCCTGCAGCGGAGCTTCGCTGTCGATCAGGAGTACCGGGTATTCGGTGGCTGTTTCGGTGCAAGGGGTGAAACGGCGGGGTGGGAGTTGTGGCTTCATGGCAAATCCTTAACTCAAAAGAAAATTGGCCACCGTTTGCTGCGAAACAAATAGGGTGGCAGCTGTACGCGGGTTCGCAGACCGAGGAGTTAAGACCCGGCAGACCCGAAGGTCTCCCACGTACAACCGCCATAAAAAGCCGAGCATTGGCAGGACTGCCTATGTCGTATTTTGACGGGTACGGTATTAACTCTGTAGGGCTGCGAAACCCTGTCGCCGTTCAATGCCGGCGACGGGGCGAACTATAAGCGGCGCTCCGGTTCACCGCAACGGCCCTGTAGGGCACAGGACCCATGTGGGAGCCGGGCTTGCCCGCGATGGCGGTGTGCCAGTCGAAGAATAAGTTGGCTGATACACCGCCATCGCGGGCAAGCCCGGCTCCCACAGGGATAAGTGGTGTTTAAGCGATTGTGTTAATCACCGAATGATCCCTCGGTCCATAGGACAATGCCTACGAGATGTGAGGAGACTTAGTTCTCCACCAGCACCTTCGGATTCGAGTTACCCCACACCGTATATAGATCCGCCAGCAGCGCACCGTTGATGTCTTCAACTTCCGCCTGGCTGGTCTCTACCGCGCCCTGCTTGCCGAACAACACCACCTCATCGCCGCTCTTCACGGTCGGTACGTCGGTGACATCCACCATCAGCGTGTTCATCGACACCTTGCCCACCACCGGCACACGGTGCCCGTTGATCAGTACGATACCTTTGTTGGTAAACGCCCGGCGATAGCCGTCGGAATAACCCACGGTGATGTTCGCCAGTTTCGAATCCCGCGCCAGGGTGTAAGTGCGGTCGTAGCCCACGGTGTTGCCTTTCGGGTAGCTGTTGACCGACGCCACGTGGGATTTGAACTGCATCACCCGCTTGTATTCGGTGAACGACGGCACGG
Source organism: Pseudomonas sp. Bout1 (assembly GCF_034314165.1). GTDB lineage: Bacteria > Pseudomonadota > Gammaproteobacteria > Pseudomonadales > Pseudomonadaceae > Aquipseudomonas. Next base: position 6,512,311 of record NZ_JAVIWK010000001.1, on the reverse strand, counting down.
TATCGCCAAACAGCAGGCCGCCCGGGCGAACCATGTCCAGCCGCGACTCGGGCACTTCCAGGGTGGCGAAGGAGTTGGCGGCGTGCAGGGTGATTTTGCTGCGGTCGAGCTGGGCGACGTTGATCAGCCAGTTGGCTTGTTCGTTGAACGCCTTGAGGCCGGTGCGCACGTCGGCGGCATCTTCGACGGCGAAGTGGGTCATGATCGCCTTCACTTGCAGGTTCGGCACCTTGGTAATGGCAACGGCGTCGCGCCGGCCTTGGGCGGTGGTCATTTCCACGCCGTTGCGGCTCATGCCGCTGGAGTTCAGGCCCAGGTGCACGACCAGCGGGCGGCCGTGGTTTTCGGCGATCATGCTGGCGCGCACGGCGAAGTCCAGATTGCCCACCAGCTCTTCGACGTTATACGGCAACGCAGCTTCCAGCTCGCTCAGGGCGGCAGTACGTACGCGGATCAGTTGGCCCTTGAAGCCGCTTTCACGGACCACGCGGGCTTCTTCGTTGCTGGCGATGCCGACGCAGGGCACGCCCAGTTTGATCACCGAGGGCATCAGCAAACCGATGCCGTGGCCGTAGGCATCCGCCTTGAGCACGGCGCAGATTTTCGACTTGTCAGCGAGGCTGGCTTGCAGGGTGCGGATGTTGTTTTCGAAGGCGACTTTGTTGATTTCGACCCAGGCGTTGCTGTCCTGGATATTGACCTGGGCCACCCCGTCGGCCATCGACAGTGGCGGGGCGGCGAAGGCCGGGTTTTGCAGCAGAGCCATGCCCAGAGAGAGGGCGAGCAGGGTGCGGGAAAAGGGCATTGGGCAGTCTCCATGACTTTCTTATAGGGGGGTAGTGCGCGTGTGCGGCGCCATACTCGGATTGTCCTACAAGAAAGTCGAGACCCTGGGTCGCGGTTCTGTCCTAAAGCGTCGTGGGACCGGTCGCTGAAGCGAATCAGCGTCAGTCGTGGTCAATGTCCAGCTTGGCAAACGTCACCCGGGCGCCCTCCTTGCTGTTGCCGCTATTGTCCTGCACGTAGGCCCCGGCCTTGAAGTACAGCGGCTGTTTGCCCCACGCCGCGCCAATGCGTTCGTTCCACTGCCCGCTGGCGGCGTCGACGCTCAACAGGCCGGCTTTGTTCAGGTGGATGACGTAGGTGAAGTCACGGCCCAGGGGCACGTTTTCGGCAACGATGATGACCCGGCCTTCGGCTTCGTCGGGGCGCATGCGCACCTTGGCGACGATGTTGCCGGTCTGGGTTTTTTCCTTGTATTGGTATTCGACCTTGATCAGCGGTTTCTGGCTGTCATAGGCGTGGATTTGACCGATGACGATCTTGCCGGAGGACGGCACCTGGTTGACTGCCAACGTGGCACGCAGGAAGTTATCGGCGTCGCTGTACAGCCAGTTGCGCAGGCGGCCATCGGCGTAGGTTTCGCGCAGTTCGCTACGGGGGTAAATGGCGTTTTCGGTACGCGTGCCGGTGACCGGGGTCCAGAATTGCACGCTGCTGCCTTCGGCCTGGAAGTATTGGTCTTTGAACCCGCCGAGCAGTTTCGGGGTGTCGATGGTCGAGGGCGGGGAGCCGACGGGGATGCTCAGGTTCCAGGTGGACAGATCAATCATTGAAAGCGCCTTAAACAGGGGAAAAGGTTGCGGCGGGTGTGCAGTTACTTTCTTTATAGGTGGCTGGAAATGGATTGTTAATGATTTTGTGGCGGATTGTTGGCGTCAACTAAATGTCAAAAAGCCATGTTTCCCGTAAAACGGGGGCTGTAGACACTGACCGTTAGTCGGTTGGCTGGAGTTTGGCGCAGTGATGGCACTGCCATCGCTTCTGCTTTTAGGGATCCGGGGCTAGAGTGAGGCCTTATTGTTTGTCCGGTTTTGTCGCAAAATTGACCGGAAGACGCCGACGGAAGAGAAGCAGCAATGGAATGCGCTCCAATCAAGCCTCGCGATGGGTGTTCAGTGCTTTTGGTGGTCGATGACTATCCCGAAAACCTGATCAGCATGCGTGCGCTATTGCAGCGTGAAGACTGGCAGGTGGTCACCGCAGCGTCCGGCGTTGAAGCCCTGGGGTTGCTGCTCGAACATGACGTCGACCTGGTGTTGCTGGATGTGATGATGCCCGGCATGGACGGGTTCGAGGTGGCCCGGCTGATGCGCGGCAGCCAGCGCACGCAACTGACCCCGATCATCTTTCTCAGCGCCCACGCCCAGTCGCCGGCGGCGATGCTGGAGGGGTACGCCAGCGGCGCAATCGACTACCTGCTCAAACCCTTTGACCCCAATATCCTCAAGCCCAAGGTCCAGGCGCTGCTGGAGCACCAGCGCAACCGCCGTGCCTTGCAGCGCCTGAGCCATGACCTGGAGTCGGCCCGGGCCTTCAACGCCTCGGTGCTCGACAACGCCGCCGAAGGCATCCTGGTGGTGGGCGAAGACGGCGTGATCAGCTACGCCAACCCGGCGATTTCGCGGCTGTTGAACGCCCCGGTTGCCGAGTTGCAGGGCGCCGAGTTTCTCGACTTTCTGCAAAAGCCCCACGTGCCAGGCTGGTCCGACTCTGCGTTGTATGAAGGCTATAAGCGCGGCGAAACCTGGCGCCTGCATGACGCTATCCTGCGCACGGCGCCGGGCCAGCAACTGCCGGTGGCTATGTCGTGCGCGCCGTTGCCGGCCGAGCAAAAAGCCATGGTGGTGACCGTGCTGGACATGTCCGAGGTGCGCCACCTGCACCAGCAACTGGAGTTCCAGGCGGTTACCGACCCGCTGACCGGCTTGCTCAACCGGCGCGGGTTTCACCAGGCGGTGGAGAATGTGCTGTTGCGCAGCGAGCGTAACGAGCTGTCACTGGTGTTGTTGTACCTGGACCTCGACGGGTTCAAACGGGTCAATGATTCCCTCGGCCACGACGCCGGTGACCGGGTGCTGCGCTGGGTCTCCGAGCAGTTGACGGCGTGCCTGCGCTCCTACGACATTCTCGGGCGCATGGGCGGTGATGAATTTACCGCACTGCTGGAGCTGGAATTTCCGGAGCAGGCGGCCAAGATTGCGGAGAAACTGATCGAACGGGTGTCGATCTGTCAGCAGGTGGACGGCCTGGATGTGATGCTGGGCGTCAGTATCGGCATCGCCACCTTTCCGGACTGCGGCTCGGACATCAACGGCCTGCTGCGCGCAGCGGACGTCGCCATGTACGAAGCCAAGCGCGCCGGGCGTCAGCAATATCGCTATTACGATCAGGAAATGAACGGCCGTGCCCGCTCCCGCCTGATGCTTGAAGACAGCGTGCGCAGCGCCATCGACAGCAAGGATTTCACCCTGGTGTACCAGCCGCAGGTGTCGTTGCACGACGGCCACTTGCGCGGCGTCGAGGCGTTGCTGCGCTGGCAGCATCCGAGCGTCGGCGACGTGCCGCCGGGGCTGTTCTTACCGTTGCTGGAGGAGGCGCGGCTGATCAGCCAGTTGAGCACCTGGATCTACCAGCAGGTGGCCGCCCAGCGGCACGCGTGGAAAACTGCGTTCAGCGATGAGCTGGTGTTGAGCGTGAGCTTGAGCAGCAGCCAGTTCAACATGCCGAACTTGGCCAGCCAGCTGCAGCAGGTGCTGGAGCGACATGGGTTGCGCGGCCGGCAGCTTGAGGTGGAGATCAGCGAAGAAAGCCTGATGCACAACCTGGATGAGTCCACCAAGCAGCTCAAGCTGTTGCGCCGGGTTGGAGTGCGAATTGCCCTGGATGATTTCGGCGCGGGCAATTGCTCCCTCGCGCACCTGCGGGACCTGGAATTTGACACCCTCAAGCTCGACCCAAAGCTGGTTGCGCGCCTGCCAGGCTCATCCCGGGACGCGGCGATGGCGCGGAGCATTATCGAGCTGTGCCGGCATTTCGAGCTGCTGGTGATTGCCGAGGGTGTCGAAACTCAGGAGCAAGCGCAGTGGCTCAAAGACAACGGTTGCCAGTTCATCCAGGGACCGCACGTGGCAGCACCGTTGATGGCCGATGACGTCGCCAACTGGCAGCTGCGCGCAGCGCCCCGCTGAATTCGCTACACTGGCGCCCATTCAAATACCCGTTGTTGACCCCATGACCGCGCTGAAATACCTCCAGGCCTACCCCGCAGCATTGCAGGAGCAAGTGCGCCAGTTGATTGCCAAGAACCAACTGGGCGATTACCTCACCCAGCGCTACCCCGAGCGACATGGCGTGCAGAGCGACAAAGCCCTGTACAGCTACGCCCAGGCCCTGAAGCAGGAACACCTGCGCAACGCCCCGGCGATCGACAAAGTACTGTTCGATAACCGCCTGGACCTGACCCACCGCGCCCTCGGCCTGCACACCACGATCTCCCGGGTGCAGGGTGGCAACCTCAAGTCGAAGAAAGAAATCCGCATCGCCTCGCTGTTCAAGGACGCCGCGCCTGAGTTTCTGCGCATCATCGTGGTACACGAACTGGCGCACTTCAAGGAATCGGACCACAACAAGGCGTTCTACAAACTCTGTGAATACATGTTGCCAGGCTACCATCAGGTGGAATTCGACCTGCGGGTATACCTGACCTGGCGGGACATGCAGGGCAAGCCCTAACCTTCAAAGGCGATCGAGCATGGATGTGAGCAAGACCAAAAGCAGCTTCTACCGGCGCCTGTATGTGGCCTATCTGATCGACAGCCAGTTGGCCAGCAGCGTGCCGGCACTGACCGAGGTCACGGGCATGCCCCGGCGCACCGCCCAGGACACGATTGCGGCGTTGGCGGATTTGGACATTGTGTGTGAGTTTGAACAGGAAGACGGCGCCCGTAACCATGCCGGGCGCTATCGGATTCGTGAGTGGGGCGCGATTGACCGGCGCTGGATCGAGGCGAACCTAAGCCAGATCAAAGCTGTCCTGGATTACCCCTGACCCTGTGGCGAGGAGGCTTTTCCTGTGGTGAGGGGGCTTGTCCCCCGTTGGGCTGCGAAGAGGCCCCAAAAAAGCGGGAGCGCTGCGCACTCCAACGGGGGACAAGCCCCCTCACCACAGGACAAGCCCCCTCACCACAAGAGCCCAGTGCCTAGGGACGACGCATTCCGATATGTGGAATGTCATCCTCAAGGTATTCCTCACCGGCCACCACAAACCCGTACCGCCCGTAATACCCCTGCAAATGCGCCTGGGCCGACAGGTAGATCGGCACGTCGGGCCACTGTTTCTGCGTCTGCCTGAGGGCTTCGTCCATCATCTGGTGGCCCAGCCCGGTACCCCGCGCGCTCGGCGCAACGATCACCCGGCCGATCACCACATCACCACCCTGGGATTCAGGATCCAGCAGGCGCAGGTAGGCCTGCAATTGACCGTCGCTCCAGGCCATCAGGTGATGGGTATCGCCGTCCAGGTCCTGGCCGTCGATGTCCTGGTACACGCATTTCTGCTCGACCACGAACACCTCCGCGCGCAGGCGCAAAATCGCGTACAGCTGCTCCTTGCCCAGGTCACTGTGATGTTTGCAAACCCATTCGACTGTCATGGTGTTCTCTCGGCTAATTGTCTGGTCAGGATAGTAAGCGCGCACGCGCCGAGTGTCTAAGCTGTGGTTTTTTGTGAATGGCGTCAATTTGCCATCATTGAGTGCATTCGCCGCTGCCGTCTTTGTGTAATCTGCGGTGCAGGCTCATTGATGAGCTACTGTTAAACCCTCGGGTTCATCCCTGAGGTCAGGCCATAGAATGCCCGCCAAGGACTTGAGCATGCCGCGATTTTCTCGTGCCGTTGCTTTGATCGGTTTGTTGTTGCTGGCCCAGGGGGCAGCGGCAGAACGGTTGCGCCTGGTAGCGGATGCCTGGCCGCCGTTTACCGATGCCACCTTGGTCAATGGCGGGTTGGCCACCGACATCGTAACCACTGCCCTGGCCCGCGCCGGCTACGCCAGCGACTTTGAACAGGTGCCCTGGGCCCGGGCACTGATGGGCGTGGGCGATGGGCGTTACGATGTGCTGGTCAACGCCTGGTACGACGATGCGCGTACTCAGTTGGGGCAGTTTTCTGGCGAGTACTTGCTCAACCGGGTGCTGTTTCTCAAGCGCCGGGATGATTCCATCGAGTACCAGAACCTGCAGCAATTGCACGACTATCCCGTCGCAGTGGTACGGGGATACGCTTATTCGGCGGCGTTTGACGCCGATGTGCAGTTGCAGAAAGTCCCGGTGCATAACTTCGCCATGGCCGTGCGCATGCTGGCAGCCCACCGGGTACGGCTGACGCTGGAGGATGAATTTGTTGCCCGTTACTACCTGGCGCGCGAGTCGGCCACCGTGAGGAACTCGGTGGAGTTTTTGCCGGTGCCGCTGAGTGAGAACAGCCTGCACATTCTAGTCAGCCTGAAAAACCCCCGGCATGCGGAGATTGTTGCCGGTTTTGATCGGGAGATTGCCAGGATGAAGGCGGATGGCAGTTATGCCCGGCTGATGAAGCAGCATGGGATGTAGCGAGGCTGAGGGCCCCATTGCGGGCAAGCCCGGCTCCCACACTTGACCGCATTCCAAAGGTGGAACCCGGTCAAGTGTGGGAGGCTGGCTTGCCTGCGATGGCGATTCAGGCTTCGCTGGTGTCTTTGATCAAGTGGGCTGCCAGTGTACGCAATGGCCCCAGTTGCCGGCAGATCAGCGCCAATTGCGTCTGCACCAACCGCTGCCCTTCATCAATCTCATCCGGCATTTGCTCCAGCTCCACCGCCAGCGCTTCCTCCGCATCGCTTTGGATCGCGATCGGCTGCTTGTTGGCCAGCCCCGTGGCGATCTCGTCAATGCTCGCGGCCAGCGCCTTCCCGGCGCCGTCGATCAAGTGCTCGCGCACCTCTGGCGGCAGCTGGGTTTCGCGGTGTGCGCCAAGCCCCGACAGGTAACTGAGCAGGGTGTGGGACAGCACCAGGAACCTGAACCCCACATCCGCTTCCTTACGGAAATGCCCCGGCTCCATCAGCATATTCGCCAGGGTGGTGGACAGCGCGGCGTCGGCGTTGTGCGCGTTGCGCCGGGCCAGGCGGTAAGCCAGGTCGTCGCTTTTGCCGGCGGCATATTGCTGCATGATCTGGCGCAGGTAGATGCTGTTGCAGGTCAGGGTATTGGCCAACACCTTGTTCAGGCGCCGGCCTTGCCAGTCCGGCAGGAACAGGAACACCGCCAGCCCGGCGATCAGGCTGCCGAGCAAGGTATCGAACAGCCGTGGCAGGAACAGCCCGTAGCCGTCGCCCACCTGGTTGAAGCAGAACAGCACCATCAGCGTGATCGCAGCGGTCGCCAGGGTGTAGCGGGTGGTGCGGTTGATAAAGAACACCAGCCCGGCGGCGATGGCGAACATCGACTGGATCAGCGGGTTGGGAAACAGGTCGAACAGCGCCCAGGCGATGGTCAGGCCGATGGCGGTGCCGATGATCCGCTGGCCCAGCTTGCGCCGGGTGGCGCCGTAGTTCGGCTGGCACACGAACAGCGTGGTGAGAATGATCCAGTAGCCCTGGGACGGGTGGATCAAGTGCACCATCCAATAACCGATACTCAGCGCCAGCGGCAGGCGCAGGGCGTGGCGGAACAGCAACGAAGTCGGCGTCAACTGCGTGCGCAGGCGGGTCCACATTTCCTTGAGGTTGCGCGGGGCACGGTCCAGCAGGCTGCTGTCGGTGGCATCGGCCAGGCTGTCGGGGTTGGCGGCGTCGCCGAGCAGGCGGTCCAGTGTGGACAGGTTGGCGGCCAGGGCGCGCAGGGAGCGCAGCAGGCCGCGCCAGGCCGGGTTGCTCTGGATACGCAGGTGTTCCAGGGAAGCATTCAGGTCGCCCAGGGCTTCGGCAAAGCTGTCGTCATAGACGAAGGGCTGGCGCAGCTGGATCGACTCGGCGAGTGTCTGGCAGGCCTTGCCTTGCTGGCGTAGCAGGCGCTGGCAGCGGAACAGCACGTCGCTGTGGAAGAAGGCTTCGGCGAGTGCGTTGTAAGGGTAGTGCGAGGAACTGGCGCGCTCGTGGATGTCCTGGGCCAGGAAGTACAGCTTGAGGTAGCGGCTGACCTTGGAGCCCGGGCGGCCATTGCCGACGCGGTGCAGGATGATTTCCTTGGCGGCGTTCAGTGCCGCCACCACCCGGCCATTTTGCTGGGCCAGTTCCAGGCGCCGCGCTTCCACATCCAGTTGGCGGATCGGTTCGAACAACGACGACTTGAGCTTGAGGTAACGCCCCAGTTCACGAAACAGCCGTGCCAGGCTCTGCTGCACCGGCTGGTTGGAAAACAGCACCTGCCAGAGCACCGAGAGTGCGCCATACCACGCAGCACCGGCCACCAGCAGCAAGGGTTCATGCCAGAAGTCGGTAACCGCGCCACCGCGCTGGTCCACGCCGATCATGGTGTAGACCGAGAGAATCAGGGTGGCCGAAGCGATCGCTCCATAACGCTCGCCCAGCGCGCCGAGCATGGTCAGGCCGAAGCTTGAGAGCGCCAGGAAAATCGCAAAGATCCACGGGTAGGGGAAGAGCAGTTCGACGGACAGCGCTGCGGTGCTGAAGCACACCAGTGTCACGGCCAGGGCATTGAGCCGGCCTTGCCAGTTGTCATCGGTCTCGGCCAGGGCGCTGGCGATAATCCCCAGAAACAACGGGATCAGCAACGCCATTTCATTCTGGTACCAGCACAGCGCCATGCTGCCGGTCAGGGCGATGAATACCCGTACGCTGTAACTGAACTTATCCAGTGCCCAAAGGCGCCGCATGGACTGCTTGAAGGAGGTAGATGACATGAAGTCTGGGGTCTTCCGGGACGATGCCGCTAAATTGAGCTATCAAGGACGCCACGGCAAGCGTGGCGATCACATCCGACAGCAAAATTTATTACAGGCATTCTCTCAAGAACACCCCAAACCAATGTGGAAGCTGGCTTGCTGTGGCGAGGGAGCTTGCTCCCGTTCGACAGCGCAGCTGGAGCCGGCTTTTTGGGGGCGCTTCGCACCCCAGCGCAAGCAAGCTTGCTCGCCACAGTAAGGCCTCTCCCACCGTTTGACCGAGTACATCCTTGAATCAGGCAAATTGGGCAGCGGCATATCCGGAAGCCCATGCCCACTGGAAATTGAACCCACCCAGGTGACCGGTCACATCCAACACTTCCCCGATGAAGTACAAACCGGGGCTTTTCAGGGACTCCATGGTCTTGGACGAGACTTCCCGTGTGTCCACGCCACCCAGGGTGACCTCGGCGGTGCGATAGCCTTCAGTGCCCGCCGGCACCAGTTGCCAGCGCCCCAGTTTGCCGGCGATGTCGGCAATCTCGGCATGGGAGTACTGCTTCATCGGCTTGGAAGCGAACCAGGTTTCGGCCAGCAGGTTGGCCATCTTCTTGGTGAAGATCTCGCCCAGCAGGGTTTTCAACTCGCTGTTCGGGCGTTCCACCTGTTGCTCTTGCAGCCAGGCATGAGCGTCGTGGTCGGGCAGCAGGTTGATTTCCACGGTGTCGCCGGATTCCCAATACGAAGAAATCTGCAAGATCGCCGGCCCGCTCAGGCCACGGTGGGTAAACAGGATGTTCTCGCGAAAGCTCTGGTCGTTGCAGCTCACCAGGCAGTCCACGGACGTGCCGGACAGCTCGCCGCACAATTCCTTGAGCTGGTCGGTGATGGTGAACGGCACGAGCCCGGCGCGGGTCGGCAGCAGTTCATGGCCGAATTGCTTCGCCACTTGATAGCCAAAGCCGGTGGCGCCCAGGGTCGGAATCGACAGCCCACCCGTGGCGATCACCAGCGACTCGCAACTCAGCTCACCCAGGGTGGTTTGCAACTGATAGCCGGTGTCGAGCCTGGCGATCTCCTGCACCGAGGTGTCCAGGTGCATGCTCACGCCGACCTGAATGCACTCATCGAGCAGCATCCCGAGGATGTCACTGGACTTGTTGTCGCAGAACAGCTGGCCGAGTTTTTTCTCGTGGTACGGCACGCCGTGCTTGGCCACCAGCCCGATGAAATCCCACTGGGTGTAGCGGGCCAGGGCGGACTTGCAGAAGTGCGCATTGTGGGAGAGGAAGTTGGCAGGCTCGGTGTACATGTTGGTGAAATTGCAGCGGCCACCGCCGGACATCAGGATCTTTTTGCCGGCCTTGTTCGCGTGGTCGATCAACATCACCTTGCGCCCACGCCCGGCGGCGGTCAGTGCACACATCAAGCCTGCGGCGCCGGCGCCAATGATCACAACTTCGGTCGAGCGCACAGCCATGTCCTCACAAAAATATTGATCTGAAATGCAATCAAATGTGGGAGCTGGCTTGCCTGCGATGGCATCAACTCGGTCAATCTGTCAGACCGAGTCGCCTGCATCGCGGGCAAGCCCGGCTCCCACATTGATTCGGTTCCTTCAACAGGAACGCGGTTTTTTTACAGGATACGCACGCGCAACGAACGGCCTTTGATCTTGCCGTCATTCAAGCGCTGCAGCGCCTGCTTGGCGATGCCACGTTCCACGGCCACGAACGCCTGGAAATCAAAGATCGCGATCTTGCCCACCTGGGCACCCGGAATCCCGGCGTCACCGGTCAGTGCGCCAAGGATGTCGCCCGGGCGAACCTTGTCTTTACGGCCAGCGGCAATGCACAGGGTGCTCATCACCGGCAGCAACGGGCCGCCGCTCTGCGGCTTGAGGTTGTCCAACTGGTCCCAGTTCAGCGGCGACTTCTGCAGTTGCTCGATGGCCTGGGCGCGGTGCGCTTCGGACGGTGCAACCAGGCTGATAGCGATGCCGGTCTCACCCGCGCGACCGGTACGGCCCACGCGGTGAATGTGGATTTCCGAGTCGCGGGCCAGTTCGACGTTGATCACCATGTCCAGTGCATCAATGTCCAAGCCGCGGGCGGCAACGTCGGTGGCGACCAGTACCGAAGTACTGCGGTTGGCGAACATCGCCAGCACCTGGTCACGGTCGCGCTGTTCCAGGTCGCCATGCAGGCCGACAGCAGAGATGCCCTTGGCGGTCAGGTGGTCCACGGTTTCCTGCACTTGCTGCTTGGTAAAGCAGAAGGCCACGCAAGAAGCCGGGCGGAAATGCGCCAGGACCTTGGTCACCGCGTCCATGCGCTCTTCTGGAGAAATTTCGTAGAAGCGCTGCTCGATCTGATCGTCCGAGTGGAAGGCTTCAGCCTTGACCTGCTGCGGCGCGCGCATGAATTTGGAGGCCAACTGCTTGATGCTCACCGGGTAGGTGGCCGAGAACAGCAGGGTCTGGCGGCGGGCCGGGGTCTTGCTGATGATGTCTTCGATGGCGTCGTAGAAGCCCATGTCGAGCATGCGGTCGGCTTCATCGAGGATCAGCGTGTTCAAGCCGTCCAGAACCAGCGAACCCTTGCGCAGGTGCTGCTGGATGCGGCCCGGGGTGCCGACGATGACGTGGGCGCCGTGTTCCAGGGAAGCGATCTGCGGGCCGAGGGACACGCCGCCGCACAGGGTCAGCACTTTGATGTTGTCTTCGGCGCGGGCCAGTCGGCGGATTTCCTTCGCCACCTGGTCAGCCAGCTCGCGGGTCGGGCACATCACCAGTGCCTGGCAGCCGAAGTAGCGCGGGTTGATCGGGTTCAGCAGGCCGATGCCGAAGGCCGCGGTTTTGCCGCTGCCAGTCTTGGCCTGGGCGATCAGGTCCAGCCCTTTGAGGATCACCGGCAAGCTTTGCGCCTGGATCTGCGTCATCTCGACATAACCCAGCGAGTCGAGGTTAGCCAGCATGGCGGCGGACAGGGGCAAAGTATTAAAAGCGGTGGCGATGGTAGTCACGGGACTGGCTCTGCAAAACAAAATGTCGCGCAGTGTACCAGCCTCGTGGGAATTTCCCTGCAAGTTCTAGACGAGACGCCTGTTAATGCTCAATGTCGTGCTCGCGGCTGACCATCCGTTTGCCGTCTTTTGGCGACAATTGCAGGAAGATCGCCGCCGCCAGCATCGCCATGATGCCTACGGTGACGAAGGTCAACTGGAACGCCCCAAGCACCGTGTCGACCCCGTCATTGCCCACTTCGGCGGTAAAACCGCCCAGCAGCGCCCCGGCGCAGGCCACCCCGAGGCTCAGGGATAACTGCGCCACCACCGACAGCAAGCTGTTGCCGCTGCTGGCCTGGGCGTCGTCAAGATCGATCAGGGTCACCGTGTTCATCGCGGTAAATTGCAGCGAGTTGATCGCCCCAAGTATCGCCAGCATGCCCAGCAGCAACGGGTAGGGTGTGTGCTCACTGACCAGGCCCATGCTCGCCAGCATAATCCCCAGTGCCAGGGTGTTGCCGGTCAGCACCACGCGGTAGCCCAGGCGCTCGATCAACGGCCGGGCGATGGACTTGGCAAACATCGCCGCCGCCGCCAGCGGCAGCATGCTCATCCCTGCCTCGGAGGGCGAATAACCCAGCGCCACCTGCAACAGCAGCGGCACCAGGAACGGCAACGCGCCACTGCCCAGGCGGGCGAACAGGTTGCCGAGGATGCCCACGGCAAAGGTCCGGGTCTTGAAGAGCACCGGCGAGAACAGCGGGTTATCGATATGCCCGGCCCGCAACCAATACGCCGCCAGGCACGCCAGGCCGCCGAACAGCAGCAACATCACCCGCAGGTGCGGCAGGTGCAATTCGCCAAGGCCTTCCATGGCGATGGTGATCAGCACCATCGCGGCGCCAAACAGCAGGAAACCCACGCCGTCGAACCGCGTGCGTTCACTGCCGCGAAGGTCAGGGATGAGTTTCCACACGGCGTAACACCCGATCATGCCCACCGGCAGGTTGATCAGGAAGATCCAGTGCCAGGTCAGGTATTGCACCATCCAGCCGCCCATGGTCGGGCCGAGCAACGGGCCGAGCAGCCCGGGAATGGTGATGAAACCCATGATGCGTACCAGCTCCGAACGCGGGTAGGCGCGCAGCACCACCAGCCGGCCCACCGGCAACATCAAGGCGCCGCCCAGGCCCTGGATCACCCGGGCGCCCACCAACATGGTCAAGGTGCTGGAGAGCGCGCAGAGCAACGAGCCAATGCTGAACAGCATGATCGCGCCGAAGAAGATCTTCTTGGTGCCGAAGCGGTCGGCCACCCAGCCCGAGGCCGGGATCAGCAAGGCCACGGTGAGCATGTAGGCGATGACCACGCCTTGCATGCGTAGCGGGTTCTCCGCCAGGTCTCGGGCCATGGCCGGCAGGGCGGTGTTCAGAATCGTCCCATCCAGCGACTGCATGAAGAAGGCAATCGCTACCACCCAGGGTAGCCAGCGGGCGGTCTTGGCATCGAGAGGGGCACGATTGGGCATGAGTTACCTTTTTTGTTAGCAGCCTATGTGTCGGCGATTATGCGCCATCGGCAGCTCCTTTTCCCACTGGCGGTTCGTCTATATCTGACAACGCCACGTGTTTGCCCACCAGGAAATCGAGTAGCGAGCGATGCACTGCCAGCGCGGCTTCGCGGGATTCCAGGTCGAGCAAATGGCCGGTGTGCTCGGCCGTGGCGAAGCTGCTGCGCCCTACGTATTTTTTGAATAGTTGGGCTTCGTCTGCCGGGGTGTATTCGTCCAGCACACCGTTGAGGAAGTGCACCGGGGTTTCGATTTGGGTCAATTGCGGCAGGTAGTTGCCGTCACCCAGTGCCAGCACCTGGTGGATATGGAAACGCGCCTGGCGGTACTCGGTGGTGGCCATGGTGGACAGGTGCCGGTGGTTGTTGCGCTTGAGCCGGGGCGACAAGTACTTGCCGACGGTTTCGTTGAGCAAATGGCCGACAGCGGATTTGTCATCAGCCTCGATCAGCACCCGCACCCGTTCTACGTATTCGAGCATGGCCTGGTTGAGGTTGGGCGCCAGTGCCATCACCACCGAGCTTTCAATCGACGGCGGGTTATGGGCCAGGGTCAGCAGCGTGGAAATCCCGCCCCACGAGGCAGACACCAGATGGTTGACCTGAAAGCGCTCCACCAGTGCCCGCAGGATTTGCACTTCATCGTCCTTGGTCACAAGGTCGAGGTCGGCGTTGTGCGGGCGCGAATAGCCGGAGAACGGCAAGTCGAACATCAGCACATTGAAGTGCTCGGCCAGGCACTTGCTGGTGCGGGCAAACGAGCGGGTGGTGGACAGTGCGCCATTGACCAACAGCACGGTTTTTTTTCTGGGTGGTTACCAAGCTGCTCTACGTGGACGTTGTAGTGTTTGAACAGCTTTTCAATGACAAAACTTCCATGGTTCATGTCAACGCTCCAGCTTGCCCTATCCCGGGCAAGGTCATGCATCACTTGCGTGCAAGTGGGTTGAGGACGGCGGGGTGTTGTTTGAATTTTTTTACCGCGCGGACGTGGCTAGGTGCCACCAACCTTTATAACGAGGTTTTTCGCGAGCGACAACTGGCCGGGCGGCCAGGTGTCTGGAATGGGGTTTTGCGGCTGGGCTCGATCAAAATCTGGAATGCGTTCAACTGTGGGAGCTGGCTTGCCTGCGATAGCGCAGTGTCATTTAGCACATCTGGCACTGATACACCGCTATCGCGGGCGAGCCCGCTCCCACATGGGTGTTGCGTTGTTTATAAAGTGAGGGTCAGGCGTTTTACCAGCGCCCCCGGCAATAGGTTGGATGAGGTATTGCGCTGGCTATACGTACTCGCCGACAGCAGCAACTCCCGATCAGCGGTCAATGCCTCCAACTGCGAGCCCAGCAGGCTGTACACGCTGTCATCAAAACGCATGGTGCTGACCGGCGCCTTGATCTCGCCGTCCTCGACCCAGAACGTGGCGAAGCGGGTCATGCCGGTCAGCCGCGCGGCCGGTTGGTCGGAGTAGTTCAGGTACCACAGGTTGCTGATGTACAGGCCGGTGCCCAATTGCTTGAGGATATCGGCCTGGGCCAGGTTGCCGGCCGCCATCTGCAAGGCGCTTGGGGATTCGTCGCTGCTGGCGCCGTTGGTGCTCAAGCCGTATTCGGCGGCGCTGCGGGAGTTCACCAGTTGGCCTTCGGCCTTGCCGGCGCGGATCAGCATCACGTCATTGCGCGGGTAGCCATCGCGGGAAAACGCCGAGCTGAGGGAGCCGCTGACGTGTTCGTCAATGGCCACCTGCGGGCTCAGGGACTGGTCGCCGGCATACAACCGTTGCAGCGGGCTGCCCTTGCTGGCGATGGCCTGGGCGGAAAAACCGCCCCAGGTCAGCATGCTGATGATCTCTTCCATGGCCGCCGGGGCCAGGTAAGCGCGGTATTGCCCGGGTGCCAGCGGGTGCAGCGGGCGCCCGAGGAACTCCAGTTGCTCGCGGGCCTGCTGGAAACGCTGGGCGAAGGCCGCACTGTCCCAATCGTTACCGGCGTAGCTGGCTTTTACCGCTTCGCCGTTGGCATGGAACAGGCTGAAGTCGAAATTAAAACTGTTGGCCTGGTGCCAGCCGAAGGCGCCTGAAGAACTGGCAAAGCCACGGCTGATGGGGCCGGCAGCGTAGAAGCCGACCATGTCCACGCCTTCGGCGGCTACGCCGATTGCTTCCAGCACCTGGGCCAGGTCGGGCAGTGGTCGGTCCTGCTGGTCCTTGTTCTGCCAGGCGTTGTGGTTGAGCAGCAGGTACGGGTCCTGCGGCAATAACGGCAAGGTCTCGCGCAGTTGTTGCAGGCCGTCGGCCAGGCGCTGGCGATCCAGTTCAGGCTCGCCCGCGAGGGTGATACCCAGGTCGGCGTGGCGCCCGTCGTTGATCAGCTTCAGGTTCAGGCTGGCCTGTTGCACCTGCCCGGCCTGGCGCACTTTGCCGTGGTTGAAGCGCACAAACTCGGAGGATTCGTCGGCGTAGCCGAGGTGGAATTGTTCGTTGTCGGTGATGGCCTGCTTGAGCCAGTCCACCAGCGCTTTGAAATGCTTCATCAGGCGTCCCCCCCGAATACATCCACGTTGCTGAATACACAGGCTGGCGACGCATGGCCGACGCGGATCACCTGGTTAGGCTCGCCCTTGCCGCAGTTGGGCGTGCCCAGCACCTTGAAGGTGCTGGCGTCGCCGACGGCGCTGAGGTTGCGCCAGAACTGCGCGGAAATCGCCCGGTAGTTGGGGTTCTTCACCACGCCTTTGAGTTCGCCGTTTTCAATCAACTGGCCCCATTCGCAACCGAACTGGAATTTGTTGCGCGCGTCATCGATCGACCAGGAGCGGTTGGTGGACATCAGGATGCCGTTCTCGATACCGCCAATCAGCTGCGCCATGTTCTGGTCGCCGGCCTCGATATTCAGGTTGGCCATGCGGTCGATCGGCGCGCGGTTCCAGCTGCAGGCGCGGCTGTTAGCCACGCCTTGCATGCCGGAGCGGTATTGCGACAACGCACCGCCCAGCGGCTTGAGCAGCAGGCCTTCGCGGATCAGGAATTGTTTGCTCGCCTGGGTGCCGTCGTCGTCATGCCCGTAGCTGGCGAGCTGTTCTGGAATGTCCGGGTCGAAGGTCACGTTGAGCAGGGGGGAGCCGTATTGCAGGTGGCCGAAGTCGCTGGCCTTGACGAAGCTGGTGCCGGCGTAATTGCGCTCATCGCCCAGGATGCGGTCCAGTTCCAGCGGGTGGCCGATGGACTCGTGGATCTGCAGGATCATCTGGTCGGGCATCAGCAGCAGGTCGCGCGGGCCTTGGGGTGTGTTCGGTGCCAGCAGCAGTTGCAGCGCCTGGTCGGCAACCTGCGGCGCGGCGCCCACCAGGCCGAAGCGGCTGATCACGTCGAAGCCGCCTTGCTGGCCAAAGTTGGTGCCACCCAGGGTGCGGGTCTGGCTGTCGTTACCGTCGTAGGCTGTGACGTTGACCCCGGGGAACACAAACCGCTGGGCCTGGCGCAGCTCGGCGCCGGCGCTGTTGAGGTAGATCTGCTCGACGTGGGTGGTGCCCAGGCTGACTTCCCAGTTCACCAGGCGCTCGTCCTTGGGCACGGCGGCCGATTCGGCACCGAGCAATTGGTAGCAATCACTCAAAGACGGGAAGGGTTGGTCGAGGCCGGGTGACAGGTAGTCGGCGATGTCGCTGGACACCGGCTGGTCGCGCAGGTCGAGCAGGGCGTGGGGCTTGATCAACCGGGCTTGCTGTTCGGCACGCTCAAGGGCGGCTTGCAGGCCGGGCAGGGAAATGTCGTGGGTGGCGGCGTAGGCTTCGACGCCATTGAGGCGCACGGTGAGCATCGCGCCTTCGTCCTGGCTCAGGTGTGGCGGCTCGGCGACGTTCTTGCGTACCGACAGGTACTGGCCGGACTCGCGGACGTAGCGCAGGGAAAAGAATTCGGCGCTGGTGCGCAGGGCACTGAAGTGCTTTTTGAGTGTGGCGTGGTGTTCGAACATGGGGCCTTCCTTGTGGGCGGCTCGGCGCGGGCAGGCGAACAGAGTAGGCCTGGGCTGGGAGCTGATCAAGGAAAGGTGATCACCTGGGGTGAGTGAGTTTGTTGTGGTGAGCGGGCTTGTTGTGGTGAGCGGGCTTGCCCCGCGCCGGAGGGCGAAGCCCTCCCAATCCAGGCACCGCTGTTTTTCATGAGAATCTCGGTTGCCGGTAGTGGGGCTGCTTCGCAGCCCGGCGCGGGGCAAGCCCGCTCACTACAAGGTGGGCGGTTACTGCGCGGTAGGGCTCACTTCACGCAGCGGCTTGCCACGCGCTGGCGCATCGCCCGCTACGTAGTAATCCGCAGTGCTGCGCGGCAGGGGCTGGCGGCCACGGATCTTGTCGGCGATTTTCTCGGCGATCATGATCGTCGGCGCGTTCAGGTTACCGGTGGTGATGATCGGCATGATCGACGCATCCACTACGCGCAAACCCTGCATGCCATGCACACGGCCTTCGGTGTCAACCACGGCCATTTCGTCGGTGCCCATCTTGCACGAGCAAGACGGGTGGAACGCGGTCTCGGCGTGCTCGCGGATAAACTTGTCGAGTTGCTCGTCGGTCTGCACGTCGATGCCCGGGCTGATTTCGCGGCCACGGTATTGGTCCAGTGCCGGCTGTTGCATGATTTCACGGGTCAGGCGGATGCCGTCGCGAAACTCCTGCCAGTCCTGCTCGGTGGCCATGTAGTTGAAGAGGATGCTCGGGTATTCGCGCGGGTTCTTCGACTTCAGCTGTACGCGACCACGGCTCGGCGAACGCATGGAGCCCATGTGCGCCTGGAACCCGTGCTCTTTCACCCCGTTGCTGCCGTTGTAGTTAATCGCCACCGGCAGGAAGTGGTACTGGATGTTCGGCCAATCGAACTCTTCACGGGTACGGATGAAACCGCCCGCTTCGAACTGGTTGCTGGCGCCGATGCCGGTACCGTTGAACAGCCACTCGGCACCGATAGCCGGCTGGTTGTACCAGAGCAGCGACGGGTACAGCGACACCGGTTGGGTGCACGCGTATTGCAGGTACAGCTCAAGGTGGTCCTGCAGGTTTTCGCCGACGCCCGGCAGGTCGTGGACCACCGGGATGTCGAGGCTTTCCAGCAGTTTTGCCGGGCCAACGCCGGAGCGTTGCAGCAGTTGCGGCGAAGCGATCGCGCCACTGCACACCAGGACTTCCTTGCGGGCACGGGCTTCAACGCGCTCTTCAGCGGCGCCGATCAGGTAGCGCACACCAACGGCGCGCTTGCCTTCAAACAATACCTTGTCGGTCAGGGCGTGGGTGACGATGGTCAACGTCGAGCGCTTCTTGGCCGTGTCCAGGTAACCGCGCGCGGTGCTGGCGCGACGACCATTTGGCGTCACGGTACGGTCCATCGGGCCGAAGCCTTCCTGCTGGTAGCCGTTCAAGTCTTCGGTACGCGGGTAACCGGCCTGTACACCGGCTTCAACCATCGCGTGGAACAGCGGGTTGTTGCCGGCTTTGGGCGTGGTCACGCTGACCGGGCCTTCGCCACCGTGGTAGTCGTTCGGGCCGATGTCGCGGGTTTCGGCCTTACGGAAATACGGCAGGCAGTCCAGGTAGGTCCAGCTTTCCAGGCCCGGGAGTTTCGACCAGTTGTCGTAGTCCATTGCGTTGCCGCGGATGTAGCACATGCCGTTGATCAGCGAGGAGCCGCCCAGGCCCTTGCCGCGACCGCATTCCATCCGGCGGCCGTCCATGTGTGGCTCTGGATCGGTTTCGTAGGCCCAGTTGTAGCGACGGCCCTGCAGCGGGAACGCCAGTGCGGCCGGCATTTGGGTACGAAAATCGAAACGGTAGTCCGGGCCGCCGGCTTCCAGCAGCAGGACGGTGACGCCTTCGTCTTCGGTCAGACGGGTCGCCAGGGTGTTACCGGCAGAGCCGGCACCCACAATGATGTAGTCGTATTCTTGGGACATAAATGCACCCTCATGTAAGTGGTTCAAGCTGCTTTTGTGGCGAGGGAGCTTGCTCCCGCTCGACTGCGCAGCAGTCGCAAAATCAGCGAACGAGTTCGGTCTGGCGAACTGCGATGCCTGGGATGGGGCTGCTGCGCAGCCCAGCGGGAGCAAGCTCCCTCGCCACAAAGGCGCACCCCTGGCTGGCAGGTTTAGAACACCGAGGCGTAGTCGCCCAGCTCAACCTGTACCGATTTGATGCGAGTGAAGTTGTTCAGCGAGCTGATGCCGTTTTCGCGGCCCACGCCCGACTGCTTGTAGCCGCCCACCGGCATCTTCGCGTCGGACTCGCCCCAGGCGTTGATCCAGCAGATACCGGCTTCCAGCTGATGAATCACGCGGTGAGCGCGGTTCAGGTCGCGGGTCACCAAACCAGCGGCCAGGCCAAAGTCGGTGTCGTTGGCGCGACGGATCACTTCTTCTTCGGTGTCGTAGGTGAGGATGCTCATCACCGGGCCGAAGATTTCTTCACGGACGATGGTCATGTCGTCGGTGCAGTCAGTGAACACGGTAGGGGCAACGTAGGCACCCTTGGCGAATTCGCCGTCGGTCAGGCGGTCGCCGCCACACAGCAGGCGGGCGCCTTGCTCTTTACCCTTGGCGATGTAGCCGAGCACGCTTTCCATGTGGGCGAAGCTGACCAGCGGGCCGAAGTTGGTGTTTTCATCTTCCGGGTTGCCCACACGAATGCGTGCAACACGCTCGGCGATCTTGGCTTCGAACGCGCCTTTAAGAGCGGTCGGAACAAATACGCGAGTGCCGTTGGTGCAAACCTGGCCCGAGCTGTAGAAGTTGGCCATCATCGCGATGTCGGCGGCGCGGTCGAGGTCGGCGTCGTCGAAAATGATCAGCGGGGATTTGCCGCCCAGTTCCATGGTGACTTCCTTGAGCGAAGAGCTCGAAGCGCTGGCCATGACCTTCTTGCCGGTGTCGGTGCCGCCGGTGAACGAGATTTTCTCGATGCGCGGGTGCTCGGTCAGCCAGGTGCCGACTTCACGGCCGCTGCCGGTGAGTACGTTGAACACGCCATCCGGAACGCCGGCTGCGGTGTAGATTTCAGCCAGTTTCAGGGTGGTCAGCGAGGTGACTTCGCTTGGCTTGAAGATCATCGCGTTACCGGCTGCCAGGGCAGGGGCGGATTTCCACAGGGCGATCTGGATCGGGTAGTTCCACGCGCCGATACCGGCCACCACGCCCAGCGGCTCGCGACGGGTGTAGACGAACGAGGTGTCACGCAGCGGGATCTGCTCGCCTTCGATGGCGGGCACCAGGCCTGCGTAGTATTCCAGTACATCGGCGCCGGTGACGATGTCGACGTATTGGGTTTCGGAGTACGGCTTGCCGGTGTCCAGGGTTTCCAGCGCGGCCAGTTCGTCGTTGCGCTCACGCAGGATATCGACGGCACGACGCAGGATGCGCGAACGCTCCATGGCGGTCATGGCGGCCCAGATTTTCTGGCCCTTTTCGGCGCTGACCACAGCGCGCTCAACGTCTTCTTTAGTGGCGCGTTGCACGTTGGCGAGAACTTCACCGTTAGCCGGGTTGATGGCTTCGAAGGTGGCATCGCTGCCAGCGTCGGAGTAGCCGCCGTCAATGTAGAGTTTTTGCAGTTCGAAACGGGCCATAAAGTCCTCGCAAGTGCATAAGTGGTTGGCGCGGTCCGGAAGTTGAGCGTCTATGTGTGCTCTAACTCACCTGTTTGGCCAATTGGAAATCCATGTATTCGTAAGCGATCCGTTGCGCCTGCTCCGTGTCGAAAGCGTCTCCCGACAGGGCGCCGCGCAACCACAAACCGTCGATCAGGGCCGCCAGGCCTCGGGCTGCGCTGCGTGCCTCGGACAACGGCAACGCTCGGCGGAACTGGCAGCACAGGTTGGAATACAGACGGTGATCGTTGATCCGCTGCAGCCTGTGCAATGACGGGTGGTGCATGCTGGTGGCCCAGAAGGCCAGCCAGGTTTTCATCGCCGGGCCGTTGACCTGGCTGGCGTCGAAGTTGCCCTCGATGATCACCTGAAGATGGGCCCGCGGGCTGTCATCTTTCAGCGCCAACCGGCGCTCGGTGACGTTCTCGATCAGGACGTTCATCAGGTACCGCATCGTGGCGGCGATCAGGCCATTCTTGTCCTGAAAATAGTGACTGATGATGCCATTCGAGACACCGGCCAGACGGGCGATCAGCGCAATGCTGGCATCCCCCATTCCGACCTGATCGACCGCCGTCAATGTGGCTTCGATCAACTGCTGGCGGCGTATGGGTTGCATACCGACCTTGGGCATCGTGCACCTCTCCTTAGGCCTGCCAACGGGCGATAAACGTCCGTCGGCTTGTGGGCCAGTCTATTTTGTTTTGATTGAACGTTCAATCAACAAAGAATAAGATCTGCGACAAATGGTCGCTGCCTACAGGTATTTCCTACGTGCATGTGGCGCCACCTGACATCTGCAAAAAACCTTGAAACAGCCCGGCACAGCGGTTCGCCGAGGGTTTGGGGTTTTTCGGGGTGTCTTTATACACCCGTCCGTCGACTGCCGAAAAATCGATGGCTCGGGTCATGCGTTGCCTTGTGTTTCTCTGCACTGCCCGGAGCATCTGTGCCATGAGTTCTGCCTCTCTTATAAAGACCCCGCCAGAAAAGGTGCGGGTCAACGGTTGGGTGTTCTACACCTCCACCGCGCTGATTCTGTTGTTGACCGCGATTCTGATTATCGCCCCGCAGGAAGCCGGCAGGATGCTCGGTGTGGCCCAAGCCTGGTTGTCGAAAAGCTTTGGCTGGTACTACATGGTTGTGATCGCCGCCTACCTGGTGTTTGTGGTGGGCCTGGCGTTTTCGTCCTACGGCAAGTTGAAACTGGGCAGCAAGGACGACACCCCGGACTTCAGCTACGGCGCCTGGGCCGGCATGCTTTTCTCGTCGGGCATCGGCATCTCGCTGCTGTACTTCGGCGCGTCCGAGCCGCTGGACCATTACTTCAACCCGCCTGAAGGCGCATCGGCCACCGGCGACGCTGCACGCCAGGCGTTGCAGTTGACGTTCCTGCACTGGGGCCTGCACGGCTGGGCGATCTACGCGCTGGTCGGCCTGGCCGTGGCGTACTTTGCCTATCGTCATAACCAGCCGCTGGCCTTGCGCTCGGCGCTGTACCCGCTGGTGGGCGAGCGCTGGGTCAAAGGCGCGGCCGGTCACGCAGTGGACGGCTTCGGCATGTTCGTGACCCTGCTGGGCCTGGTGACGAACCTGGGGATTGGTTCGATGCAGGTGTCGTCCGGGTTGGAAAACCTGTTCGGCATGGCGCACAGCAACACTAACCTGCTGATCGTGATCATCGTGATGAGCACCGTGGCGACCATCGCGGCCGTGTCGGGTGTGGAAAACGGCATTCGCCGCCTGTCCAACCTGAACATCGTGCTGTTCAGCGGCCTGCTGATTTTCGTACTGCTGTTTGGCCCGACCCTGCACTTGCTCAATGGCCTGGTGCAAAACACCGGCGACTACCTGAACGGCATCGTGCTGAAGACCTTCGACCTGTATGTGTACGAAGGCGACGCCGACAAGACCGAGCGCTGGATGGGCCTGTGGACTCTGTTCTACTGGGCCTGGTGGATTTCCTGGGCACCGTTCGTGGGCATGTTCATCGCACGTATTTCCCGTGGCCGTACGGTGCGTGAACTGGTGGCCGGCGTGCTGCTGATTCCGCTGGGCTTCACCCTGGCGTGGCTGTCGATCTTCGGTAACTCGGCCCTGGACCTGGTGCTGAACCACGGTGCGGTGGAGTTGGGCAAGACCGCGCTGGAACAACCGTCCATGGCGATCTACCAACTGCTGGAGCATTACCCGGCGTCGAAAATCGTGATCGGTGTGTCGATCTTTGTGGGCTTCGTATTGTTCCTGACCCCGGCGGATTCCGGCGCGGTGATGATGGCGAACCTTTCCTGCAAGGGCGGCAACGTTGACGAAGATGCGCCGCACTGGCTGCGGATTTTCTGGTCGGCAGTGATCACCCTGGTGACCATCGGCCTGTTGTTTGCCGGTAACTTTGAAGCCATGCAAACCATGGTGGTGCTGGCCGGCTTGCCGTTCTCGGTGGTGCTGATCCTGTTCATGTTCGGCTTGCACAAGGCGATGCGCCAGGACGTGGCGATTGAACTTGAGCAGGCGCAGTTGGCCGAGCGTGGCCGTCGTGGTTTCAGCGAGCGCTTGACCGCACTGGACCTGCAACCGAGCCAGGGCACCGTGCAACGCTTTATGGACAAGCACGTCACGCCAGCGCTGGAAGAAGCGGCGGCTGCGTTGCGTGACCAGGGGCTGGAAGTGCAGACGTTGCTGGGCAAATCCAAGCGCTGCATTGGGGTGCGTATCGAGATGGAAGAGGGCAATCCGTTTGTCTACGAAGTGAGCCTGGATGCTTATTCGTCGGCACCGGATGACTTGCCCGAGGAAGAGCGCACACGTTACTACCGGGCCGAGGTTTACCTGCACAACGGGCCTCAGGAATACGACCTGATGGGCTTTGCCCAGGAACAGATCACCCGGGACGTGCTCGATCAGTTTGAAAGCCATCGGCAGCTCCTTGGCCGTGTCTATAGCTGAGTGTTAAGCCGAGCGGCGCCTTCACTGGCGCCGCTGTTCCAAGGTTGGAATGGGGTCAAATGTGGGAGCTGGCTTGCCTGCGATAGCAGTGGTGAATTCACTGCAGCTATCGCAGGCAAGCCAGCTCCCACATTGACCCAGTTCCTTCAGGAGGGGTTACCCCAGGTTCTTGCCCAGCAACGCGTGATACAGCTCGCTGTCACCCAAAATCCCCACCACCTTGTCGTTGTCCTGCAGCACCAGCTTGTTGCCTGTCTGATAGCGAATCTGCAACGCCTCACGCATCCCGATATTGGAATCCACTAACGTCGGCATCCGCCCCAGACCTTCCACGGCTTGCCCCGGTGCCCAGTTCTGCAAGTTCAGCACTGCGCCGTTCTGCCGCGCGCCCTTGATGGTGTTGCCTTCGGCCAGGTCCAGCCACGAGTCGCCGCCCGGGTCCAGGCTGATGGAGCCGTTGACGTGGGTGCAGTTGTCTACCGTGCGCATCAGGCTGCGGCCACACAACACATTCAGCGGGTTGGTGTGCGCCACGAACGTACGCACATAGTCATCCGCCGGGTTCAGCACGATCTCTTCCGGCACGCTGTACTGGATGATTCGGCCGTCTTTCATGATCGCGATGCGGCTGCCGAGTTTCAGCGCCTCATCCAGGTCGTGGCTCACAAATACGATGGTCTTGCTCAACTTGCGTTGCAACTCCAGCAACTCATCCTGCAAGCCCTGGCGGATCAGCGGGTCGAGTGCCGAGAAGGGTTCGTCCATCAGCAGGATATCGGCGTCCATCGCCAACGCGCGGGCCAGGCCTACACGCTGCTGCATGCCGCCGGACAGCTCGTCGGGCTTCTTGTTGCGCCACTGCGACAGGCCCACCAACTCGAGTTTGTCGTCCACCAGCTTGCGCCGTTCTTTCTCCGGGCGGCCCTGCATCTCCAGGCCGAAGCTGATGTTTTCACGCACCGTCAGCCAGGGCATCAGGGCGAACTTCTGGAACACCATGGCGATGCGCTGGGTGCGCATCATTTTCAGCTCGGCGGGGGTGCAGGAAGCGATGTCGATCTGACGACCTTCATGCTCCACAAACAGCTTGCCGCGGCTGACGGTGTTCAGGCCATTGATGCAGCGCAGCAAGCTCGACTTGCCAGAGCCCGACAGGCCCATCAACACGCAGATTTCGCCTTTCTCCACATCCAGGCTGGCGTTTTCAACACCGACAATCTGCCCGGTCTTTTTCAGGATCTCGTTGCGCGTCATGCCCTGGTCCAGCAGCTTGAGCGCTTCACGCGGGTCTTTGGAGAAGATCACGTCGACATTTTCGAACCGGATAATGCTCATGCATCACCCCCTACTTTAGCGTCGGGTTGTTTGCAGATACGGTCGAGCATGATCGCCAGCAGCACGATCGCCAGGCCCGCTTCAAAGCCCAGGGCGATGTCGGCGGTGTTCAGCGCATTGACCACCGGTTTGCCGAGGCCGTCGGCGCCTACCAGGGCTGCGATCACCACCATCGACAACGACAGCATGATGCATTGGGTAATGCCGGCGGCGATGCTCGGCATGGCGTGGGGCAGTTCAATCCGCGAGAGCAATTGACGGCGCGAGCAGCCAAAGGCCTTGCCGGCGTCCATCAACTCTTGCGGCACATCACGGATACCCAGGTAAGTCAGACGGATAGGCGCGGCAATCGCAAACACCACCGTGGAAATCAGCCCAGGCACCACACCCAGCCCGAAGAGGGTCAGGGTAGGGATGAGGTAGACGAAGGTCGGTACGGTCTGCATCAGATCGAGCACCGGCCGCATCAGGGTGTAGAACATCGGTTTGTGCGCGGCAACAATGCCCAGCGGCACGCCGATCACCACGCAGACCAGGGTGGCGAACAGTACCTGCGCCAGGGTCTCCATGGTTTCCTGCCAGTACCCAAGATTGAGGATCAGCAGGAAGGAGGCAATGACAAAAACGGTCAGGCCCCATTTGCGTTGAATGAAGTGAGCGAGCAGCGCAATCAGACCGATCAATGCCAGCGGATTGAACCAGGTCAGCGCGAACGTCACGCCGTGGATCATCGTTTCCAGGGTCGATGCGATTGCGTCGAAGTAGTTGGCCCCGTGTTGGGTCAACCATTCAACGAAGGCAGCGATGTACTGGCCTAGCGGGATTTTATGTTCAGTCAGCATGGTAGTGAATGTCCACATGCGAAGAGGAAAAACATCCCGGGCCAGCATGCCGGCCCGGGGTCAGCACTTACTTGGCGAGGTACGCCTTGACGGCCTCCAGACCTGGCTTGCCATCGACGGTGGTCACACCGGCCAACCAGGTATCGAGCACTTGCGGGTTCTTCTTCAGCCACGCCTTGGCAGCAGCGTCCGGCTTCATTTTGTCGTCCAGGACGTTACCCATCAGGGTGCTTTCCATGTTCAAGGTAAACGACAGGTTTTTCAGCAACTGGCCCACGTTGCTGCATTCCTGGGTGTAGCCCTTGCGAACGTTGGTGTAGATGGTGGCCTGGCCGTAGTTGGGGCCGAATGAATCATCACCCCCGGTCAGGTACTTCATCTTGAAGCGGGTGTTCATCGGGTGCGGTTCCCAGCCGAGGAACACGATGGCCTGGTCACGCTTGGTGGCGCGTTCCACCTGCGAGAGCATCCCGGCTTCGCTGGATTCGACCACTTTGAAACCGGCGGTTTTCAGGCCGAAAGCGTCTTTGTCGATGAGGGTCTGGATGGTGCGGTTGCCGTCATTGCCCGGCTCGATGCCGTAGATCTTGCCGCCCAGCTCATCCTTGAATTTGACGATGTCGGCGAAGTCTTTCAGGCCCTTGTTGTACAGCGCTTCCGGTACGGCCAGGGTGTACTTGGCGTTTTCCAGGTTGGCGCGCACGGTTTCCACGGTGCCGGCATCACGGTACTGCTTGATGTCGTTTTCCATGGTCGGCATCCAGTTGCCGAGGAAGATGTCCATGTTCTTGCCGTCGGCCAGGGACTTGTAGGTCACCGGTACCGAAATCATCGTGGTGCGGGGTTTGTAGCCAAGGCCCTTGAGGACTTCGCTGGTGGTGGCGGTGGTGACGGTGATGTCGGTCCAGCCAACATCGGAGAAGTTGACGGTCTGGCATTGCGCCGGTTCTGCAGCGTGAGCCAGGGCTGGCAGACTCAGCATGGCGGCCAACAACAACGACGGGGAACCTTTCATGGGTGGACTCCTGGTGTTTTTCTGGCGGCGATAACACCGCGCTTATAGGTGTTGCGGTTGGGCGTGCGGCACAGCTCTGCCACGCAACTGTGCAAACGAGTCGAGACTGATCATGTACCAGTGAAAATCTGACGCCTACAGGGGGCGTCGTATCCAGTACAGGGATGGTCGTATCCAGTGTCGGTGACGTCGCTTACAGATTTTTTCCAAGGCAAAACTGTACTTTTTACCGATCTGCACCGCAAAAAACGGCCAAAACGTCGCCTTCCGCGAGCGCGGCGCTGGTAAGCATGGGTACGTCGGTGTGAGACGCCGTGAGGGCGAGTAAAAGCTCGATGATGCCGCCATCTGGGCGATCTGAGCGTAGCAGCTCATTCAAGCCCGGCCTGTGTTCATCTGCGGAGTTCCACGGCAATGGCTATCAGCGTTTTCGACCTGTTCAAGATCGGCATTGGGCCTTCGAGTTCTCACACCGTCGGCCCCATGCGCGCCGCGGCGTTATTCGTTCAAGGACTGCGTGAACGTGCTGTGTTGGAACAAGTAAGGCGCGTCGAAGTTCAGCTGTATGGCTCCTTGTCGGCCACGGGCATCGGCCACGGCAGCGATAACGCGGTGATCATGGGCCTGATGGGCGAGTGGCCCGATGCGATCGATCCGTCGCAGATCGGCCTGCGCATCGAGACCCTGCGCGAGACCAACACATTGCTGCTGGACGGGCATTTACCGGTGCCTTTCCTGTGGTCACGGGACATGCGTTTGATCGACGAAAACCTGCCCTTCCATCCCAACGCCATGACGCTGCTGGTGTTCGGTGATGACGCTGAGTTGCACCGCGACACCTACTACTCCGTAGGCGGCGGCTTTGTAGTGGATGAAGCCCAGGCCAAAAGCGGCGTGGCAGACATGGACCGCACCGAGCTGCCGTATGATTTCTCCAGTGCCGTGGAGCTGCTGCAGCTGTGCAAGACCCACAACCTGCGGGTCGCTGAACTGATGTTGGCGAATGAAAAAACCTGGCGCCCGGAAGATGAGATCCGCAGCGGCCTGATGAAACTCTGGCGCGCCATGCAGGATTGCGTGGAGCAGGGCCTGAAACACGAAGGCATCCTGCCGGGCGGTCTCAACGTGCGCCGGCGCGCGGCCAAGTTGCACCGCAGCTTGCAGGAGTTGGGCAAACCGAACGTGATCGGCTCCACCTTAAGCGCCATGGAATGGGTGAACCTGTTCGCCCTGGCCGTGAACGAAGAAAACGCTGCCGGCGGGCGTATGGTCACTGCACCCACCAATGGCGCGGCGGGGATCATCCCGGCGGTGTTGCACTACTTTATGAAGTTCAGTGAAGTGGTGACCGAAGCCAACGTGGTCGACTACTTCCTGGCGGCTGCGGCGGTGGGCATCCTGTGCAAAAAGAACGCCTCGATCTCCGGTGCCGAAGTGGGCTGCCAGGGCGAAGTCGGCTCGGCGTGCGCCATGGCGGCGGCGGGGTTGGCAGAGATTCTGGGGGCCACCCCGGAGCAACTGTGCAACGCCGCCGAGATTGGCCTGGAACACAACCTGGGCCTGACCTGCGACCCAGTGGGCGGGCTGGTGCAAGTGCCGTGCATCGAGCGTAATGCGATTGCTGCGGTGAAGGCGATCAACGCCGCGCAAATGGCACTGCGCGGCGATGGACAGCACTTTATCTCCCTGGATCGGGTGATCCGCACCATGCGCGATACCGGCGCGGACATGCACGACAAGTACAAGGAAACGTCGCGGGGTGGGTTGGCGGTGAGTGCTGTGGAGTGTTGATCCAGCTTTTATGGGGTGAGGGAGCTTGCTGTGTTGAGGGAGCTTGCTGTGGCGAGGGAGCTTGCTCCCGCTGGAGTGCGAAGCGCTCCCAGGATTTTTAGGGCCGCTGCGCAGCCCAGCGGGAGCAAGCTCCCTCGCCACAGAAGAACGACACTGCGCATAAAGTGAACACCTGAACCAAAAGCGCCACCTTTTAGCGCGTCGCAATTAGATAAGTAGCTCCCGAACGATTTGCCCTCATGACCATCGGTCACCCGTGCTTGTGGTGACAGACTTTTCCCACGTCGTTTCTCTCCCTTCCCACAAGTGCTACCGATCTGCTCACACGCCTTGTGCCTGCGTCCCCTGGCGCTTTTTTTGGGTGATATCCGCACTCTGCGCACGGGCTTATATAGACACTTCATGAGGTCGTTTTCAGGAGTTATTGAATGCGCATTCAACTTTAGGCATGGCATTTGCTCTATCAATCCAAAGCCTCTCTCCTGATCGGGATGAGCGCAATAACAAGAGCCTCGCCTGAGGCCATCACCCGCTTTGTGTGAGGAGATACCGCGATGACGTCGTTCAACTCCGGGGCTCAACCCCAGAACCGTGCGCCTCAATCCATCGGCTTTTTGCTGCTGGACAATTTCACGCTGATTTCCCTGGCCTCCGCAGTCGAACCCCTGCGCATGGCCAACCAACTCTCCGGCCGCGAGCTGTATCGCTGGACGACGTTGAGTGTGGACGGAAACCAGGTGTGGGCCAGCGACGGTCTGCAAATCACCCCCGATGCCTCCATGCACAAAGCGCCGGCCCTGGACACGGTGATTGTCTGCGGCGGCGTAGGCATCCAGCGCACCGTAACCCGTGAACATGTGTCGTGGCTGCAAAGCCAGGCGCGTCAGTCTCGGCGCCTTGGTGCGGTGTGCACCGGCAGTTGGGCCCTGGCTTGCGCCGGCCTGCTGGATGGTTTTGATTGCAGCGTGCACTGGGAATGCCTGGCGTCGATGCAGGAAGCCTTCCCTCGCGTGGCCATGAGCACCCGCCTGTTCACCCTCGACCGCAACCGCTTCACCAGTTCGGGTGGCACAGCACCGCTGGACATGATGCTGCACCTGATCAGCCGCGACCACGGCCGTGAATTGTCGGCGGCGATCTCCGAGATGTTTGTGTACGAACGCATTCGCAACGAACAGGATCACCAGCGTGTGCCGCTCAAGCACATGCTCGGCACCAACCAGCCGAAGTTGCAGGAAATCGTCGCGCTGATGGAGGCCAACCTGGAAGAGCCGATCGACCTGGATGAACTGGCGGTGTACGTCGCGGTTTCCCGGCGGCAGCTGGAGCGGTTGTTCCAGAAATACCTGCACTGTTCGCCGTCGCGCTACTACCTCAAGTTGCGCCTGATTCGTGCGCGGCAGTTGCTCAAGCAAACACCGATGTCGATCATCGAAGTGGCGTCGGTGTGCGGGTTTGTCTCCACGCCGCACTTCTCCAAATGCTACCGCGAGTACTTCGGCATTCCGCCGCGCGATGAGCGCGTGGGTTCCAATACCACGCAGCAAGTGGCGATGATGCCGATTCCGCAGGCGCTGGTGTTGTCACCGTTGTCGGGGCCGTTGTCGGCGTTGAGCCAGGCGCGCAATGAGTCGACGTTTGCCAGCGTAAGGCTCTAACACCACCAGAGCTTTTGTGGCGAGGGAGCTTGCTCCCGCTGGCTGCGTAGCGGCCCCAAAATCTTTGGGAGCGCTTCGCACTCCAGCGGGAGCAAGCTCCCTCGCCACAAAGCAGCTGTATCAGGCGCCAGAGTTCTGCCGAAACTGCACCAAGGCCGGTAACAACTGCTTGTCGATCGCCTGCCTCACCGCCGGCAATATCGTCGCGCTGCCGGTGTACATCTGCTCAACCATACCCTTGAGCGCCTTGGCCCGCGCCGCACTCAAGCCGCGCACCGCACATTCACAAGCCTGCTCGGCGGTAGCGCCGCTCGACACTTCGAAACCCAACGACCGCAGTTGGCCCAGCAGGTCATCCTGGTCAATCAAATCCGCGTGCATCATGACGTTTATCCTTGTTAGGGGAGCGGGGAACTGAGGTCGATTCTGGTAGGCCATCAGCGAGTCGGCAAGACCTGAATGCACGAATGTCCGGCACACCTATGAACAGGTCGTTTTCGGGCCATTTATGAACGCACGGAATGTGCACACTGCAACCCAGCAAGCAGCTTGAAGGTTTGGTCACCCTCGGGATGCGCAGCTCACACAAAGCACTCTGCCCCGATCCAGTCACGGCTTGATCGGGGCTTTTTTTGGCTGGGATTTGTGGGGTCGCAACTAGCCTCATCGCAGGCAAGCCAGCTCCCACCTTTGAAGGTGTTCACAAATCAGAATGTGGGAGCTGGCTTGCCTGCGATAGCGGTCTACCTCTGCAACACCAATATCCTGGACAGCAGTTCATCCCGGTCGATGTAGCAGCCCTGGAAATGCCGCGCGCCGGATGCCGGGTCAAACGCATTACGCGCATGCAACGTGCGGCGGTTATCGAAACACCACAGCTCGCCCGGATTCAGCCGTTTGACCAACCGAAAGCGCGCTTCCCGGGTCATTGCGATAAACCGGCGATAGGCGCGATACAGCAACGGCATCTGCGCGGCTGGCGCCTCGAACGGCCCGCGCAGAAAGTTGGCCATGCGAATCTCGGCGACGTCACCCAAGGCATCCAGCGCGATGATCGGCGCCAGCCGGCGATAGTCGCTGTGACGGTCCTTGTTGCGAAACTCCACTGGGATCTCGCACAACGCGCGAAAGGCTTCCGGGTCTTCGTCCCGCAGCGCCCGCGCAATGGCAAAACCATCGACAAAAATACTCTCGCCACCGTCGGCGTCGTTCACCAGGCAGTGCAGGAATTGCAGCCCGGGTTGCAGCTCTCGCGTCGGCAAATCACTGTGCAGCGGCAAGTTGAATGCCGTGTAGGCGTTGCTGTCGGCATCGGCCTTGGATTGCACGTTGAACAGCACGCCGAAATTGCTCTCGCGGATAAACGAAATGCGCTTGGCGATCAACGCCAGCGAGCCGGGTTCGGTGGGCACGCCACGCACTTGGGTGAGGCCGCTGTCACGCAACGCCAGCAACCATTGCAGCAGCGCTTTCGGGTCTTCCATCAGTGCTGCGTAGTCAAAGACGGGCAGCTCGAAAGTACGGTCCCACAGCCGCGATTTTGGCTTGGCGGCTCGGCGTTCGGCGCGGGATTCATCGTCGTAGGCGTGTGCCCGCAGCCAGCCGGGATCGTATCGGCTGCGATGCCCACCACGCCATTCCACCGTCAGCAAACCCTGCTCAATGCGGGCGCTGACCGCCGTGAGGTTTTCGTCCACGTCGACGATTTCCAGCACCTGTTCACGGGTCACGCTGTAGACGCAGGCAGGGCAGGGGCAGTTGTCCCGCAGCCATTGGTGATGAAACGGGCTGACCCGCCCGTCGGCCCATTCCACGTTGAGGTGATCGCTGTGCACCTGCACATCGGCAAGGTCGCTGATCAGCGGGTACGTACGGAAGTCGGCAACAGCGGCGGCGGTTTGCATGGCGATTCCTTATTTTTGGGGTGGCAGTCCAATCACGCGGCCGAGCAGGGCGGGCCTGGGCAGGTCGATCTGTTCGGCGCTGATGCTTGCGAGCTTGCCCAGCACCGCCTCGCTGAACGGTGCCGAATGCGGCCCGGCAAGGTCGACGTGCAGCAGCATCTGTTCGTTGCCGGCCAGCTCCTTTTCGTCGCCCACCAGATGCAGGCTGTGATAGAGGTGCAGGCGCTTGCGGTCGTGGGCGATCAGTTGGGTGTGCACCTCGACGTCGGCGCCCAGCTTCACTTCGTGCAGGTAGTTGAGGTGCAGTTCGAGGGTGAACAGCGAGTTGCCGCTGGCTTCGCGGTTTTCGCTGTCCAGGCCCAGGGTGTCCATCAGTGCATCGGTGGCGTAGCTGAAGATCAGCAGGTAGAACGCATCGCGCAGGTGGCCGTTGTAGTCGACCCACTCGGGGAGGATCTTGGTGGTGTAGGTGGTGAGTGCGGGCATGTCATGAGTTCCGGGTATGTACTCGGTCAAATGTGGGAGCTGGCTTGCCTGCGATGGCAGCGCTGAATTCAACATCGCCATCGCAGGCAAGCCAGCTCCTACAGAGAATCAACAGCGGTTATTCGGCGAAGGTCATGCCGTGTTTTTCCTTGGTGGTCTTCACCGCCTCCAGCACCGCCAACAGGCAATCATCACGATAGCGCTCCAGCGCCGAAATGCTGTGTGTGCCCAACTGCTCGCTGGTGCCATCCACCACATCGTCAATCAACTTGTCGGTCAGTTCCGGTGCCGGCAAATAAGTCCACGGCAACTGCAAGGCCGGGCCGAATTGCGCCATGAAGTGGCGCATCCCGGCATCGCCGCCTGCCAAGGTATAGGTCAGGAACGTGCCCATGAATGACCAGCGCAAACCCGCGCCAAAGCGAATCGCGTCATCGATCTCGCCGGTGGTTGCCACACCGTCGTTCACCAGGTGCAACGCCTCGCGCCACAAGGCTTCCAGCAAACGGTCAGCGATAAACCCTGGCACTTCCTTGCGCACATGCAGCGGACGCATGCCGAGGGACTCGTACACCTTGATTGCCGCCTGAATCGCTTCTGGCGCAGTGTTTTTACCGCCCACCACTTCCACCAATGGCAACAGGTAAACCGGGTTGAACGGGTGGCCCACCACGCAGCGTTCCGGGTGGGTGGAACCTTCGTAAAACTCGCTCGGCAACAGCCCCGAGGTGCTGGAACCAATCAACGCATTCGGCTTGGCCGCCGCGCTGATTTTGCTGTGCAATTCCAGTTTCAGCTCCAGGCGTTCCGGGGCGCTTTCCTGGATGAAGTCGGCGTCTTTCACGCACTCTTCAATGGTGGCCACAAAGCGCAGGCGGTCTTGCGAGGCACCCGGTGCCAGGCCTTGTTTTTCCAGGGCGCCCCAAGCATTCGCGACACGTTTGCGCAGCGCCGCTTCGGCGCCGGGGGCCGGGTCCCATGCCACCACGTCCAGGCCGTGGGCCAGGGCGCGGGACACCCAACCGCTGCCGATAACACCGCTGCCCAGCGCTGCGAAGGTTTTGATTTCAGTGATAAAGCTCATGGCAAATTCCTAAAGAGTTCGGTGATCAATGTGGGAGCTGGCTTGCCTGCGATAGCGGTGTGTCAGCCGCTGTATTCGGTGCAGGTGTACCGCAATCGCGGGCAAGCCCGGCTCCCACAAGGTTCGGTGATGCTCGCAACCGTCAGCCGCGCTTGGTCAGGCCCATTTTCACGCGGCCTTCGGCCGGGGTCATGACCCGCGCACCCAGGCGGCTGAGGATCTCGCTGGCGCGTTCCACCAGTTGGCCGTTGGTGGCGAGCACGCCCTTGTCCAGCCACAGATTGTCTTCCAGGCCGACCCGCACGTTGCCGCCCAGCAGCACCGCTTGCGCGGCCATCGGCATTTGCATGCGACCAATCCCGAAGCCGGCCCACACCGCGTCTGCCGGCAGGTTGTCGACCATCGCCTTCATGGTGGTGGTGTCGGCCGGTGCGCCCCACGGGATGCCCAGGCACAGCTGGAACAGCGGGTTGTCGAGCAAGCCTTCCTTGATCATCTGCTTGGCGAACCACAGGTGGCCGGTGTCGAAAATTTCCAGTTCGGCTTTGACGCCCAACTCCTGAATCCGCTTGGCGCCCGCGCGCAGCTGGGCCGGGGTGGAGACGTAGATGGTGTCGCCATCGCCGAAGTTCAGGGTGCCGCAATCGAGGGTGCAGATTTCCGGCAGCAGCGCTTCCACGTGGGCCAGGCGAGTCAGCGGGCCGACCAGGTCGGTGTTGGGACCGAACTCCATCGGGTTCTCGCCTCCACCAATTTCCAGGTCGCCGCCCATGCCGGCGGTGAGGTTGACGATGATGTCGATGTCCGCCTCGCGAATGCGCTCCATCACTTCGCGGTACAGCGCCACGTCGCGGCTGAACTTGCCGGTTTCGGGGTCACGCACGTGGCAATGCACCACGGTGGCGCCGGCCTTGGCCGCTTCCACCGCCGCAGCAGCGATTTGTTTGGGAGTGACCGGCACGTGAGGGCTTCTGGCGGTCGTGTCGCCAGCACCGGTAAGTGCGCAGGTGATGATGACGTCGTGGTTCATGAGACAGGTTCCTTACAGGCGTGATTTTCAGGCGTAGTCATACCGTTCGCAGCCGGGAGTGGCTGCGAAACGGTGATTCAAAAAGAGCTTATTTGCTGGTCAATTGCAGGTTCGCGGCGGCGGGCTTGCCGTCGAAGGTGGTCACGCCTTCGAGCCAGCGCTGCTGGTCTTGCGGGTGGTCCTTGAGCCATTGCTTGGCCGACTCCAATGCGTCCTTGTGATCCAGCAGCGGCTGCATCATTCGGCTCTCATCAGCGGCGGTGAAGGTCAGGTTGTTGAGCAGTTTGTGCACGTTGGGGCATTGCTCGGCGTAGGTCGGTGCGGTGACGGACCACACGGTGGCCATGCCTTCATTCGGGCCCAGCGCATCATCGCTGCCGGTGAGGTAAGTCATCGCCACGTTGACGTTCATCGGGTGCGGCGCCCAGCCGAAGAACACCACGGCTTCCTTGCGGCGCACCGCGCGGTCCACGGCGGCGAGCATGCCGGCCTCGCTGGATTCCACCAGTTGGAACTTGCCGAGGCCAAACTGGTTCTTGGCGATCATCGCCTTGATCTGGGTGTTGGCGCCCGAGCCGGGCTCGATCCCGTAGATCTTGCCGCCCAGTTCTTTTTCAAACTTGGCGATATCAGCGAAAGTCTTCAGGCCTTTGTCAGCCAGGTAAGTCGGCACTGCCAATGTCGCGCGGGCGTCTTCCAGCGATGGCTTGTCGAGCACCTTGACCTGCTTGGCGTCGACAAACGGGGTGATGGTCTGGGTCATCAGCGGGTTCCAGTAGCCCAGGAACATGTCCAGGCGCTGGTCGCGGATCCCGGCGAAGATGATTTGTTGGGACGCGCTAGTCTGTTTGGTCTTGTAGCCGAGGCCGTCGAGCAATACTTGGGTCATGGCGCTGGTGGCGATTACGTCGGTCCAGTTCACCACGCCCATACGCACGTTCTGGCAAGAAGCCGCATCGGCTGCCATCACGTTGGTGCTCAAAATGGCGCTGGCGCTGAGTGCGAGCACGCAGCGGCTGATCAGTCGGTTCATGGTGGTTCCCTCGGCAGGTTGTTATTGTGGGTTCCGGCGTCTTTGTGCACCGTGCAGACACGTTACGCAGCTTGAAGGGCGATAAAACGCACGGCGGCGACCCGCTCTTGCACTGCAGCGACCTGCCCCCTTGAATGACCGATTGAACTGGCGTATCACAGTGACCACGCTGCCCGTCCTACGAGAGCGCTCCATGTCCCAGGATTTCTACTTTCTGCTGATGCCGGGCTTCTCCGCCATCGGCTTTATCTCGGCGATCGAACCGCTGCGGGTTGCCAATCGCTTTCGTGGCGAGTTGTATCGCTGGCACGTGTTGAGTGCCGACGGCGGCGCGGTACTGGCGAGCAACGGCATGTCGGTCAACGCCGACGCGGCGCTGGAGCCATTGAAGAAGGGCGCGACCTTATTGGTGATAGCCGGCTTCGAACCGCTGAAGTTCGCAACGCCCACACTCGAACACTGGCTGCGCCGCCTCGACCATGACGGCGTGACCCTGGGCGCCATCGATACCGGCGCTTGCGTGCTCGCCGAAGCAGGCCTGCTCGACGGCCACCGCCTGACCTTGCACTGGGAAGCCATCGACGCCTTCAAGGAATCTTATCCACAGCTGACGGTGACTCAAGAGCTGTTCGAGATCGACCGCCGGCGCATCACCTCGGCGGGCGGCACCGCGTCCATCGACCTGATGCTCGACCTGATCAGCCAGGCCCACGGGCCGGAGTTGGCGATTCAGGTGTCCGAACAGTTTGTGCTCGGCCGCATCCGCCCGCGCAAAGACCACCAGCGCATGCAGATCGCCACACGCTACGGCATCAACAACAAAAAGTTGGTGCAGGTGATTGGCGAGATGGAACAGCACACCGAACCGCCGTTGAGCACGCTGGCGCTGGCGGAGGCGATCAGGGTCACGCGGCGGCAGTTGGAGCGCTTGTTTCGGCTGCACCTGAACGATACACCGAGCAATTTCTACCTGGGCTTGCGTCTGGAGAAAGCCCGGCAGTTACTGCGCCAGAGTGATTTGAGCGTGCTGGAGGTGAGTATCGCGTGCGGGTTTGAGTCGCCGTCGTATTTCACCCGCAGTTACCGGGCAAGGTTCGCCAAGTGCCCAAGGGAAGATCGGCGCCGGGAAGCGGTATGAACACCGCTCTTGAGAACAGCGAAGATTAAATGTGGGAGCTGGCTTGCCTGCGATAGCGGTGTTTCAGTGCCAGATGTACTGGCTGATACACCGCTATCGCAGGCAAGCCAGCTCCCACAGTAGATATGGGGTGTGGCTTATTTCTTCAGCAGGGCTGAACACGCGGCCTTGTAAGCCTCATGCTGATACTTGTTCAGCGTCGCAGGCAACGCAAAGTCGTGTTTCTTGTTCTGCGCATTGATGGTCTGCGGCGACAGCAGCGTCACTTCAACACCCTCCAGCAACTGAAACACACCTTCAATCTTGAACGTAGTCGGGCCACCGGCGAATTCGCCTTTCTTGCTGCGCTTCTTGATGGCGACGTGAGTGATGGAGTTTTCACGCACGAACGCGCTGACCTGAGCGGCGAAGGCCTTGACGTTGGCCGCCTCATCATCGTCTTCAAGGGAGATTTTCTTGGTGGCCAGAGCGACGTGGCCCAATGCTTGAGCGTCGAGCGAGGCGACAGCAATAATGGCTTCACTGCCTTTGATTTCGATGCCGCAGATAGTCATGAATAGCCTTGTTTCAGAGGGAAAAGGGGTGGATTGTGGCTTATTCCTGCCCAATCGACTCTAAAAACTCCGACCGTTCATCACTCATTCGCGCCAGGCAGTCGTTTTGCTGGATCGCATATTCCTTGCTTCCCGCCACTGCCGGGAAGGTATCCACGGCGCAATCGGCGTCCCGCAGCTTTTCCCACTTCTGCTGGGCATCCTTCAGACGAGCGGTAATGTCTGCCAGCTGCGTCTTGTTGCTGCCATAGGTCGAACCCATGCGTTCCAGCAGCCCCTGGTAGTTATCCTTGAGCAGTTGCTCGGCGGTGGTTTTGTTGTAGCTGGCGCATTCCAGGGTTTGCTTGTCGTTCTCGATGCCATCGCAAGGCGTGTTGTCGGTGTCTTCAGCCGCGTGCACGCCGGTTGCGATGAGTGCCAAAGCCAGGAAAATCGATTTCATTGCGCCGTCTCATATCAGTTGATCAGCAAATTCTGGCTCAAGCGTAAGACAAATAACAGACGCCCGTCAGAGATGTCATGTTGGCCTTTGTCGTGGATTGACGCTTTCGGCAATTCCCTTGTCGTTTTTGCACCCGGCTCCTTCCGTCCCGGGGCATATGCTGGCCCCAAAGCGCCGGCAGACGATTCGGCGCATGAATCGCCAATAAGGGGACGCCTGATGAGCCCAGCCGAATTGCACGCCGACAGCATCGTTATCGACGGGCTGATCATTGCCAAGTGGAACCGCGACCTGTTCGAAGACATGCGCAAGGGTGGCCTCACCGCTGCCAACTGCACCGTGTCGGTATGGGAAGGGTTCCAGGCCACCATTAACAACATCGTGGCCAGCCAGACCCTGATCCGCGAGAACAGCGACCTGGTGATCCCGGTGAAAACCACCGCCGATATCCGCAAAGCCAAGGAACAGGGCAAGACCGGCATCATCTTCGGCTTCCAGAACGCCCATGCGTTTGAAGACCAGCTTGGCTATGTCGAGATCTTCAAGCAGCTCGGGGTGGGCGTGGTGCAGATGTGCTACAACACCCAGAACCTGGTGGGCACCGGTTGCTACGAACGTGATGGCGGCCTGTCGGGCTTCGGTCGCGAGATCGTCGCCGAGATGAACCGCGTCGGCATCATGTGCGACCTGTCCCACGTGGGTTCCAAGACCTCAGAAGAAGTCATCCTGGAATCGAAAAAACCGGTGTGCTACTCCCACTGTCTGCCGTCGGGCCTTAAAGAACACCCGCGCAACAAGTCCGATGAAGAACTGAAGTTCATCGCCGACCACGGCGGCTTTGTCGGCGTGACCATGTTCGCGCCGTTCCTGGCCAAGGGCATCGACTCCACCATCGATGACTACGCCGAAGCTATCGAATACACCATGAACATCGTCGGCGAAGACGCCATCGGCATCGGCACCGACTTTACCCAGGGCCATGGCCAGGATTTCTTTGAAATGCTGACCCACGACAAGGGCTACGCCCGCCGCCTGACCAGCTTCGGCAAGATCATCAACCCGCTGGGCATCCGCACCGTGGGCGAGTTCCCCAACCTCACCGAGACCCTGCTCAAGCGCGGCCATCCTGAGCGCGTGGTGCGCAAGATCATGGGCGAGAACTGGGTCAACGTCCTGAAGGACGTCTGGGGCGAATAAGCCAACCGCTAAACAATGATGCCCCGTAGCAGCTGTCGAGCCCCAGCGAGGCTGCGTCAGGCGCGACTCGGTTCCAGATCAGCGGCGCGCCCGACGCAGCCTCGCTGGGGCTCGACAGCTGCTACCGGGCCAACAACACAACGAATTTTCCGGAGTTAAGTTTCCATGGCCAAGATCGCCCCGCAATTGCCTATCGAAGTCGACAGCGAAACCGGTGTCTGGACCTCCGACGCCCTGCCGATGCTGTACGTGCCGCGCCATTTCTTCGTCAACAACCACATGGGTATCGAAGAAGTCCTGGGCAGCGAGGCCTACGCCGAAATCCTCTACAAGGCCGGCTATAAATCCGCCTGGCACTGGTGTGAAAAAGAAGCGGAATGTCATGGGCTGGAAGGCGTCGCGGTGTTCGAACACTATATGAAGCGCCTGTCGCAGCGTGGCTGGGGCCTGTTCAAGATCCAGGACATCGACCTCGACAAAGGCACCGCCAGCGTCAAGCTCGAACACTCGGCATTCGTCTACGTGTACGGCAAGGTCGGGCGCAAGGTCGACTACATGTTCACCGGCTGGTTTGCCGGCGCGCTGGACCAGATCCTCGAAGCCCGCGGCAGCAAGCTGCGCACGGTGGCCGAGCAAGTCTACGGCGGCTCCGAAGAGGGCCACGACGACGGCCTGTTCACCGTCAAGCCGTTGTAAGTCGAGGACCCTGCCATGGCTTTCGAAGCAATGTTTGCGCCGATCCAGATCGGCAAACTGACCATCCGCAACCGCGTGCTCAGTACCGCCCACGCCGAGGTGTATGCCACCGACGGCGGCATGACCACCGACCGCTATGTGAAGTATTACGAAGAGAAAGCCAAGGGCGGGATCGGCCTGGCGATCTGCGGCGGTTCTTCCAGTGTGGCTATCGACAGCCCGCAAGGCTGGTGGAAGTCGGTGAACCTGGCGGATGACCGGATCATCCCGCACTTTCAGAACCTGGCCGATGCCATGCACAAGCATGGTGCCAAGATCATGATCCAGATTACCCACATGGGCCGTCGCTCGCGCTGGGATGGCGAGCATTGGCCTACGTTGCTGTCGCCCTCGGGCATCCGTGAGCCGGTGCACCGTGCCACCTGCAAGACCATTGAGCCGGAAGAAATCTGGCGGGTGATCGGCAACTACGCCAGCGCTGCGGCACGCGCCAAGGCCGGTGGCCTGGACGGTGTGGAACTGTCGGCGGTGCACCAGCACATGATCGACCAGTTCTGGAGCCCACGGGTTAACAAACGTACCGACGAATGGGGCGGCAGCTTCGAAAACCGCATGCGTTTCGGCCTTGAGGTGTTGAAGGCGGTACGCAAGGAAGTCGGCCCGGATTTCTGCGTCGGCATCCGTTTGTGCGGCGATGAATTCCACCCGGACGGCCTGTCCCACGAGGACATGAAACAGATCGCCAAGTACTACGATGACACCGGCATGCTCGACTTCATCGGCGTGGTCGGCTCGGGGTGCGACACTCACAACACCCTGGCCAACGTTATTCCGAACATGAGTTATCCACCGGAGCCGTTCCTGCATTTGGCGGCCGGTATCAAGGAAGTGGTCAAGGCCCCGGTGCTGCACGCGCAGAACATCAAGGACCCGAACCAGGCCACGCGCATCCTGGAGGGCGGCTACGTGGACATGGTCGGCATGACCCGCGCCCACATCGCCGACCCGCACCTGATCGCCAAGATCAAGATGGGCCAGATCGACCAGATCAAACAGTGCGTCGGCGCCAACTACTGCATCGACCGCCAGTACCAAGGGCTGGACGTGCTGTGCATCCAGAACGCCGCCACGTCCCGCGAATACATGGGCGTGCCGCACATCATCGAGAAGTCCACCGGGCCCAAGCGCAAAGTTGTGGTGGTGGGTGCCGGCCCGGCCGGGATGGAAGCGGCGCGGGTTGCCGCAGAACGTGGCCACGACGTGACGCTGTTCGAGAAAAAAGAATTTATCGGCGGGCAAATCACTACCGCGTCGAAAGCCCCGCAGCGTGACCAGATTGCCGGTATCACTCGCTGGTTCCAGCTGGAACTGGCACGCCTGAACGTCGACCTGCGCCTGGGCGTGGCGGCAGACGCGGCGACCATCCTCGACCTGCGCCCGGACGTGGTGGTGCTGGCGGTGGGCGGTCATCCGTTCCTGGAACAGAACGAACACTGGGGCGCGGCAGAAGGCCTGGTGGTCAGCAGTTGGGACGTGCTCGACGGCAAAGTAGCGCCGGGCAAAAACGTACTGGTGTACGACACCATCTGCGAATTCACCGGCATGTCGGTGGCGGACTTCCTGGCAGACAAGGGCAGCCAGGTCGAGATCGTCACCGACGACATCAAGCCTGGCGTGGCCATCGGCGGTACGTCGTTCCCGACTTACTACCGCAGCATGTACCCCAAGGAAGTGATCATGACCGGCGACATGATGCTGGAAAAGGTCTACCGCGAAGGCGACAAGCTGGTGGCGGTGCTGGAGAACGAATACACCGGAGCCAAAGAGGAACGGGTGGTGGACCAGGTGGTGGTCGAGAACGGCGTGCGCCCGGACGAAGAGATCTACTACGGGCTCAAGGAAGGTTCGCGCAACAAGGGCCAGATGGACATTGAAGCCCTGTTCGCGATCAAGCCGCAGCCGTGCCTGAGCGAACCGGGTGAAGGGTACTTGCTGTTCCGCATTGGTGACTGTGTGGCCCAGCGTAATACCCACGCCGCCATCTACGACGCCCTGCGCCTGTGCAAGGATTTCTGACCCGACACTGAACCAATGTGGAAACCGATCAATGTGGGAGCCGGCTTTCTGTGGGAGCCGGGCTTGCCCGCGATG
Source organism: Pseudomonas sp. Bout1 (assembly GCF_034314165.1). Lineage (GTDB taxonomy): Bacteria > Pseudomonadota > Gammaproteobacteria > Pseudomonadales > Pseudomonadaceae > Aquipseudomonas. Next base: position 6,470,082 of record NZ_JAVIWK010000001.1, on the reverse strand, counting down.
CAGGCACCTCGGTGTGTCAGTTACACCGAGGTGATGCCATCGCAGGCAAGCCAGCTCCCACATTGATCCGGTTCCCATGTAAGACCTGTGTGGTCTTTGGGAGCTTCACCATGCTGAACACCCTTCTTCCCATCCTGCTGTTTGCCGCCCTGGGCCTTGCGGTCCTCGGCGCCTTGCGCCGGGTGAACATGTGGCGCCGTGGCCGTGCTTCCAAGGTCGACCTGCTTGGCGGCCTGTTGGCCATGCCCAAGCGCTACATGGTCGACCTGCACCATGTGGTCGCCCGTGACAAATACATCGCCAACACCCACGTCGCCACCGCGCTGGGCTTTGTGCTCTCGGCGCTGCTGGCGATTCTGGTGCACGGTTTCGGCCTGCATAACCGCATCCTCGGCTACGCCTTGCTGCTGGCCTCGGTGCTGATGTTTGTCGGCGCCACGTTCGTCTACCTGCGCCGTCGCAACCCACCTGCGCGCCTGTCAAAAGGCCCGTGGATGCGCCTGCCGAAAAGCCTGATGGCGTTTTCGGTGAGCTTCTTCCTGGTGACCTTGCCGGTGGCCGGGATTCTGCCGGCGGACTTCGGTGGCTGGCTGCTCGCCGCCTTGCTCGGCCTGGGCGTGTTGTGGGGCGTGTCCGAAATGTTCTTCGGCATGACCTGGGGCGGCCCGATGAAACACGCCTTTGCCGGCGCCTTGCACCTGGCCTGGCACCGCCGCGCCGAGCGCTTCGGCGGTGGCCGTTCCACCGGCCTCAAACCCCTGGACCTGGCTGACAAAACCGCACCCTTGGGCGTGGAAAAACCGGTGGACTTCACCTGGAACCAACTGCTCGGCTTCGACGCCTGCGTGCAATGCGGCAAGTGCGAAGCAGCGTGCCCGGCGTTCGCCGCCGGCCAGCCGCTGAACCCGAAAAAACTGATCCAGGACATGGTGGTCGGCCTGGCCGGTGGCACCGACGCCAAGTTCGCCGGCAGCCCTTACCCTGGCAAAGCCATTGGCGAACACAGCGGCAACCCGCACCAGCCGATCGTCAACGGCCTGGTAGACCCTGAAACCCTGTGGTCCTGCACCACCTGTCGCGCCTGTGTGGAAGAGTGCCCGATGATGATCGAGCACGTGGACGCCATCGTCGACATGCGCCGCCACCTCACGCTGGAAAAAGGCGCAACCCCGAACAAGGGTGCCGAAGTCCTGGAAAACCTGATCGCCACCGACAACCCGGGCGGCTTTGCGCCGGGCGGGCGGATGAACTGGGCAGCGGACTTGAGCCTGCCGTTGCTCAGTGACAAAAAAACCGTGGATGTGCTGTTCTGGGTCGGCGACGGCGCGTTCGACATGCGCAACCAACGCACCCTGCGCTCGTTCGTCAAAGTGCTGAAAGCGGCGAAGGTCGACTTCGCCGTATTGGGCCTGGAAGAGCGCGACAGCGGCGACGTGGCCCGGCGCCTGGGGGATGAAGCGACTTTCCAGATGCTCGCTTCACGCAATATCCAGACCCTGGCCAAATACCGCTTCAAGCGCATCGTCACCTGCGACCCCCACAGTTTCCACGTGCTGAAAAACGAATACGGCGCCTTCGGTGGCGACTACCTCGTGCAGCACCACAGCACCTACATGGCCGAGCTGATCGACGCCGGCGCCCTGAACCTGGGCCAGCACAAAGGCAACAGCGTGACCTATCACGACCCGTGCTACCTGGGCCGCTACAACGGCGAGTACGAGGCACCACGCCAAGTGCTGCGGGCGCTGGGCATCGAGGTCAAGGAAATGCAACGCTCGGGCTTTCGCTCACGCTGCTGCGGCGGCGGTGGCGGCGCGCCGATTACCGACATTCCCGGCAAGCAGCGGATCCCCGACATGCGCATGGAAGACATCCGCGAGACCGGCGCCGAGCTGGTGGCCGTGGGTTGCCCACAGTGCACGGCGATGCTGGAAGGCGTGGTCGAACCGCGCCCATTGATCAAAGACATTGCCGAGCTGGTGGCTGACGCCTTGCTCGAAGACGCCACTCCGGCCAAAACCGTGAAACGCGAACCTGCGAAGGTGCATTGATGAGCGACATTACTCGCCGCGACCCGCGGGCCGAATGGATCGCCCGTAACCGCCTGCACCCGCTGCACGCGGCGATGCAGCCGGTGCAACAGAGCTGGATGGGGCCTAACGGTGTTATCCGCAAGAACGTGCACGGTGTCGGTTTTATCGGCCCCAATGGCATCAAGCGAATTGACCGCAGCGGCGCGCAGCAGGGCGGTGCGGCCAAGCGTTCGGCGGCGGTGCAAGTGCAATTGCCGCTGCATCAGGTACCGGCGCCCGCGTTCTACATCAACGTAGTACCGGACATGGTCGGCGGGCGCCTGAGCAGCCACGACCGCGACTTGCTCGGCCTGGCCCGGCAATTGGCCGGCAACGACGGTGCGGTACTCGCCGTGGTGTTCGGCGAGCACAAGGAAAACGCCTTCGCCACCGCCGGTGTGGACCGGTTGCTGGTGCTGGACGGTCACGAATTCGGCGGTTATTCCCCGGAGCAACGGGTTCACGGTCTGCGGGCTGTGGATAACCAGTTCAACCCACGCCATTGGTTGCTGCCGGACAGCCGCAGCGGTGGCGGCGAATTGGGCCGGCGCTTTGCCGCGAGCCTCAAGGAGCGCCCGGCCACGCGGGTCTGGCAGATCAAGGGCCAGGAATGTATTGGCCGCGCAGGTGCCGGCCAGGAAGACCTCGCCCGGCCATTGCCACGGATGATTCTGGCGGCGGTGGAATGCGCCGAGCCCGTCAGCGAAACCCGCCATGAAGTGCTGCCGGTGGAGTTATCCACAGGCCTGGCGCGCAGCTTGCCGCGCATTGAGGATTTGGGCGCGGTGGCGGTGGACCCGGCGGCGATTCCCATGGCCGAGGCCGAGTTTATTTTCTCGGGCGGCAACGGCGTCAAGGACTGGGCACTGTTCCACCAGACCGCTGCTGCGTTGGGCGCTACAGAAGGCGCCTCGCGGGTGGCGGTGGACGACGGCTTCATGGCCCGTGACCGTCAGGTGGGCGCCAGCGGCACCTGGGTCACCGCACGGGTTTATGTGGCGGTGGGGATTTCCGGGGCGATCCAGCACCTGCAAGGCATTGGTGCCTGCGACAAGGTGGTGGCGATCAACCTCGACCCGGGCTGCGACATGATCAAGCGTGCCGACCTGTCGGTGATCGGCGAAAGTGCCGCGATTCTGCAAGCCTTGATCGTTGCGGTCGAGGCCTACCGCCACGGCGCCAAGCGCGATGCGGCTTAAGGAAATGGCCATGACCACGACGAATGTAATCAGCCTGGTGTCCATCGGCGCCCACCCGACTTCGGGCCGCCCACGCCGCGCCGAGCAGGACGCACGTGCAGTTGAGCTGGGCCTGCAGCTCGCTGGGGACAGCCTGCAAGTGCTGCATGCCGGCGACATTGCCGAACCCACCTTGCGCGCTTACCTGGGCATGGGCTTGCCCCAGCTTCATGTGCTTGAACAGCCAGCGGGCGCGGATGCCTTGCCGGTGCTCAGTGACTACCTGCGGGACGCTGGCGCCCAAGTGGTGCTCACCGGCAGCCAGGCGGAAACCGGCGAAGGCTCGGGGATGTTGCCGTTCCTGCTGGCCGAGCAACTGGGCTGGCCGCTGATCGTTGGCCTGGCCCAGGTGGAGTCCATCGAAGGCGGCGTGGCCCATGTGCTGCAAGCGCTGCCACGTGGGCAGCGACGGCGCCTGAAGGTGCGCCTGCCATTCCTGGCCACGGTGGATAACGCGGCGCCCAAGCCAAGGCAAAGCGCCTACGGCCCGGCCCAGCGCGGGGTGCTGGAAGCCCACGACGTTGAGGTGCTGGAGGATGAGTTATTCACAGGCGCTGTGTTGCAGCCGGCCAAGCCACGGCCCAAGCGCCTCAAGGTGATCAAGGCCAAGAGCGGCGCGGATCGGATGAAGGCCGCAACGGCCAAGGCCAGCGGTGGCGGTGGGCAGGTGCTCAAGGGTGTGAGCCCGGAAGACGGCGCCCAAGCCATTCTCAAGCTGCTCATAGAAGAAGGTGTAGTGCGCTGATCCACTGTGGGAGCGGGCTTGCCCGCGATGAGGCCATCACAAGCGACATCCCTGTTGGCTGATACACCGCCATCGCGGGCAAGCCCGGCTCCTACAGGGTTTTGTGGCGTTTGCGAGTTTACCCACAATCCCTGTTAACCCACCTGTGGATAACCTGTTCGCGGCTGTCCACAGCCCATGCAAATCAAGCCCTGCAGCGCGCTGTACGAAAAACAACCAACCTAACTGGCGGTTTTTCCTTGGGTTTTTCTGTGGATAAGGAAATTGCCCGGCGCAAACTTGCCCCCAAAGTCTGTTGGTGCTTCTGTGGATAAGATGTTCGCTATCCGCTGTGGGCCATATAAAACGTGGTCTTCAGCGTATTGGTTAAAACGTGATCAATCTCGGCTTTTCAGCTTGTTTTCACGCTCAAGGCCGCGATTTTGCTCAGTTTCAGGCGGTTTTCCACAGACAGCTCAAAGTTGCCCCCAAAGTCTGTTGGCGCTTCTGTGGATAAGGTGTTTGCGTTCCTCTGTAGGCCATATAGAACGTGGCCTTCAGGCGTTAGATCAAAAAACGATCAATGTGCAATAAAACCCGTCTCTTTGAATAAGTCACGGATTTTCTTGGTTTTATTTCAGAACGAAAGCGCAGTTGCCCACAATTGCTGTGGGTGGCTCTGTGGATAAGTTGTTGGGCAATGGCTGGAAGTAAGGCGGGCAGCGGTCTGTCAGGGTGTTGGATGAATTTTGTACAGTCACAAACCCGTGTGGGAGCCGGGCTTGCCCGCGATGACGGAGTAACAGCCAACAGAGGGGTTGAATGTTAAATCGCTATCGCGGGCAAGCCCGGCTCCCACATTTTGCTCGGCGGCGTGTCAGCCGGTTACTCGTGTACGGCGACGCCTTTGAGGTACGGCGCCGGCGCCGCCCCCAAGTTACTTAGCATCCGCTCGCTGTACCAGTCCACAAAGTTCACTACGCCAAACTCATAGGTTTGGGAGTACGGCCCTGGCTGATACGCGGTGGAGTTGATGCCGCGTTGGTTCTCTTCGGCCAGGCGACGGTCCTGGTCATTGGTGGCGTCCCACACTTTGCGCATGCGCTCGACGTCGTAGTCCACACCTTCCACGGCGTCCTTGTGCACGATCCACTTGGTGGTGACCATGGTTTCCTGGGCGCTGATCGGCCATACGGTGAACACGATGATGTGATCGCCCATGCAGTGGTTCCACGAGTGCGGCAGGTGCAGGATGCGCATCGAGCCCAGGTCGGGGTTCTTGATGCGGCCCATCAGCTTGTTGCAGCCTTGCTTGCCGTCGAGGGTCATCGACACGGTGCCCTTGAGCAACGGCATGCGCACGATGCGGTTGCGCAGGCCGAAGCTGGCGTGGGCGTAAGGAATCTTCTCGGCGTCCCACGCGGCGGCGGAAGCGGCCACGTGGTCCTTGAAGGCCTGGTCGGCGCGCGGGTCGGTGACGTCGTCCCATTCCAGCAGGGTTTTCAGCAGTTCCGGGTGCGACGCGTTGCAGTGGTAGCACTCACGGTTGTTTTCCAGCACCAGCTTCCAGTTGGCTTTTTCAAACAAGGTGGTGCTGATCGCCACCTTGGTGTTCTCCATGTCGTACGGTTCCATGTAGTGGCTCAGGGTCGACAGGAAGTCGTCAATGGCCGGCGGGTTCTGTGAAAGGCTGATAAAAATGTAGCCGCCAGCGGTCTTCACGTTCACCGGCTTGAGGCCGTACTGCTTCATGTCGAAGTCGGCGCCCATCTCGGTGCCGGCGAACAGCAGGCGGCCGTCGAGTTCATACGTCCACTGGTGGTAATGGCACACCAGCTTGGCGACCTTGCCCTTGTCGCTGGTGCACAAGCGCGAACCGCGGTGGCGGCACACGTTATGGAACGCGTGCACCACGCCATCGGCGCCACGGATCACGATGATCGGGTTCTTGCCCACTTGCAGGGTGATGTAGTTGCCCTTGGTGGGGATCTCGCACGTCATGCCGGCGATCAACCACTCTTTCTGGAAAATTTCCTGCATGTCGATATCGAACAGCCGCTCATCAGAGTAAAACGGCTGCGGCAGCGAAAACGTACGCTCGCGCTCTTGCAGCATTTGCGCGGTGGCCTTGCGTGCGGGTTCCAGCGGATCGCCCAAGCTTAAGGTTGCGGTGACGTCCATCGTGTGTGTCCTCATGGCCATTCTGTGTGGCCGGCGAATAGTGGCTACGGTTGGTGCTATGCAAGGCGTAAAGAAAGCGTCTTTATGTGAAGCGAGTGTGGGGCCGGCGCAGGCCGGAACCTTATCCATGAGCGACATGGCCCACTCTGTTCCCGACGCGCAACCCCCGTGGTATGGGGGCTGGTCGCGATAAGTATGTGAATGTCGCAGATAGGTAAATGGCAGGTGAGCGCGTTACGCAGAATCGCCACCATAAGGCCGATCACACGGCTATGGAGAACAGCATGTCCAACAGCTTCCTGAACCCGGTAACAACCCAGACCTGGGCCAATGGTCGGCACATCGTCCGTTGCGTCAAAGTCATCCAGGAAACCTGGGACGTGCGCACCTTCTGTTTCATGGCCGACCAGCCGATCCTGTTCTTTTTCAAGCCGGGGCAGTTCGTCACCCTGGAGCTGGAAATCGAAGGCCAGCCGATCATGCGCTCGTACACCATTTCCAGCTCGCCCTCGGTGCCTTACAGCTTCTCGGTGACCATCAAGCGCGTTCCGGGCGGCAAGGTGTCCAACTGGCTGCACGACACGCTGCACGAAGGCCAGGAGTTGGCTGTACACGGGCCGGTGGGGCTGTTCAACGCGATCGACTTCAGCCACCCGAAAGTCCTGTACTTGAGCGGTGGTGTCGGGATTACACCGGTCATGTCCATGGCCCGCTGGTATTACGACACCAATGCCAACGTCGACATGACGTTTATCCACAGCGCCCGCTCACCGAAAGACATCATCTACCACCGCGAGCTGGAGCACATGGCGTCGCGCATCGACAACTTCAGCCTGCACCTGATCTGCGAAAAGCACGGGCTGGGTGAGCCCTGGGCCGGCTATCGCGGGTACCTGAACCACAAGATGCTGGAACTGATGGTGCCGGATTTCCTGGAGCGCGAAGTTTTTTGCTGCGGCCCAACGCCCTATATGAGCGCGGTGAAACGCCTGCTGGAAGTCGCCGGCTTCGACATGAGCCGTTATCACGAGGAATCGTTCGGTGCGACGCCGCCGGAAGCCCGTGCCGACGCGGTGGAGCAAGCCGAGCAGGCGGCGGATGCACCAGAGATCGACCTGGCGGACCTGCACCAGGTGGAATTCATCGCCTCCGGCAAAAGCATCCGGGTGGCGCCGGGCGAGACCGTACACGCAGCGGCGGCCAAGCTGGGCTTGTTGATTCCGAAGGCCTGCGGCATGGGGATTTGCGGGACGTGCAAGGTGATGAAATTGGGCGGGGAGGTCGAGATGGACCACAACGGCGGGATCACCGAGGAAGACGAAGCCGAGGGTTACATCCTGTCGTGCTGCAGCGTGCCGAAGGGGGATGTGCGGATCGAGTTTTGATCAGTGCCGCGTCGAAGGTCATGAGTCTTCGACGCGGGCCTTACGGGGTAACGGTTATTGCGTGTAGATATGCACGACGAAGTGCTGGCCTGAGGCTGTCAGTTCGTAGACTTTATCAGTGACCCGCAGTGTCCTCGCAGGCTCTTTGATGGTGTCGCCGACGTTGATAGCCTTCCTGAACTCATTCCAGTCGATGACGGTGGTGTTGATTGCGCCTTCGCCTTGCAGGTTAGTGCTATAGATTTGATTTTCCATGGTGTTGCCCTCTGCTGGATTTCCGTTTCCGGCCGATCATTCGGCAGGCGGTGAGTCCCGAAAGGTGGCAGCGGTATCGGCCTTTTCCTTCCGGGTTCCAAGAGGCTAGTCCATGAAAATCGGTCGTGATGCTGTCAGAAATATCAAAAAACAGTCTCGGCATTCCGCCAGTATTCGATGGCCTAATTCCTACTTTATGCGCTCATCACTTCCCGTATATCCGCAGCCAATTCCCTTACGCGCTCTTCCTCGGTATCCCACGCACACATGAACCGCGCGCCGCCTTTGCCGATGAAGGTGTAGAACCGCCAGCCCTTGGCTGTCAGCGCGGCAATCGCCGGTTCCGACAGTTGCAGGAACACGCCGTTGGCCTGCACCGGGAACATCAACTCGACCCCAGGAATATCCGCCACCAAACGGCTGAGTAATTGCGCGCAGTGGTTGGCGTGGCGGGCGTGCTTGAGCCACGCGTCGTTTTCCAGCAGACCCACCCACGGGGCCGACAGGAAACGCATCTTCGACGCCAGTTGCCCGGCTTGCTTGCAGCGGTAATCGAAGTCTTCAGCCAGTTTGTGGTTGAAAAACAGGATCGCTTCACCCACCGCCATGCCGTTCTTGGTGCCACCAAAGCACAGCACGTCGACGCCGGCTTTCCAGGTCAGGTCGGCCGGCGAGCAGCCCAGGAATGCGCAGGCGTTGGAGAAGCGCGCGCCGTCCATGTGCAGGTTCAGCCCCAGCTCCTTGCAGGTGACGCTGATGGCGCGGATTTCTTGCGGGGTGTACACACTGCCCACTTCCGTGGCTTGGGTCAGGGTGACTACGCGGGGTTTTGGGTAGTGAATGTCCTGACGCTTGAGTGCGATCTCGCGGATCGACTCCGGGGTCAGCTTGCCGTTTTCGGTACGTGCGGTGAGCAGCTTGGAGCCGTTGGAGAAAAACTCCGGCGCGCCGCATTCGTCGGTTTCGACGTGGGCGGTTTCCGAGCAAATCACGCTATGGTAGCTCTGGCACAGTGAAGACAGGGCCAGGGAGTTGGCGGCGGTGCCGTTGAAGGCGAAGAACACCTCGCAGTCGGTTTCGAACAGTTTGCGGAAACCGTCGGCGGCGCGGTGGGTCCATTCATCATCGCCATAGGCGCGTTGATGGCCCTGGTTGGCGAGTTCCATGGCGGCCCAGGCTTCCGGGCAGATGCCGGAATAGTTGTCGCTGGCGAATTGTTGGCTCTTGTCAGTCATGGCCCAGTCCTGTGGTCGATGTTGGTGCGCACTTTACCCAAGATTGTCGGGCGGGCGCACGCACTGTTAATGCAAAGTCATTGGGGAATTATGCACGGTTCTGAACGCGTTCCTGTAAGCCGCGTCCGCGATGGCGCCCTGGACTTGCTCAAGTGGCTGGCGCTGCTGAGTATGGTGCTGGACCACCTGCGCTATGTCGGTTTGAGCCTGGACGGGCTCTACGTGCCGGGGCGCCTGGCATTCCCGTGGTTTTGCCTCGCGATTGCGGCGAATTTGCACCGCGCCGGACAGGCGCCTGCTCGTTGGCGGTATCTGGGTTGGTTGTTGCTGTTCAGTGTGATCAGTGAAGTGCCGTACCGCCTGTTCATCAACGACGCCGATACCCTGAACGTGTTGCCGACGCTGGCACTGGGCATGCTGGTTGCGCGAGGATGGCAGCAGAAGGCTACGGTTGATCGAGGATTGGCGCTGATCGCGGTGGGATTGGCTGCGGCGTTTTCGTCGCAGTTGATGTTCGGTGTATTCGGCGTATTGCTGCCGCTGGCAATGCTGCTGGTGTTTCGCCGGCCTTGGTATTTCAGTGTGCTGCCGGGTGTGGTGTGCCTGGCCGCCAATCAATGGCAGATTTTGCTGCAGAGCGGCACGCTGATCGCCTACCTGGGATTGGCGACATGCCTGATCGCGCCATTGGCCGGTTTGGTCTTGTTGCGACAGGGCAAACACCTGTCCCCGCCCGCCATGCGGCGCTGGGC